>JAWBOR010000105.1:0-6463 GCA_038826015.1 Bathyarchaeia archaeon
AGATCTATGTAGAATGTAAATCGTCAATAAGTGAAGTTACCAAAGGAATTGGTCAGCTAGTTGTATCCGAACGCAAAAAGACCGATGAACTCTGGCTAGTTTTACCTACTTCTGTAATATCTGAGATAACGTATAGCCGACTTTTTAAAATTCTAGAAGGCTTGAATAACATTAAAATGGATTTAGTATTGTACAATCTTGAGAAATTTCTAAACGGAGAAGCGGCGTTTCGGGAAAGAATAAGATTATTTGGAAGACGTTGGAAAGCGGACAAAGATTTTCTCCACAAACTAATTGAGGCTGATTTTAAGCATGATTTTGACGAAAAGATCGTAGCCGAATTTCTACAGATCAAGCAAAGAAGAGCGAAGAAAACATTAAATCGATTATTTTATCGAGGTTTATTGTCGAAGAGAAACGGAAAGTATTCTTTTAGATGTAAAACTAAGTAACTAATGTTGTTTGTTTGTATTTTTTATGCTGTACGTTTTTATTTGAAAACAGCTCATAGTAGGATTTAATTTCATTTAATATAGCCTCTCTAAAATTTTTCATTTGTCTATTATATTCTATTACATCTAGTTTTCCTCTACTCAATTCTGCCTTAGGGAAAATCTCGATAGGAACATCTAAAGATAATGAAGCCTTTTCAATTGCTTCACGATAAGGACCTAACCCTATGAAGAAAATCTTGTCATAGAAGCGTAGTTTATTCTTTAGGTCTCTTATGGTATTCAAAAGTTTTTCTGATGTTAAACGTTGTTCATAATAGGGTATTATTGTATCCCAACTTATTAGCATATATTTACCCGAAAGAATGCCAATTTCTATTGGAAGATCGTGTACATTTTCCCAGAATGTTTTGAAAAGGTTAGATTTTGCATATCGCATGTATGCAGGTAAGAGTCTTTCGCTGGGGTCTTTTTCACCTGTGCACCAAGTTAATGCTAAAATCCTAGGATATTTCTTTTTTAGAATTCTGTGGAAATGGTATACGTTGTGAAAGCCTCTGCGCATGTTTCGTTCGCATCCTCTAAAAATACACACATGTAATCCAATTTCTGTGCAGATTGGACAATCGCACTTCTCCCAGGGTTTATCATTCAACGTCCTTAATACATCCTTCTCTCTAAAAGAGAAGCCTTGAGGGTCATAGTCTTTTAATATGGTGGCAAATTCCTCTGCTGTAACTCTTCCCTGAGTAAATTCTCTAAGCTTTTGAAAAACAATTTTTTCCTGCAGTTTTTCTTTTTCATTTTTAGCTTCACGAATTCTGATTGCCGTATAAAAATGTTCATTCATCATGTAGTTCTTGGTACCAGAGGTCCAAGCCATTCTGAGTGGTGAAGCAGAATCAAATGATGTTACTCCACATTGTAACATTGTAGTGAAGAGGTCTTTTCTTGCCACTCCGAATAAATGAAGCCCTATTCTTGGCCAGTAGTGGATTTTTTCTTTTCTTTTCTTTAAATGTTCCTTTATTTCCTTATGAACTCTGAATAATACTTTTTGTATTGTAATTGTAGGTTTTTTAGCTAGCCCACCCAACCCAACATAATCAAATCCATGTTCTAATAATTCACGAATACCTCTAGCATAAGATTCCTCGTCCCATCCCTGTGTAATCCCAATAAGGCGTATGCCTTCGTATCTAGTTTTTTGTGCTTCATCATACATCTTCTTGGCATTTTCGATTGTTAGATTCCATCTCTCCTCCTTTTCTGCATCTGTCAAGGGCCGCCTTTCTTTATCCGATACTTTTACAGTCTTTACTATCAAATGGTCAACCGTAACTCCAATGTCAAATCCTAGGTCTTTGTAAAAAGATAGGGTTTGGAGGGCCTCATAGCGCGGCTTCTGGTCGTCTACATAGCTAAACGCCCCACAATCGCCCATTATTTGCCCATAAAACCCCAATGCGGCATGAATTCCTTCCTTTTCTGCTTTCTGTCTTATATGATTTGTCCGCTCGATGTTTATCCTAGAAACTAGAACGCCGTCGATTGGAGGTTTACTAAAGCACTCCCATATTCTTTTCTGTGTTCCGCTATACTTGTCAGTCCATGGATTGAATGTTTCATAGATGTCGTCACCTGGCCAAAATGGGATAAAATACTGCATAGTCATCAGCTAGGTTTTCATTCTTACTTCCTAGAATACATCTGTTAGTGATTTCTTTAAAACATCTTCGTTAATTAATGAGTTGCGCATCATAGAACATGTATCGATGGCAATGTTACATAGGCTTAGCGTTCTCCGTATATTTCCTTGGGATATTTGCAGAATCATCTTAAGTGCGCCATCGGTAAATGGGTAAAGGCAAGGATCCTCTATGCATATTTTCTCTTTTTCTAATTTTCGCATAAGCTCTTCTTCACTAATGCTCCTGGAGTTTCGCAGGTATTCTTTTACGAATTGGTTTATGTTTTGCTCATTTAGAGGCCTTAGTGTGATTTCCTTGAATATCCTCTCCGAAAAAGCATGGTACTCTCTAATTATGTTTGTCCAAGTTTCTGGTGTGCATGCTATTATAAGGGATAAACCCTTAGGATTAAGATCTATGAGGTGTCGGATACTATTTAGTAGAGCTTGCCTTTTTGGCGGAATTAGCATATCAATAGACTCAAATTCGTCGAGAAGTATACATACTAAATCGTAACCCAGTATTTTTAATATCTTTCGCAAACACATGAAAAGCTGGAGAGCCCTATTGTCTGTGTCAATTGGTGTGACTATACCAAGGTCACGCCTTTGTTCTGAATATGTAGGGTCTCCACTAAGCCATCTCCAAGCTAAAAGTCCCGTTTCTTCCATTGTTAATTGCAGAAACGCTGTAAGAAAGTCCTGCCATTTTACTATGGGCAAGAATTCATCTCTGGATTCTTTGATTAATGTTGATAAAATTACAGTGCCATCGTCTACTAATCTCTTTATGCTTAACAAGTCTTTATTGAGACTCTCAGCTACTTTTTTTGGCTCTTCAGTGAATTGCATTTTTTTCCTTTCAATAAGTTTTGAAGCTGTGTATCCTAAAACCTGCCATGAAAGATTATGAAAGAAATCATAACCTACATCATACATAAAACCTCGGTAGATATCGCGGAATGATGTACCCGAACAGCTGACGTATCCGACTAATATTTTCTCTGACTTCTTTTCAAGCAATTTTCCTATCTCTTTTTTTATATACTTTAGCAAGTGTGTCTTACCGTTTCCATAACCAGCAACCATCGACAAATGCGTTGAAAAGCCGCGAAGGGATGAAACCAAAGAGCGATAAACGATGTCTACTTCCTCTTCTCGATTAATACAAAATGGGGGATCGTCCTCTGGAACACCAACGCTCGGGAAGGGATTTTTCGTCAAGAAATAAAACCGGTGATCTTTTTCACCCTCTAAAGTTAGTTTACTCATTGTATTATCCCTTCAATGGCTCAAAAATAGCGACATAGCGATACTCTTTACCGTCTATTTCGATGCCTTTACTCTCCTTCAAGCATATAAACTGAGGCGATAGGATGGAATCCTTTAGTCCCTTCTTCACCTTTTTCAGAGAGAAAGGGTTTTTCTTGGTGACGCTAGTTATTGGTGCTCCGCATAACTCCATTTTTCCATATGATTTTTTAAAGATGTTGACGAATAGGAGATCAAAAGTTTCTCTTTTTATCTTCAACTTCTCGCATACATATTCTCTCAACTTCGCAATTTCTACATATTTTTGCTTGAGGCCAGGTCTTGGTTTGAGATTCAGTTCTTCATAAGTTGCTTGAAGAAATGAAATGAAATTTGTAAAGTCGTTAGCGTTGTTTGCCAAATAATATTTGTTGGTGTAAAGGTTACGTTGGATTATGCTTAATCGTTCTGCCCAATCGCATAGAACGTCAATAGCAGTTGCATTGAAATTCAGTATAGAATCATTAGCAAGAATTTTCAGTAAATCACTTTTTGTGAAACTGCTGTAAAGCATATTTCTTTCAAAGGCTTCCATAAATTTTCTATAGAATGAATAATTGCTAAACAGCAAAGTATGCATTTTTTCCCAATCTTCCCGCTCAAAGGCTTCTATAAACTCATATGTGTTTTTGTTCGGAGTAAAGTTGCCATTTTTATGTTCTAAAAATTTCATTCGTTCGGCTTCTAGTAGGATTTCCTGCGCTCTCCTCCGCGTAGTTTTTAACTTGGCTGCCAGTGCAGAGGAATTAACATATCCATCTTTAATGCTTAAGTCAATAGTTTCTATAATCCTTCTTAAAGTTACAGGCCTTATAGAAGTTCTCATTTTCATTCCTCCTAAAAGATTCGTTTAACTTTACGCTTTGCATATTCAAAAGCCTTTAAAGCTATAGGGTTTCGCGTATAGCGTTCTTTAATGTAGCTTTCAAGTCGTTGCTCAGCAATAGCAAATTGAACCTGCTTTAACTCATGCCATAAAACCCAGAGGTTATGAAGAGAGATTAAAGATCTGTTCCCCCGAATTTCCTCTATAGTTTTCGAACTACAAATTGTACACGCACAAGGGAGTGCATCGAGCTCAGCTATGTATTTCATTGACACATAGGTATAATTTGGGACAAAGTATTGTCGTTTTCCGCCACAAATTATGAAAGAAGTGGAGTCAAAAGAGTCTGCTCCTAAGTATACTAGGAGAGGCGTTGATAGGATACCCCCTAGTCCATAAACATGTAAGGGTTTTTCAGACACTGCTTGCCGAGCAGAAAAAATCAAGTCAACAAGAAGTCGAAGATTACTTCGAATAGGTATCATGCTTCCCACAGCAAAGCCGTCAAAAATTGAGTATTTGGCTAAATGTTTTAAAACGTTGCTAATTATCACCGGGTCGTTTCCATGAACTGAAGCAAAAAGAAGCATGTCTTCACGCTTCTTAAGTTTTGCTGCAACTTTGGCGTTTTCAATGCTCTTCACGATGCTTTCCTCGATGCTTATGTTATTATGCTTAATATGAAAAGGAAAATCCACGGTAGATGCGATATCAGCACCTGAAAGTTCTTGAATTTGCAGAATAGCCTCTTGATTGATTGACATGGCTTTACTTAACGTTAGAAAACCACCACTATCAACGAATGCTACTCCAGGGAAATTTAAGAAATTGTGTAGCCCTTTGCTTTTAATCAGTTTGTCCCTAATCTTTCTTTTATTCGCCAATATGTAATATGCATTAAACATGGCCGTTTGAATGTCCGGAAAGGTCTCCCAATATCTAGGTGTATTCCAGCCACCATCCGCGCCAAGATTATGTACCGGAAAGATTGTGGGGGTTTTTATGCTGCCATGACTTGTTTTTAACTTCCCGATTCGTGCCGTGTGGTTCATTTGGGTTACCTCAAATTTTGTGTCAGTCATTTTGTAAGTCTCCACAACTTACATTTTGTTAAAAGAATATAAAGCTTTTGAACTTAAATAATCGGCTATACGGAGTGAGAACAGTTGGTTCTAGAAGGAAGAGGAAGACTATATCGGAGGAATAAGCGAGTTTACATATATGTTCCTGCTGAAATAACATTAGACTCGGCATTTCCCTTCACTTTTGAGAAGGGATCAGTCAAAATTCGCATTGATACTAGAAACAGGTGCCTAATAATCGAGCAATACGACTCAAAATCAAGAGTTATACCTGAGCCCCGCTGAAGTATTTCGGTAAGGTTTTGGCAAGAGCAAAAATTATAAGAGAACTTCCAACGGTTCCAACGATTCTTTCATAAATCATAAGCGGCAATACAGCTGGAAATACCTGCCAAGGAAGACCTAACAAATGCACAGCAAGTATCATCATCATTCCCTGCTCAGTCATGGTTGAAATATATGTATACAGTGGTATCTTCACATGCAACGGTGTCATTCTTTTAAATGCGCTTACAACCGCAAGGATAATGGCCAAGAAATGTGGCACCACAAAATATGGAAAAGGATAATTTTTAACGAGATATGCCGCAATAGCAACTGCTAGAAAGACCGAGGTTGCAGACGCGCCAAACTTTGTCTTGTGGTACGATAAACTTCCGAGTGTAGCGCCAATAGTAGGTAGCATGATTGTATAAGGTCCAAACATGGCCTGTGTAGGAGCAATATAAAATGCAATGATTCCAGCAAAAAGAGAGGCAAATAGGGCTTCTGAAGGAGACAGCAAAATGGCCATCACCGGTATTATTATAAGACTTAGAGCAAGGAAACTTGGGGCTCCTATAAACATGCTTATTGGGACAAGGCTTGTAACTACATACAAAGAGGCAAATATACCTATTCTTGACGCCCTAAGAGCTGTGTTGGAAAAATTATCCTTCGTCATTCTTTTTTAACTCTCCCAGCCAGTAAATCTTCATAGACGCGTCTCATATGGAAAACCGCTCCAATGGTTTCGTCAGGCAAACCGCAACCGCAAGCACCACATTTTGGGCATACCATCCAACTACATTTCACGCAAATCTTTGAATTAGAAGAGTCAAAA
>JAWBOR010000106.1:0-6438 GCA_038826015.1 Bathyarchaeia archaeon
AGGGAGAGTAAGGGGAAACAAGGAATGTAATCAATATGAATGGGGCTGCAACTAAAACTGGGTAGATGTTCGAAGTGAAGAAGGGAATAACGAATGGAAGGTTCCCAATCATTGCGTGCAGGAACTTTCGAGAAGTCTTGATTGAGACGTGGAATGTCTTGCTAATTATACTTGAAGCAAGAATGAAAAGCAAGATGTATGCATAACAAAGGAGCATCAAAGAAATGTTCCACAGAATCTCCTCGTCAAACATGTAGGCACCTTGGCATCAGTCTCGATCCTAATCGTAATCTTTCAAAGTCATATAAGAATGATGATTTCCGTGTTATGTTTCTACGAAAACAGATAGAAAAAAGAATTCATGTGCATCCTCAATGTTTTGCATAGCCTAATCCAGCCCAGTGCAATGGTATATTGTTGCTTTTGTGTTTATGCTTAAACCCATAGAACCCTATTACAGGATCCTCATTTTTATGTGATGATTTTGCCATTATCGGTGATAAAAAAACCGTTTACTATTATCAAGGTTTAGCAGTTCCATCCCTTTGCTTTAGTAATTATTGAGCAAGTTTCTAAACAAGTATGTAACCCAGTTCCCTGCGCTAAAAGCCCGTAGATTTGCGTTTAAATTCCTAGTTGTGAGTACAAAATATTATAGCTACAAAATTTGCGATAAGATTGATTAAGAGGTGCATCAAAAAAATGAAACAGGGCGAACTTGAGAACCGTAATCTACTGTTATACTTTTTGATTGCCTTTGTCTTTTCATGGTTGTTTTGGCTTCCTCAAGCCTTTGTTTCAACAGGTTTATTAGCGGTTCCTTCAATTTTCGCTGTTTTCCTCTTCAGTCCCTTCAATCCAGCTGCTTTCGGTCCGCTTGTCTCAGCCTTTTTTTAACCTACGCGACTGAAGGAAAAGAGGGAGTGAAAAAATTACTGAAAAGAGGAGTGGCCCACAAGTTTAAGAAAAAGTGGCACATCCCAGTTTTCTTTCTTTTCCCAATCATAACAGGCAGTGCCCTTTTGTTAGCTATACTTAGTGGAGAGGCTTTACCTAAATTATCAGTTTTATCTAACCCGTTATTGATTGTGGTTGGCTTTGTCTATATATTCTTTCTAGGGGGACCATTCCAAGAAGAGTGGGGGTGGAGAGGCTACGCCCTAGATAGACTTCAAAAAAGATTGAATGCTCTTGTCTCAAGCCTTATTCTTGGATTTATTTGGGGTGCTTGGCACCTACCCTTGTTCTTCATATCTGGAACAATCCAATCCCAAACGCCAATATGGGGCTTTATGACTCTTATAATCTGCGGAAAAATCCTATTCACGTGGTTATACAATAACACTGGCGGCAGCATCCTAACGGCAATGCTTTTCCACACGATGAATAACTTTCTTCATGTTTCCAACACTTGAGACCACACTGGGCAGTCTTTATCTTTTAGTACTCAATGTCGCCGTGGTATTAGCAATACTGGTAATATGGGAACCTCAAACTTTAATTCGTAAAGAGAGAAAAATGCTAAAAAGGCAATTCGAAGAGAGTACACATCTAAAACATAAGGTAAGACTGCCTAACAGTTGACTATAAATTTCAACTTATCACCCATAAAGGAACAACTTCTTTTAGCAGCGACTAACAGAACTGATGTTTTGGTAACTCGCGCTAAAACAAAACCAGCATACGCAAAAGTTTAAGAGTGAAAGGTAAAAGAAGTAGAAAGAATGAGGAGTGCTGGACGGCACGCGGATGGATGTTTTTAGCCCAAGCAAGAAGTCAATGTGTACTTGCATGCCGAAGTATTCTTTGAACACGTATCTTGGAAGATGCCAACACGATTGTATCTACTGTTATTCAGTAAAGTTCCCTGTTTTCCGCGGTAAGGCCAAACCAAACTTACTTTTGGCTGAAAACGTCGAACTTATGGTCAAAAACAAGAAAAAAAAGTTGCCTGTGATGATCTGTTCAAGCACTGACCCTTATCAGCCATTGGAAGAAGAATACCTAATAACCCGGAAATGTATTGAAGTACTTGCAAGATATAATTTTCCACTAATGATCTTTACGAAGTCTCATCTTGTTGTTAGAGATCTGGATGTTTTAACGCAGACCAACGCCCTTGTAGAGATGACTGTGACAACTATAAATACCGAAAAGCAGAAAAAAATCGAGCCTAGGGCACCAACACTAACTAAACGACTAGCCGCTTTGCAGAAACTCTCAAATGAAGGGGTTAAGACGGTGGCGCGCATAGACCCAGTGATACCCATGTTAACCGATGATGAAAAAGAACTGACAACACTTGTAGAATCACTTGCGAGGACTGGTGTTAAACATGTAACAGCAGCTACCCTGAGACCTGTTGTGGGTTTCTTTCCACGACTGAAGAAAGTTGATCCAGAACTGCATGCAAAGCTAAGACCATTATACATGAAAGGAAAGCTTATTCTAGGTTATCGGTATTTGCCAGAAGATCATAGAAAAAGTATTATAGCCAAGGTAAGGAGACTCACCAAAGACGTTGGTTTGACATTCGGTTCATGCCGAGAGGGCTTTTCTGAGTGGAACACGGCAGCATGTGATGGAGCTAATTATCTTTGGAGCTGAAAGCGAAACTACAACACTTTGTTGACTCCTATAACAAAAATTCTATTTTTTAACTTCTAACATATGAAGGTGGCGAAATCTCCCGAAGTAGCCCTATTTAAGGAGTGACTTCCAATAGTCAACATTTCTTCAGTGACTTATAAGTTCTTATGTAATTATCCTCTATCTTCTTTCGTGTGTTTTCTTCTACACGCTATGGTTGCTAATAATGTTGCTGTCATGAAAAATGGAAATATAAGAAATGACTGAAACTCTGGAATTATATAGGTTTGAGACTCGTCTTTTTCTATAGGTATGTTGATGAAGCTTTCAGTTGATATGGAACCTGTTTCGTCTAGAGTTGTGCATGTTAAATTGTATTTTCCACTTTCAACACCAAAGACTAATACTGAATAGTTTCCATCTTTTCGGTTTGGGATGGATATCACTTCTGAATATGATCCATTACCATAATAGTATAGTGCATCCGAGATTTCGTTTACAGTCTGGTTTGACGTGGGATCAAATCCAACACGAAAACCATCTGGATCCGTTACCAGAATTCTTACGGGGCATTCACTCACAAACATGATTGACTTGACGCCATAGTAAATCGGAGGTAAGGTAATTGAGTCGATAATTTCGCTTGATCCATGATGTTTTAGCTCTGCAGACACCACGTATTGTCTTCCTTCCATCAAGTAATTCTTAAGAAGGATATCTAACTCTACTGCATACCATGAATCGTATCTTGGTACCAGAATGTCTAAAATGTTCTTCTCATAGTAGACAATATTATCATTTCCTATTATCTGAAGATGAAAATCAAAGCTTGCTTCTTGGCTTTTATGATTGAAAATTTCAAAATGATAGTTCAGATTGTCGTGTGAATCCCAAACAACTGGATGCCAGCCAATAGATCGCCAGTAAAGACCCAATGCCCAGTACCAACCGCCATAATCGATGCATACACCTTTTCCACTATCTGACTCATGCACTGTCCTTATTCCAGCCTCCTCATCGTTAATCAAGAAAAGAGTTGCATCAATTGGTGAAGGTGTTCCCTCAACAACCAGAAACGTATCCTTATCCAAAGGATCTATGCTAATAAGCGGCTTGAGTTCTTCCCATGAAGCAAACTCGTGAATGTATGGAAAACTGCCTCCTCTTCCCAGCCCCTTGACGAAGAAGGCACCACTTGGGTCGTTGATGAAAAAGCCAGAAGAATTATAGCCAGTTATCACAATTGTATGTCTTCCAATAGATGTATCTACATTCAACAGGACTGGGTAGCCTTTGCTCAAATTTCCTTCAATATCATCTTGTATCTGTTCTGAAACGGAATAGTATCTTCCTATTTTTATCTCAAACTCATCTGGATATGTTTCTTCTATGTAGGACTTTATTTGAGTAAGCGACCAAGTGCAAGGTCGTGTCTTTCCAGCATCCCAAACATGAACGTTTTTTCCATAGTATCGCATCAGCATCGCAGTTGATGCCGCCCAACACCAAGGAGCATTACCCTGTGCTTCGTATGGAACTAGAAGGTCAACAGCAGGCGATCGGGCTTGTATCTGATAAACGTACACATATTCGTCTTGTTGATCTTTAATGCCTGACTGTGGATCGTAATTCCATAATCCGTCAATCTGAGCGGTAGTTTTAACGTAAAAATGAAATATTCCAGGTTTATGAGGTTTAACCTTAAATTGTAAAGTCTTTGTTTCTCCTGTTTCCCAATTCTCTTTGAAGCCTTCAACTAATGGGTATTCCAAGATTATAGGATATGTGGTTCCATAGTCGCCCCAGACTTCAGCTCCAACGGGAAGGATGTATGCATCCTGAAGATCATGAGAAATTATTTGAATGTTGTCTATTGGTGGGTTATCGGGCAGAGAAACAGAGATGTACATTTCATTTGCCTTTTCGCCATCATTTCTTGCTTCAACAGTTATGGTTGCCCATTCTCCCATTTCTATCGAATCTGGACAGCTGACAAAAACCAGAGTTGGAATAGGATAAATTGAGGTCTTCGGGTTAATGAGTGGATAGTTGTCTCGGTTGCTTCCATCAATAATGTATGGCGTGTCCCATATACCAGAATCATCTATCTCACTGGCATTCGGATAAGTTTCTAAATAATCGCTCCAGTAATTTCCACCCGATGGGTAACCGTCGTCGAAGACATTATTTGAACAACCATATCTTAAATCCACTTGTTGTTTGTTGTTTATCAAATTGTTATGATAGATCCTGTTTCCCGAAGATTCGTAAAGAAAGATTCCTCCTGCGTGGGTGCTATTTATTATAGAGTTCATGTGAATTTCGTTGTTTAGTGATTCGTATAAACTGATTCCATTGCCACAATATGTTATATTATTTCGATAAATGTTATTATCTGTGGAGGCATGCAATCTAATTCCATGATCACGCATCTGTGTTATAACGTTGTCAAAGACGCTTGACCCTTTTGTAAAAGCGAGCAGAATCCCATCACTGTTACGGTTCAGTTTCAGCAAACGCACAGTAACATTGTAGCAGTTCACAAGAACTACATACCCTGCATCCAAGGGAACAATTTGATGCATACGTCTAACCCAGTAATATAGTCGCTTTCCATTCACCAAGTTAGAAGGATCCACGTCTTGAGTATAATGTGAAATTTCGGAACCGTATACTGCAAAGTTGTAAGAATTATCAAAGATTAAGTTGTTCCTAAGTAAGTTATTTGATGAACGTTCGATATAAATGCCATAAGCGCCGTTTTTCGTTACATTGTTTCCAATAATAGTGTTGTTTGACGACTTCAGAAGTAGTATACCGACGCAGTTAAATGCCACAACATTGTTATTTATAGTTGCATTTTCACCTTCTACCATTACTCCGCAGTAGCCCCACCCACTTTTGATTATTGTGAAATTGGCAATTAACACATCATTTGCAGTTATTGTGACCGTGTTTTCAGAGTAACGACCGTCTATTGTCGTGGTTTCAGGGTTCTCGCCGACGAGTGATATTTTTTTGTATATATGAACCGACTCGTAATATGTTCCCCACTCGACAAATATTCTATGTCCATCTAAGGTTTCATTTGCATCTATTGCTTCTTGAATTGTTGCGTAGTCTAAACCAGTATCAATATTATGGACAGGATAGCCATTAGAAGATTTAACTTCATAATTGAGCCTAAGGGTTGACAAACAGAACAAGAAGATGAGAAGACTTGTAACAAGGATGGATCTAAATCTCATACAGCATCACTAATTATTGTTCTAGTAATAGTTTTTATGATTTATGGAAAAATCTTCGATTGGAAACTGTTGACTGTGATTCCCTAATGATCAACATAGAGAGGGCAAAAAGGTTCAAGGAACTGCAAAGAATTTTGAAAAGTCTGAATATGGTTAGATTGCATGGAAAATGTTCTATGGCTTAAGTGTCCACAAGTGTCAAAATCGCTCATAAAAACCAGAAAAGCATGACAGTTTTTGGCTATAGATCACATCACTTTAAACAGTGGGAAAATAAAAATCTAAGTGTCCATCATGTCTCAGCATGCTCTGTTGCTTCCAAAGTGGCAAATCGTAGGCGTTTCAGAATGTGGTTATACAACCACACAACGGTTTATACAACCGTAGTAGCTCTATTCTCCCCATAGGTCCCAGCTGAAAGCATCTTTTTCGTATGGCACTTTTGGTCTTAGTTTTCGTTTGTGCCATTTGACAGTCATGTAGGGTTTTTCTCCTTCTGGTGGTATTATGCAATCCGAGCATTTCTTGATGTTTTCTAGAACATAGTGGGCTTGGTTGCTGCATTCGATTTTTCCATATTTCTTGTAGTCTTCACTGGTGA
>JAWBOR010000107.1:0-6397 GCA_038826015.1 Bathyarchaeia archaeon
CGCTTGCTGGATAACAGGGTTGCCCTGTGTGTACAAATAGTATAGATACAATCCGATGGGAACGCCTACAGTCAAAGCGCCGGAAAAGCATGCGACAAAGCAATGTCTCCTCAGCAAGAAAACAAAGAAAGCAGCTATAAAATTAACGATGGGTCCTACGATAACATCTGCTGGGTCAAGCCAATAATATGCGTTGCTGAAGCAGCCTAAGCTGACCCCTATTATCTGTGGCCACCCAAACAATGCTGATAAAGGGATTAAGCAGTCTGCAAGCCGCAGCTGGATGGGCCCATATGTTACAGGTCCGCCCATTGCTGTTTGAACAATGTTGATTACAGCATACAAACTGGCAAAAATCGCGGTTAATGCTATCTCTCTGCTGTCAAATTTCGTAGTTTCACCTCCGACACCGGGGTTTATTTGGCGGAACGGGTGGAGGTGTTCCACTCACCCGCCTCGGGCAGAATTTGACCTGTTTATGAGTTAATAAATGTTTTGTTTACTCTGATTGATCAGCAAAAATCTTTTATTCCATAGCTGAAAGTTAGATAGAGAGGCAAGTAATTAATTTCAGGTGGTTGTGATGGCTGAGAAAAAAGAACAGTCTTATCATGCGCATAAAGTGGTCATCCGAGGAACAGTTGAAGGATACGATGTAGCTTCGCTTGAAGACCTTAAGAAATTAACTGACCAAATTCAAAGTCTCCAAACTGAAATTGCTGGGTTGAAAAATCAACTGAATGATTTACAGAGGGC
Organism: Bathyarchaeia archaeon; assembly: GCA_038826015.1. GTDB lineage: Archaea > Thermoproteota > Bathyarchaeia > Bathyarchaeales > DTEX01 > JAWBOR01. Next base: position 757 of record JAWBOR010000107.1, read on the forward strand.
TTTGAACGCTACGAATTTACGGCAAGAACGTCTTGAAAACTTCTTAAGATCCTTCAAATGAATCATTTAAATACTGAAACCTCCTCATTTTAAAGACCACTAATTTAATTAGGTTGAAGCCTAAATGTTTGTTATTTTGGATACGTGAAGCCTCTATAATCACAGCTAAAGAAAAAGAAGGAATAACGTTTGATCCACAGTTCAATCGGTAAAATTACGCTTGTGGCGCTCTTAATAGCCACCTTTGTTTTGGGCGCCTTCCTATCTTACATGTGGGTTGTGGGTTATTACGTCTCTCTAGGGCTCAAAATCCCCGAAAAACCGGTTATATCCATTTCCAACATCAAATTCAACCCTCAGCGGACCACTTCATTCAATATCACAATCCTCAACCCAACTTTGTCCTCAAGCGAAGTAAAAATTTTAGGTATCTCAGTGTTAACCGAAAACGGCACTTTGTACGAGATTAAGGACACTGTTCCCACAATTCCATCTAATGGATACACATTACAAGTAGGAGAAAGCAAAACCTTTCACTGTTTTTGGGAATGGGGAGCCTTTACAGGTCAGTCTCTCAAAGTTATGGTGTTTATCGCAGATGGTTCTGGAGGAACGATTCGCGGCATCTTCCCTCTAGTGAATCTAACGATAACAGACTTTCAAGTGGACCCGTTATTCGCAAATCGGTTTAGATTAATAATTAGTAACTCAGAAAACTCAGCTACATACGTAAACTTAACATTGGTGCGAATAACTTCAAGCAATGGTACAGAGGTTATATCTGCAATCGAACCGGCTTTGCCGCAGAAATTGGAGCCTAATGCGTCAATTTCCCTGATTGGCTATTGGGATTGGAGTAGTCATCAAAATGAGATGATAACTATCCAAATAGAGACAGCAGAGGGTTATACAACAAGAAGCATTAAAATGATATCTACTTACGTTACCTTCAGCATAGGCGAGGTTAGCTTTAATGCGTCTGACACTCTCCATTTTAATTTAACCATAATAAACTCGGAGACATCAATTATACCTGTGAATATTACGAAGATTACTGTTACGCTGGAAAACGAAACAGTGCACCAAGTAACTCCAGTAACGCCTGCCCTCCCATATGTATTAGATAAAAATGCAACAGTGACCTTTCACTGTTCATGGAACTGGACAGACTACCGCGACAAGACAGTAACAATTACTGTTACTACCTTAGAAGGATACACCGCTTCATCATCCAGAAAAACCCCTCATAATAATTAGTCACATAACAAACCATTAATTAAGTTAAAGAGTTCTCTTGATTTGAATACTAAAGGTTCTGTTCCAGTTCTTCAACGGCTCTTTCAGGGTCATCATTTCTGGTTATGAAAGATCCGACAACCGCTATTTTTGCGCCGGCTCTTCTAGCTATGACAATAGTTTTCGGATCTATTCCTCCATCAACCTCTATAGGCTTATTGGGAAACTTCCTGGCCACGGCTGAAATTCTATTGGTTGCTTCGTCGCTGTATTTCTGTCCTCCATAGCCCATCGGGACCGACATGAATAAAACCCTATCTGCATTTTCCACTATTTTATCGGTTAATGCTTCAGATGGAGTCGTAAGGTTAAGACAGATTCCAGCTTTATACCCATATTTTTTCAGGAGTTGCAGGGCTTTTATGCTTTCTTCTTCCGAAGTGTAAGATTCTCTTTGTATGATGACAAAGGTTTTGGCTCTCTGATTCTTTGGAATAAACGTGTTAATTTTTTCTATTATTGGCAAGGGGTTGTGAACCATTAGGTGAATTGCCAAGATGGTTTCTTTATGAAGTTTTTCGTATAAGCGCTTTACTAAATCGATGGAAAACTTCGTCTGATCAGGTATCATGGGAGGCCTCATAACATCTATGTGCACCTTGTGAATCTTGCCAGTTTTGATTAATTTAATTATCTTTAAGAAAGCTTCAGATTTTTCAAGATTATTTACATGCTTTTCCAGATCAGGTTCGTAATCTAGAATCGACAGTGAGATAAGCATTTTCATAGAATATAAAAAGGATAAAAAGATGTAAATAATACTTTTTCACAATTTGAAGTGGTAAAAATTGGTTAAAACGGAGTATTTTATCGGCGTCGATAATGGCACACAAAGCACAAAAACAATAATTGTAAACGGTAACACTGGACAAGTTGTAGCAAAAGCTACAAACACATATGGACTTATAGAAGGATTGCCCCCAGGCCACAAGGAACAAGACTCAGCGGTCTGGATAGAAGCTTTGCATAAAACTATAAAAAAAGCCCTAAAAGAGGCGGATATTGAACCCCGCGACATAAAAGCCATAGGTGTTTCTGGGCAACAGCATGGTTTAGTTCCCTTAGACGAGCATGGAAATGTGATTCGACCTGTTAAACTATGGAACGACACAAGCACGATTAAAGAATGTGAATACTTAACTAGAAAGCTCGGCGGAAAAAAAGCAGTCATAGAACTTCTGGGTCTCACGATTCCTCCTGGGTTTACAGCTTCAAAGATTCTGTGGTTGAAGCGGCATGAACCAGAAAATTACAAGAGGTTGAAGACTGTTCTTCTTCCACATGATTATTTGAACTTTTACTTGACTGGTAGAAAGGTAATGGAATATGGTGACGCTTCAGGAACTGCTTTAATGAATATTAGAACTCGGACTTGGTGTAAAGAAATTCTCTGCGCAATTGACCCAGATTTGGGAGAGAAGCTACCGCCGTTACAGAGCTCGGATAAGCCTGTTGGAGTGATTAGAAAAGACATCGCTGAGATGTTCGGTTTCCGAGAAGATGTCCTTGTTAGCGCTGGAGGGGGAGACAATATGATGGGTGCTATAGGAACTGGAAACACCAGAAAGGGGATAGTCACAGCCAGCTTTGGGACTTCTGGCACGATTTACGCATATTCTGATGTTCCCGTAGTTGACCCAGTTGGAGAGATTGCTGCCTTTTGTGATTCTACTAATGCTTGGTTGCCACTTCTCTGCACTATGAACGTTACAGTTGCCACAGAATTTGTGAGAAACCTGTTTAACTTGTCCTATGACGAGCTAACTGAAAAAGTCTTTGAAGTTTCAGTGGGCTCTAATGGTTTAATTCTCTTGCCCTATTTTGAAGGAGAAAGGACACCTAATGTTCCAGATGGAACAGGAGTCTTTTTTGGTTTGAACAGTAAGACTTTTAATGTCTCTAATTTCGCCAGAGCTGCTATGGAAGGTGTGACATTGGGAATGAATTATGGGTTAAATCGGATGAGAGATTTAGGCGTTGAACCTGCACAGATCAGATTGACCGGGGGCGGTTCTAAAAACAAGGCTTGGCGTCAAATAGCAGCTGACATATTCGGCGTAGACGTTATTTGTTTAAAGATTGATGAAGGTGCGGCTTATGGGGCTGCTTTGCAAGCTCTTTGGACTTATCTTAATTATATTGGTGAGAAGACTAGTATCCAAGAGATTACTGACCGTTATGTAGAAGTTGACGATGAGACTTTAGCTTCTCCAAAACCCTCTAACGTACTCATTTACAAAGAACTTCAGAAGATTCAAGATGGACTCAGCAGGAGCCTCAGGAGAATCTTTAGCAAACACAGAGAATACTTAGACAAGCATGTTGTTTATTGAGAGAAACAACCCTAGCAATTCTTAGACGATGTGACTGTTTACAATATTATTTTTGAAAGCGTTTTTATCTAGCGTTTGTTCATAATGTGATGGTTCTACATGAGCACAGAGATCGAAAGAGAAATCATAGGTCACCTAATGCGTATTCCGAATCCGTCTTGGAGAGACGTTAATCTAATCAAGATGCGGATGGCGGAAAAATATGGACTAAGCGAAGTTCCATCCAACGCTGAAATCATCCGTTTTCTTAAGCACGAAGAAAAATGCGAACTCCTTGAAGTTTTAAGAAGAAAAATGGTTCGAACAGCATCGGGTGTTACGGTTGTCGCAGTAATGACTAAACCTTTTCCATGTCCTCAGAAAGAGGCTTGCGCTTATTGTCCCGGCGGCCCATTAAAAGGTGTCCCACAAAGCTATACTGGACATGAGCCAGCTTCAATGCGTGGCATACAAAGCAATTTCGATCCTTACATGCAAGTTAAACAACGCATTATACAACTTGAAGCGATTGGACATGCCGTAGATAAGGTTGAATTGATAGTCATGGGCGGAACCTTCCTAGGCACAGCAGTAACCTATCAAGAATATTTCATTCAAAGATGCTTGGACGCAATCAATGATTCGATATCACAATCGCTTGAAGAAGCAAAGAAAAAAGCCGAAACCAGCAGGATAAGAAACGTAGGAATCACGGTTGAAACCCGTCCAGATTGGTCGAAGGAAACGCACGTTGACCATATGTTGGCTATGGGTGTTACACGTGTAGAAATAGGTGTTCAGAACATTTATGATGATATCTATGAGATTGTTAATCGTGGTCATACCATTGAAGACGTCATCGAAGCCACACGTATACTCAAAGATTCAGGTCTCAAAATCGTCTATCACATGATGCCTGGCCTTCCTGGCTCAAACTTTGAACGTGACCTTGAAGGTTTCAGAAGAATTTTTTCAGACCCATGTTTCAAGCCTGATATGCTCAAGATTTATCCATGTCTCGTAATCAAAGATACGAAAATCTATGATTGGTGGAGGCGCGGGGTTTACAAACCCTATTCAACCGAGGAAGCTATTGAACTCATCGCTGAGGTTAAGAAGATTGTTCCGCCATGGGTTCGAATCATGCGTGTACAACGGGATATTCCAGCATATCTCATTGAAGGCGGGGTAACTCGAAGCAACCTTAGAGAGCTGGCTTTAAATAAACTTAAAGAGCAGAATTTGAGGTGTCGCTGTATTCGTTGCCGAGAGGTCGGTTACAGATGGCTGAAGGATAAAGTTAAACCCAACCAAGAAAATATTCGCGTTTTAACCCTTAAATACGACGCCTCAGGAGGTGAAGAATTATTCATATCGGCTGAAGACCATGTGAACGATGTGTTGATTGGATATGCCAGATTAAGATTCCCATCCGAAAAAGCGCATAGACCTGAAGTATCTCGGCAAAATACATCTTTAATTAGGGAACTCCGCGTTTTAGGTCCTCTCGTTCCAGTTGGGAAACATGATGGAGACGCATATCAGCATAAGGGCTATGGAAGAATGCTTCTCGAAAAGGCTGAGGAAATCAGCAGGGAAAAAGGTTATGAAAAGATTCTTGTAACCAGCGCTTTAGGAACTAAACGTTACTATATGCAATTGGGCTATGCCTACGACGGACCGTACATGAGCAAGAGGTTGTAAATGACAATTTTAATATTGTAGAAAAACTTTTGATGTGTAGTCTAAAGCTTAATAAAAGCCAATGGACGGTTTAACCAATGAAAACATCCGATAAATTCGAGAAAATCAGCAAGATAGCCCGCAGTCGAGGTTTCTTTTGGCCATCGTATGAAATCTATGGCGGCGTAAGCGGATTCATAAATTGGGGTCCTTTGGGTTCCATTTTAAAAAGAAAGATTGAAGACAAGTTTAGAGAGCTCTTCTTGCGCCGTTTAGGATTCTACGAGATCGAGTCTCCTGTTATTACTCCTGAAAAAGTCTTCAAAGCATCTGGACACATCGAGCATTTC
>JAWBOR010000108.1:0-6391 GCA_038826015.1 Bathyarchaeia archaeon
GGGGCGTGATCTACCTGGCTGAACAAAATCTACCCCTCACCCCTTCCACCTAATCCATCCCCGTTACCGTTCTCTGAAAAACTACAAGGAATTGAAGGAATGACTCATTGCTCCCTATTTTCAGGTCTTCCACTCTGTTTGGCCTGGATCGTTACCGACTGTCAGGAGGGTTGACTCAAAAATTGAGTCAGAGGGTATGGAGTGTTGGTTGAAAAATACGATTTTCAAATTAGGTGTTATGTGTGTCTTTGCAAAAGGATAACTTTTTAGGGTTGATATATGAGAATCGAAAATACCGAATTACCGTTGCCTAACCCAAAGGACGCTAAGGACTAAGGACGATTACTTTGGACTCTCAATGAAGTCATGCCAGTAGTTAGGTTGCGCTGGCGAATTATTCATGATGTGTTCTCACCTTCCTTGATCTTTCCAGAATTGTCGTGCAGTGCCGGTTAGGAGTTTCCCTTGAAGCCGTATCGCGGCTTCGGACTTTTTCAGTTTGGTATGGATGACACCGCCAAGGATCATACGTTGATCATTGTCTGTAAGGGTGTGTGGAGAAAAATGCACACCACATTCAGCCAATTCTGCAAAATTTGTTTCATTGGCCCCTGTGGTTAAAAATTTGTCTGCATCTTGTGATGCCATCCACACCGGTAATCCCCATGATCGCCCCTGTCGTGCAAGAGTACTAAGTAACCCAGCTTTTTTCTCCTTAGGCAATAACAAGTGCGCTTCATCAACAAACAGAACCATTTTGAGGGGTTGAACATCATTCTTAACAGCAAGTTGCTGGTTCAACTTCTTTATTAAAAAATTTAGAATAAGAGCAACAGCCAGAGCCTTTGTATCGGTATCGGTGCCGAATTCTTTGAAATCAATTATCATAGACTTGCTCAGCCATTCCTCGGGACTGATTGCATTCCGAGAACTTGCAAATATATTGAAATCCACGATCTTTTTTAAAATTGCCAAATCAACCCCACTTGCACCACGCCGTTCCATCTCCTCCGTTATGCCTAAAAAATCGGGTTCATCAAGTTCTTTGTATACTTCGCGGATGGCCATTTCCTGTTTCGCTCCCAATTGTGGTGCAAATGCTCTAATTAGTGAGGCGATTTCAGAAGCAACCTGAGCATTCTGGGTTGGATTCGGATGACGGAAAAGAGGATTGATCGGTAGGCCCTCTTGGATGAGCCTGATATATTGTGCCCCAGTTTGCTCTAAAAACTGGATGTGATTTTTATGTTGCTGTTTGTTTGTTGGGTCGTCTTCAAGTTCGCCCTTCATGTCGAAGAATATAAAACGAACCCCAAAGTTATTAAGTTGTGCCAATAGATCAAGTGCAAGCTGGCTTTTGCCAGTACCAGGTTGACCTGAAATTACCAACAAACCATTATTTGTGTCTGGTCCATTAATAGACCAATCTGGGCCATCTATCAGAACCTTAAGTTTTACCTCTCTTTCAACCACCTTCATTGTCGGTATATTCTGTTTTATAGCTGTGACATTGGGAAACTGGTTGACACCCCCTATCAAGTTAATTAAAGCTGATACAAAACGTGTTTGATCGTTTGAGGCTTCTGTCCATATCTGGCGAAGGCGTTGGCATCCATACTCAAAATGCCTACGGAACTCTTGACGGTAACCACTTTCATCAAGGCTGCGACCTGCACGATGATTTAAAGCAGCGCGTACTATATCTTTCAGTTCATCACCTACAACTTGTTCATCATTTAAAGTAACACCTTTAGCATCTTTAGGTTTAAACTCTTTCGGTACCCCTTCTCCTAACGCGAGGAAAAGTGCAGCACGCCCCAAAATTGCTTGATTTCGAGCTCCAACCCGTGGAAAGACAGTTTCTATAAACTCGTGAGCTTCACTGCTCGTTTCGAACTTCATGTAATTTATCTCCTCTCATATGTCTTTCCCGAAATAATCGTTTGTTATTCTAACCTCGTAATCTACACTGTCAGGTCTGCCATATGGGTGAAGTGTATATACTCTTGCGAGCTTTTCGCGTACACGTTCAAAGAGCTTTCCTTCAGGATCAATCTCTGCGTTTGTGCAAAGGATAATGGATTGGTGTCCCGTAAGATAAAGTTGGTCTAAAACGTTCGCACGTATCTCTTTATCTAATCGTGCCAAGGGTGTATCAATGACTAATGGCGGTATAAGTTTCGCGAGCCTGCGCAAAGCCTCGTAAAAGGCTAACATTCGGACTTGCCGTTGGCCAGCGGATGTATTCGTTTCTTCCCATGTAACCTTTTTACCATCGCGACGAACAAGCCAGCACTGCCACTGGCTATCAAAATCCATTCCCTGAAATTCAAATTCACGCTCAGTGATTTCTACCCATATTTTTCCTACTTCTTCCGAGATTTGCTTACGCATTTGAATTGCGGCACGACTTCGAATTTCCCCCACGGCCTCACGATATCGAGTTGCAAGGGCTGCCAAGGTCTCACCACGCTCAGCTTTGTTCGCAATTTCCTGCTGTATTGATTCCTGACGTTTTAAGTCGGTTAACTCTACTTCCTTGCTTTTAATTTCCGCCTCGATTTCTTTCAGTCGTTTATTAAGATTATCACGGTCAGAAATAAGCTTGCCTCTTTTTTCATGTAATTCTGTACCTCGTTTGTAAGCGGCAGCGCTTTGCTGCATTTGTTTTAATTTTTGGTTCAATTCTCTTAATTCAATATCCAACCTCTCAATATTTAAACACATCTCCCCGAGGTTACCCAATTCACTCATGCTTACATTAAGCCGTGAACGAATCTGTGTGCTCGTATCATTGCGGTCGGAAATGTAGATGCGATAAGCCATTCCCTCTGGTGGGGGATGGAAAAGCTTGTGGAGTGCGTCTTCGAGGCGTTTCTTGTAGAAGGACTCTACTGATGGTTCGAGAGCGAAACCCTCTGGTGGATTGCCAAACACATCTTGTTTGACCTGGGGAATTTTGGGTTCTACAGTTGACTTCGCGCTTTCCCATTCACGCCGACGTTCCTCTGCGATTAGTGCCTCTTGGAGGGTTTTTCGATATGTGCCCAACAAAGAAATAGGAAGAAACCATTCCCAAGCGTCCGTCAGCTTTGTTTCAAGCTTGTTCTTTTCCTGGGTAAGTTCGGCATAACGTTTCTGTGCTTTGGCTAATTCTTCAGGGTCAACCGCACCAAGAGTTTTTAAATCATCTTCTATTTCAAAAAGCTCAACCTCAATCTCGTGTAAGTCGCGATTGAGAATTTCATGTTCCTTACGCTTTGCTTTGAGAATACCCTCGATAGCGATGATTTTCCCATTAAGCTCTGCAAGTATGGTCTCAGGGTTAGGGCCGCCAACCGTGCTAAATACACGAGGGATCTTAGAGCTGATCAATTGACGGAGATCTGTTTCGAGTTCACCGTAGGTCCAAAGCCCAAGTATACGACTGATACCTTCAACGATGTCCTGTTGTCCCAAGTTAATACTCTGACTGCGTTCCGCATCAAAGAAGAAGAATCTTGCCAGATGGCGTGGTAAGAAGGCATCGCGTAGCTTTTGGATCACTTGAAGATCGTCAATTCGCCCTTGTGTGTCTGAACGCAGAGCATAATGTTCCCAGACTGGGGATGAATTAGGGCGGAATCGAATTTCTCGGTGAAATTCAACTTTCCGGCTACCTACTTTATCATCGCGTAAAGTTATAATTGCGCTAAGTCGAACAGTATCGCGGCCCTCTGCCACAGCACGCCGATTGAGTGATTTTTCGAAAATGAATCGAGTTGCCTCTGAACCCGTCTCCACTCTTTTTAAGTCGCCAACACCAGTTTCGCCAACCACCGCAAGATAAAGTGCTCGCAGAACATGAGTCTTTCCTGCCCCGTTTTTTCCCCCGATCAATATCCCACATTTTCCCTCGAGACTACGAAAATCGATTGTATGCTCGCCGTAGAAAGGACCAAAATTTTCTAATGTTAATGAATCGATATAAACTTCTGGCATACTCAAGCCCTCTTATTTGGTGGCAGGATTTCAATATCATCCTTCAAAATGTTGAGAAGGTCATCTGGAAGACCATGGGCTCTATGACTTTCACTATATTCCTCCACTTTAGCAAGCATACGGCGGAGGGTGTCAGCATTAATACCCTTTTCATGGGCAACTTCTTCTTCCAATTCTCGGAGCCGGTTCAATTCTTTTAAATCTGGATTCATAATGATCCCTCGCTGTCTACTGACAATGCGGGCGACTCCACGACCATCATCTGGATCGCGAGCTGCTTTCCACATTTGTTGGATTAAAAGCAGTTCCTCAGGCGAAATAAGGGATAGTCCTGTTTCTTCTTGGAGTTTGAGCAGTTGCGATAGAAGTTCTCGTCGGGCTTTAATGAGCAAAGGGCCTGGTCCTTTATTACCATTCATACGCCGTGTGTCCCGCCAGCCCATTTCAGGATTACGGAACTCCAGTAGTGTTTCCCGGAACTTAATAAGATTTTCCATGCGTTCATCGCCTGCTGCAAGCAAGCCTTCACTAGCTTTGTCACGTTCAACAACTGTGCAAGTCCAACAACCAAAACGGGAGTTTCCACAGGCAGGGGTACTGGTGTCAATTTGTATTGGGCATTCTCCATCTGAGGCATTCGTATATAATTTATAAAGGGCACGATTGTCACCACCCCAGGGATTTGGTTTCTGCAGTAGATATGCCCAAACCTCTTCGGTAGAGAGAAATTCGATAGGATTTGATACCCATACGCGAGGAAGATCTGGATGACGACGCAAACCGTTGATAGCTTCGCGGCCAGCCATGGTTTGGGCACGGGATGCGCTTTCAGCCCTACGGGCTCCCAAGTGGAGAATCGCCTCTCCCCAATGACCTATTCGTTGGTTTACAAAAACTGTGACAGGATCAATCTTAAGACGTTGGGTACACCACCGGAATGTCCTATTTGGAGGTGGATACCCCCGGCCAATAATATTAACCCAGAATGATTGCTCCGGCGGTGGTCTTAGAAGGTTTACCTCTATATTAAGATTGTTATGTTGGGAAAATTTCTGCATTCGTGCCAGCGTACTTTCCAACATTTCAACTATGGCGGGGATTTCTACACGGGTATCAGTGCAGAGAATAGATATAGGTTTTTTCCTTTCCTCAGTAGGGATAGACAGAGCCGTGTCAAAAATGAGTGACGCGACCATTGTGCTATCTTTCCCACCGCTGAACCCAACCAACCAAGGACGATGATCGTTTAAATATAGATTAATTAAGGTATCTTTAATCTCTTGATAAGATATGCCTGGCATAGGTTCTGCTCGTTTGAAATAATTTTTTGAAAAAAATGGTATACCAAATGCCTTAAAAAAACAAGAAGATTTTAGTTGGAGGTTAATTTTTGTTTTATTCTATTGACCTCTTTTCTTTGTGTTGGGAGTAGAATTCGTTTTTCATGTGTTGAATCTTTTCTAATCGTCAGACTCTCCCGACCGAAACCCGATAGGGCGGCGTTTTGATTCAGGGGGTGTGATGAGCTGACGAATCGCAACCAAGAGCGACCGTATCGACTCGTCGTGATTCTTGAGTTTTTGCTCCAGTGCGGCAAGCTTGTGCACTAACTCTTTATGAGTTGATAACATTTCCCGGAGCTTGACAAAGGCCCGAACGACAAATACACTCATCTTTCCCGCCTGAGGACTATTCAACACGTTAGCGGCCATAATAGCCCCATGCTCAGTAAATGCAAATGGTAGATATTTGATATTCATCCCACGCTTCAAGGTCGCAGATTGCGATCTTGAACGGACCCACCTATCCGCCTCTTCTTTTGTAAGCTGAAACATAAAATCTTCGGGGAATCTTTCGAGATTACGTTTTACTTGCTCATTAAGTCGTCGTGTTTCAACCTCAAAAATCTCTGTCAAATCATGATTGTGCCTCAATTTATCAAAAAGGGACTTAAAAATCAATTAATTTCTGGAAGTTATATACGATTTGAGTTCCGCAATCCGAAACCCGCAATCCGCATTCTAAAACAGGACCTCCCCCAAAGCGTGTCCTATGTGTGGATGTTTTGGAAAAGTAGCTGGGGATTGGAAATTGCGAACTTGAATTTGTTGGTAGGATTGAGTATGGAGAGCGATCCTTTCCCTTCCTGTTGCTTCAAGTGACGGCATAAAATTGGAGTTATGCAGAACTCATTTATTCTCTTCGACCCTCATTTTCGAAACTTTTCAGCATTGTTGTATCCAGCAAGCGAGCCCCGTGGAGGACCCGCAAAATGATGACTCTGGTCCCGACGATCTTGAAGATCGTTCGATAATTTCCATACAGCAAATGGCGATAGGTGGCGCCAAGCAATTCGTTTTCGGGTATCAGCGGGCAGCGTTCTGGAAAGCGTTCCAAAGTGCCGATCTGC
>JAWBOR010000109.1:0-6389 GCA_038826015.1 Bathyarchaeia archaeon
GAATAATCTTTCTCGTTTTTCTCTCCTCCAGTTATTTGATATAAGACGCCCAAGGCTTTACGGCGCTTTCCGAATCTCCAGGCAAGAAGTCTTTCAGCAAAGCTAAACCCTGAAACTTACTTTATTATTTGCGTGTTTGGTAATCGCTTTTGGTTTCTGAGAAAAAATTAGGGTTATCCTTTTTGCTCTGATTATTCCAAAAACTTGTTTGGTTCTTTTTTATCTTGCTAACATTCCTAATACATCGAACTGCATGTCTCTTAGTTCTCCAATGATTTCCAGTTTTTCAGAAAGCACTTTATCTGATTTGACTAATTCCATTAGGCTTTCTGATATCCAGATTCTGTCAAGCTCCAGCGTATTTTTGATTCTGACAACCTTAGCTTTTTCCGGGTCAATCGGACCACATACTCGGAGAGCAGTTAATATGGCATCGCGGTCATTAGGGAGGAAAACAGGTATTTTCCCAACCTCTGGCCAACATGATGTAAGGCAATTGATAAATGTAGAGTGATAATCGATTTTGTCCACTGCCTTTTTAGTCGTTAGGTCAGCTAAACCGATTCCTATGGCGTTTCCATGGGTTTCCTCTGAAAGATCTAAGACGACGATTCTCTTGATATTCGGTGCCTGCGGGTCATATTCCCCAGGGACCCAAAGTCTTCCAATTACGTTTGGGTCCATTCCGGCACCGCTTATATTCTTGCCTATTTCATCGACTATGAGCACATCGATCTCTTTGAAGGGCAGTCTTGCAAGAAGCTTTTTCGCCTCTTCTAGGAGCCTCATCTCCCCTTGCTCAATCTCTTCAGGCCTTAGAGCCTTGACTATGGCGATTTCGTGATGGGCGTTCTCGACTATTGCAAGACCCAAAATTATGTTTGTTTTCTTCATTATGAGCCTTGCTGCCTCAGGTATGTTTTTATGGTATCCATCAGCTTGGTAACGATGAATCGTTTCAGCTCCCTTCTGTTTGCCAAGACCGATAGCCATCATCTTCATCAAACCGCTTTCAATTTCGCCTTTAAAATCCGTGTGCGGTTTCACCCTGTTGACTACGATGATGCCATCAGATTTCAAAGCTATTCTATCTACATACACTGGAGATCCGTTCTTTAATCGGCCTATTTCCTCGACTTCCATAGTTGCACGTATGGGTGCGCCGACAGTCTCAGAGGTGACCCCTAGGCTCTTTAGGACTTCAATCTGCCCTTCAGGTGTAGCTCCCCCATGGCTTCCCATCGTCGGAATTAGGAAGGGCTCTCCGCCTGCTTTTCTAACCTCATCCACGACCGTTGCTAAAATTTCTGGGTAATGGGTGATTCCCCGGCTGCCAGCTGTTATTGCTATTCGCATGCCAGACTTAACCTTCTCCTGAAGCCCAGCTTGCTTCAGCTCCATCCTTATCGCCGAGGTGAAATCTTCAATTTTCGGGGCAGGGATCTTCTGCCTCACTTCAACCATTTTAGGAAGGGACATTCCAACTCACGGCAAATCATAGGTTTATGAAAGACTTAAGGATTTCTCAACAAAAAGATTTTAAGAGAAAGGCTTCCTAATTTTCTAACTTGTGCGGCTGTAGTCTAGCCTGGTCTAGGACGTCGGCCTGCCACGTCGGTGACCCGGGTTCAAATCCCGGCAGCCGCATCATTCCAGAACCTACGGTTCCGAGGTTCCCTCCCTTCTTTTCAAAAACGGGGCTTGAAACAGGCTTTGTTTCTGCGGGTATTTCTGGATACGCGGCTGATGAAATTAGTGCGTTGGGACGGTCCCAGGACTGTTCCGAGGATGACCCCATCAGGATCGCCGTCAGATAATCGTTTATTCCCATACCGGAAGCTTTTGCTTTGGATCTTAGTAGTTCCGCAACTTCGGTTTTAAGTGTTAAACCTGTCATTCCCTGCTTCGGCATTCTTTCACGCTCCTACTTCGTATTTTTGCACGGTGATTTTTAAAACCATGGTTAACTTTTTGTAGTCACATATTCGTCAGAAAAATCCTATCTGAAGAGGCTGCGAGTCTGGATCATAGGTTCTTTGTGGGCGCAATGTTACCTTACACCAAATGGCAAAAGGATGCTTGAATCAAACAAAAAATTGCTCCTTAGAATTTAACAGGCTTTACATAAAAAAATACGGGGGGTATTGATTTTAGCATTGAAAACCAGTCATAAATTGATGATTGCCAAGCGGATCGCAAAGCTTGAGGTTGCTGTTAAGCTTGACACGCAAAAAATGGATAGAAAAGATGACCCGCCTTTATATAGCCCCCCTCGGGTAGGGGGGTCTACGAGACGCAGACTGCTATGGTTAGGCATCCTCTGACAAGAATCAAGCGGTCCCAAGTTTGATCAAGAGGTCTCCGAAGTCGCCGTGGGCGCTGGGCTCCGCATCTGCGAGCCGACCCCTAAAAGTGGCTCCGCTTTAAGTCTTCGCGTAACCTTTCGGCTCAGGAAGTCTTGAAATAGGCTTTTGACTATTTTGATGCTTTTTTTAGTGGGTTTGTTGAGTTTTCTGGGCGGTTTGAGTTCGCTTTCAATTAAGCCTTCTGCATGTAGGGCATTAATTGCCTGACTGCACCATTGTTCTGTTATGCTTGCTTTTTTGGCTATTTCGCTGTTTTGCAATGCTCCTTTCTCAAGCAGTATGAACAGAATCTTCTGTTTAACCGTGAGGAACCAAGGACTATAAAGTTGTGGAGAATAGGAGCCGTTCAACCAGTTCTTTATAGCGGTTTCTTATTGTTACCTCGGTCACTTTGGCAATTTCAGCAATTTCTCTCTGAGTTTTTCTTTCTCCAACAAGCACTGAAGCTATATAGCTAGCTGCAGCAGCTATGCCAGTCGGACCTCTGCCAGACGTAAGCTTGAGATTAGACGCAGCCACTAAAATTTTGCTTGCGATCTCCTCAACCTTTCCCTGCATCGTAAGCTGATTTGAAAACTTTGACACATACTGATTTGCTTTAAGAGGTGGAATGAAATAATCAAGTTCCTTCACGAGGAATCGGTAGCTGCGACCTACTTCCCTTTTACTGATATTCGATGCCACAGCCAGCTCTTCCAAAGTGCGTGCAAGCCCACATTGCCTACATGCTATGTAAACAGAGGCGGCGCTGATCCCTTGTATTGATCTACCTCGGATGAGACGTTCCTTAACGGCCTTTCTGTAGATCACCGAAGCTGTTTCAAAAATGTTCTTCGGCAAAGAAAGATTGTTAGAGATCTTCGTGATTTCAGAAAGAGCAAAGGCGAGATTCCGCTCCATAGCATCAGAAACTCTAATTCGTCTTTGCCACTTTCTTAGGCGATAAATCTGCGCTTTTTGGCCTGCTGTAAACTTTTTACCGTAGATATCTCTGTCGTGCCAATCAATCATTGTAGAAAGGCCTTTGTCATGAATTGTGAAAGTTACAGGAGCCCCGACTCTTGCTCTCTTCTCACGCTGTTCACCATCGAACGCACGCCACTCGGGACCTTGATCGGCGAGTTTCATGTCAATAACGTAACCGCACTCCATGCACACAACCTCAGCAGATTCGTAGTCTCTCATCAATCTTGTACTACCACATTCGGGACATCGTTGAATATCGCTGATTTGAGGGGGAAGAGAAATTTTCTTTTCCAAACTTACTTTCTCCTTTTCTTATTCAGCTCACGTTTAGGAGAAGGATTAACATATAAAACACTGTTAACGACTTCTTGGGGATTTTTCACGTCCACTTCAACATAAGGAGAAATAATCGGTCCGAAAACATCAAAAATTCTGCCTATGGGCTTCTTTTTCTCGTCAAAAACAATTTCACCAATCTTAGGAGTTTTCTGTGCCTTAACAACGGCCTTTCCACATGGACTTATATGAATAACTCGGCCGATTTCCTTCAAATCTTAGATTACCCCGCTAAAAGATATGAATAGGAAAAGAGAAAACAAGCCCAATATTTAAACATTTCCTACATGGGATTCAGACTAGAAATCCAGCGCAAGTTGCTTTGCAACGTCTTTTAAAATTTGGCTTTTCGGTTTCTTCTTCTTAACCTGCACCAAACCAGTTCTCTTCCATGGAAAACTGGGGTAAGATGCTTCAGGTACGA
Source organism: Bathyarchaeia archaeon (assembly GCA_038826015.1). Lineage (GTDB taxonomy): Archaea > Thermoproteota > Bathyarchaeia > Bathyarchaeales > DTEX01 > JAWBOR01. The sequence continues at coordinate 4,093 of JAWBOR010000109.1, forward strand.
GCTTGTAGGATAAATGCAAATTTTGTAAGGCTCTTTCAATCATGTCAAGCGTGGGTGACGGACATCCAAGTCGTTTAGGAACCTTTCGTCCCTCCGATTTTGTCTTTGTGGAATCAAAATACACAGGCCATAAAACAACTTCATCCGTTTTTCGCACGCTTATAATTCTCCTTATATTTCATATTTTATTTTAAGTAGATCTGATTTACTTTTCTTTCTGGATTAAAATACCGTTTAGGACTCCAGATTGTCCTGGTCTAGATACCACTTTGACCGTTCCAAGAGAGGTTTCTACAAGCGCGCCTTTAGTTATCACGCCTCTTCTATCATAATCTACGTTAGCAGGATTCTTTAACACTTCGAGAATCTCAACCTTTTTTGTTTCTCCGGTTGAAGGATTCGAAACGTTTATCCATTTAGTGCTTAGCAATCGAACTTTTAAGTTTCCGCCGCGTCTACGGTTCGTTTTGGTTTTCGGCTCGCCTAAGACGGTCGCCGTTGGAAAGCTGCCTCTCTCGAATCTTCTCTTTTCTCGATAACTGCGTTTTCTGCCGCCTGTAGGCTTCCTCTTGTGTAAATCGCCGTGCCAAACAGACATCTTCCATTTTCTCCAGAATTCATCAACTAGGAGACGTTAAGAGAAATATAAATGTAACTGATTTCCTTTTAGGCTTTTATTCTTTTGAGTTTGTTTGTTCCTTAAGAACCAGAGATTCCTTATCGGTCTCGTTTTCGAAAATTTTTTTAAGCTGCTTCTTCATTTTTTGGACATTTTGGCTTAAACCAAAGAAATCAGCAAAGTAATCCGTTGTCTTAAGAAGATTTGCTTTTCCGCTTCTTTCGCTTTTAACTAGACCCATATCTATTAAATGCTTTATGTGCATGTATGAGTGTCTACCACGTACATCTATCACCTGCTTCTGCGTGACCGGCTGCCTGTAGGCTATGTAAGACAACGTCTTCAGTGGTCCGTCTGTAAGAAGCGGCCTAATAGCTAACCTTCTAACCTTAGACGAATATTTTGGTTTTAATTGGAGAACAAACCTTTGGTTCTCGAGCTCCAAGATTTCTAGAGCCCTATTACGAAATGCATATTCTTCAATTAAAACCCTCATGAGGCGCTGAACCTTTTTCTTCGATCTTGTATTAATGACGAACCCTAAAGTTTTCAAATCAAGAGGGCGGCCACTCACATAAAGAGCTGCCTCTAACATGGTCAGGTCTTCTTTCATTTTTTCTTCTTCGGACAGTTCAGGTCCATCATTGGTCTCGGTTGCCAACGGTTGAGCCTCCGTTGAGTGTCATAAAGATTTCGTAAGAATTCTCCTCTTGCCATAAACTAACTGTTCCATTCTGCGCCATGAAAAGAAGGATAATAAATGTTCTTATCATTTCAAGCTTATCTAAATTGCGAACCAGTTTCGAGAAGGTAACAACTTCACCCTTTTCCACCAAGGAATGTATCTTCTGGATTAATCTTTTAATTTGTTCCTCCATCTCCATTAGATACATGCTGATTGTGGGGACAATCTCTGGTGGAGGCGGCAATATAGACTTAAGAGGCGCCTTTAAAGCGAATAATTTCTCGCTTTGCAGAGCTTCATCCAGAGCCTCTAATAAGTTTTGGATTGTTGTGGTCGTTAACTCGTAACGAAGAGGAAGAATTAGAGGAGGCGGGATAAAATCGAGTTTAGGCTCAGGAGAGGCAGGAGGTTCCTCCAATTTTAATAGAAGCCTCGATTTCATAAGGTAAACAGTGGCAGAAGAATCAAGCGCTACACCTGAGGCTCTGAAATCGATTTCAGCTCTTTTGTCCATTTCCTCTATGAAAGACAAAAGTAGGAAGGATATGTTAATGTCCCAAGGGTTAATTTTTTCCAGTCTTTGCAAGTCAAAGAGAATGTTCCAGGGAGGTTTAAAATAAAAAGGTTTAGCGGTTTGTTTCTCCGTCGCTAAACCACCCCTTTGAAAGTTGTTGAGACAATGTGGGAGACTCCTTCACGTCCATATACACCGTAAATTCTCTCAGCCTTGCTTACCATTTCAGGTTTCAGTGTAACAACTAGGAATTGGGAATTAGCAGCTTCTTCGGTAAGCAGCTCGCCTAATCGTTCAACATGGAAAGCATCCAAGTGTGCATCAATCTCGTCGAAAAGATAAAATGAAGCAGGTGTGAATTCCTGCAATGCAAATAGGAAGGCGACAGCGGCAACTGAACGTTCCCCACTGCTTGCCCCGCTTATGAGGATAGGAGGCTTATTCAAAAATTGGACAATCATGTCTACGCCGCCAGCAAA
>JAWBOR010000110.1:0-6377 GCA_038826015.1 Bathyarchaeia archaeon
CCACGGTAAACCATGAAATTGGGACGGTGCAACCCATAAAAAAGGCTGTAAGTATAGTGAAAAGCAAAAATCCAGAGGCCATATTCCATACCGATGCATCGGATGCGTACGGGAAAATCCCCTTTAACGTTGAAGACCTAGACGTTGATTTGGCCACCGTAAGCAGCTATAAAATTTTAGGTCCTCGGGGAATAGGCGCCCTGTACGTCAAAGAGGGCGTGAACGTTGAAAGAATTCTGGAGGGACAGATAGGAACACAGAGATTATGGCCTGGAATTGAGAACACCCCATTAATTGTGGGATTTGCCAAGGCCTCGGAGCTCACTTTTCAAGACTTTGAAGCCCATGTAAGCCACATGAGGAGGCTTAGGGATAAGCTAATAGATGGAATATGTGAGATGATATCGGATGTGAAGCTTAACGGACCTAGGGGTGAAAAGAGGGCGCCAGATAACGTTAACATAAGCTTCCTCAGATGTGAAGGAGAAGCTTTAACCATAGAGTTAAGCTTGAATGGGGTTTATGTCTCCAGCGGAAGTGCTTGCACTAGACGCATTCTCCAGCCAAGCCATGTTTTAGTCGCCATAGGCAGAAAATACGAGGAAGCCCATGGCAGCATACTCATGAAGGTAACACGGCTACACATGGATGAGGATATAGATTATGTATTAGAAGTGATACCGAAAGCTGTTGAAAGATTGAGAGGAATAACCGGGTCGATAGAGGCTGGATAGTATGTCACGTGCGCCGATGCCTTACACTCAGAAAATTCTTGATTTGTTCCGGAATCCCAAGAATCTTGGAAGGATGAATGATGCTACAGTGTCCGCTGTTGCTGGGAATCCTGCTTGTGGAGATATGATAACGTTCTATCTGAAAGTTAATGAGCAGGAAGTTATTGAGAGGGCAACATTCGAAAGCTACGGATGTGCGGCAAATATAGCTACCTCAAGCATACTTACGGAGAAAGTTAAAGGGATGAAGTTAGAAGATGCTTGGAAAATATCATGGAAAAACCTGGTTGAAGAGGTAGGTGGACTTCCAACGGTAAAGTTTCACTGTGGGGTTCTTGCGGTTGGAGCATTAAGAAGGGCGATAAGGGCCTACTACAAGAATAGACAAGTGACCCCTGAATGGCTGCCAAGCGAGTTAACCTTTGAGGAAAAACAGGCTCTGGAAGAGGAGGAACTAGCGAAAGTTCTTTCTAAGCGTATGAAAACCACGGAAGAGGGCGGTTAATGCTCGATCCCTATAAAGTTAGAGAGGACTTTCCCATTCTGAATCGGAAAGTAAATAATTACCCGCTCATCTACTTTGACAATGCAGCTACATCACAAAAGCCTAGACAAGTTATAGAGGCCATTACTGAGTTTTATAGGGAACATAATGCAAACGTGCACAGAGCAGTGCACACACTTTCACAGGAAGCAACTGAGCTCTACGAGGAAGCCCATAAAGCAGTTGCAGAATTTATCAATGCCAGAAGCGCGGAGGAAATAGTTTTTGTCAGAGGCACAACTGAAGCAATAAATCTAGTTGCCTATTCCTGGGCGCTGAGAAAACTTGGAGAAGATGATGAGGTTCTGCTTTCACTTATGGAGCACCATAGCAACATCGTCCCATGGGAAATAACCTCCAAGATAAGAGGATTCAAAGTCAAATACGTCGATGTGAACAGCAACGGCACATTAAACTACAGAGCCTTAGAGGAGATGATTTCTGAAAAAACGAAGATAGTTTCCATAAGCCACGTATCTAACGTGACAGGTGTGATAAATGATATTAAGAGGATAGCCAAAATTGCACATGAACATGATGCATTGCTACTTGTTGACGGTGCCCAATCTGTGCCACATATGCCTGTTGACGCTAAAGATCTGGACATCGACTTCATGGCATTCTCAGGACATAAAATGCTTGGCCCCACGGGGATAGGAGTACTTTACGGAAAACTTGAACTCCTTAAGGAAATGGAGCCTTTCCATGGAGGGGGAGAAATGATAAGGGATGTCTCATATAACCCCGTATATGGACGATGCTTGATCTCGTGGAATGATGTTCCATGGAGATTTGAAGCGGGAACTCCTAATATCTGCGGTGGCATAGGGCTGATGGCTGCTGTGAAGTATCTGAGGAGTCTCGGGATGGAAAATGTGTTCCAGCATGAACGTAACCTAACAGAGTACACGCTTAAGCATATGGTGGAGTTGAAAAGGGTGAGAACCTATGGTCCGATAGATTGCACTAAAAGATGTGGCATCATCCCCTTTAATGTAGATGGTTTCGAATCACATGATGTGGCATTGTTTCTTGATAACTATGGCATCATGATAAGAAGCGGGTTCCACTGCGCCCAGCCCCTGCATCAGAGACTTGGGTTACCCTCCACAGCGCGGGTAAGCTTCTACATTTACAACACACACGAGGAAGTTGATCGTTTTATCGAAATACTAAAGGAGATGGAGCAGATTTAGATGCCGCCCATGGAAGAATACATCTCAAGGATAGAAGAAACCTGTGGAGAAGAAAAACACTTTATAATATTCCTGAAACATGAGAAAAAAGATGAAGCTCTATCTAAAATTCTGAAAAAGGCAAAGTTGGAAAATTCCATTTCTTCCATAATCTTCGAAATAAATTACAAAAGTGTGCCACTTCGGGTCTATGCCAGCGGCAAAATATTAGCCAGAAAAATAGAAGACAAAAATACATTACTTAAATTGCTTTCTGAACTTTTAAGCTGAACCTTATGCTATATTCTTAATGATGGATCCTCTTGCTAATTGCAATGAGGACACGTACACGAAATATCGTGTATTAATACATAATATTTTTATCGATTGTTTAACAATAAAATAATCTCGGGGAAAATGCTGGAAGTCGAGATGTTGACCCCACTTACCATCACTACTTAAGAAATGATAGAAAACATGCTCATGGAGTGGGCAGGGATTGTCTCAGAAAACTAACTCCAGCATACTCATGGTGGATGAGCAGGGGTTTCAGCTAATTAAAAGCCATATTTTGAAAGTCACAGGGCTAAATTGCACATATTATAGAGAAAATTACTTACGCCGTAGAATCAGGTATAGAATGCGAAGACTAGGGATAGAAAGTTTTTGGGGATATTGGCGGTACTTAAGAAGCAACGAAAATGAATATGCTCTTTTAATAAGGGACCTAACGATAAACTATTCCTCATTTTTCAGGGATCCAGATGTTTTCCTATATTTTCAGAATTGTATACTTAAGGAAATGCTAGCAAAAAAGAGAGCGCTTAGAATTCTAAGCGCTGGCTGCGCAAAAGGTGAGGAACCATATACGATAGGGATAACCGTCAACGAGGCACTTGGTTCCAACTTGAGTAACTTCCGCATAGTAATCTACGCCATTGACATAGATAATGAAAGCCTAAAAAAGGCCATGATTGGTGAATACTGTGAGAAAGAAGTTGCAGGAGTCAACGAGCAGATACTCGATAAATACTTTACACTGGCTGATGGTAAATTCACAATTAAGGACACAGTTAGGCAGCTTGTTCGCTTCGTTCAGGCTGACTTGACGCAGAAGCTCGTCTATGGAAATCTGGACATAATCTTCTGCAGGTATGTCCTAATATACTTTGATAAACCAGGACAAAAGCACATTCTCAAGAACTTTTATGACGCACTGACAAATGACGGATATCTCATACTTGGAAAAGCGGAGCTTCTACCGGATGGCTTCCATGAAAAATTTAGGTGTGTAAACCCTGAATTAAGAATTTATCGGAAGGTTCCGAATGAAGCATAACTTGAGAGTGATACCGCGTAATATATGTATAATTGAGTTTTTTAAAAACTTGAAGACTGTATTCCAGCTTTCAAGAATTAATCCATTTCAGAAAATAATGGGGGTTGTCTCTTGTCAATAGACATGAGTCAATATAGGCAATTGTTTATTGAAGAAGCTCGAGAGCATATTGACAACATGACGAGGGCGCTCTTAGCGGTAGAGAAGGACCCAAAAAACACTGACGCACTTAATAGCCTTTTCCGTTCAGCTCACACGTTGAAGGGCTCATCTGCAATGATGGGATTCAAGGATATTGCTGACTTAACACATGCCATGGAAGATGTTTTTGACAAACTGCGTAAAGGAGAAAGTGTAGGAACAGAGCTTGTTAACATAATTTTTGAGTGTATAGATGCACTTACAAACAGGCTGGATCAGTTACAGAATGGAATTGACGTACTGATGGAAACTGAGACCCTCGTAGAGAAGCTTAAAACTTGCGCAAAAACCATGGAGACTTCCGTCAAGGTCGAGGATAAGACAGTGAAAAGGAAAAGCACTAGAAGTGAAAAAATCGACAAGTCCACTTTCGAAACAAAGCGTATCCAAGCTGCCGAAGATGAATTAGAAAAGAATGAACAATTGGCCGAAGTTTCAGAGATGCTTAGACCTTTCGATTTCCGTTCAACTCAAACCATCCGCATTCACTTCAAACAGCTTGATAAACTCATGAACCTAACAGGAGAGCTTGTCATAAACAAAATTGCCTTACTCCAAGCCGTCTCAATGAACAAATATGAACAGCTGAAACGGGTATCCGGAGCTATGGACCGACTTATCACGGAACTTCAGGATTTAGTTACAAGGATACGTATGGTTCCAGTCAGTCAGATCTTTGACAGGTTCCCACGACTCGTTAGGGATCTCTCATTAAAGAAGGGTAAAAAAGTGGAATTAATCATGGAAGGGAAAGACATTGAAGTTGACAGAACAGTCTTGGATGAGATTGGCGAACCGCTTGTGCACCTCATTAGAAACTGTGTAGATCATGGAATAGAATATCCGGAAGAAAGGATTAAGCTAGGTAAGCCGCCTACTGGACTAATAAAGTTATCTGCCCATCGTGAAAGCGATCATGTTATAATTGAAATTGAGGATGACGGTGCAGGCATAGACCCTGAGGTCGTCAAAAAAGTCGCTGTGGAGAAGGGTTTTGTCTCTAAGTTTGAAGCTGAAAAAATGAGCGATGATCAGCTAATCAATATGATATTCATCCCGGGATTTTCCACGGCTAAGGAAGTTACTGAAACCAGCGGTAGAGGCGTAGGAATGGACGTCGTCAAAACTAAGGTTGAGAGCCTTGGCGGATCAATTCAGCTGAAAACAGAAGTGAACAAAGGAACAAAGGTTACACTTAGACTTCCTTTGACCGTTGCCATAATTAAATCTCTTCTAGTTGAGGTTAATGGACAGACATTCGCAATTCCATCGTCTCACATTTCTGAAGTCGTCCGTATGCCTAAAAAGGAGGTAAAGGACCTAGGAATGATCGAGGTCATCGAGGTGCGTGGAAAAGTTGTACCACTCCTAAAGCTACATGATTTACTAAAACTCAAAAACCCGAGACAGACGGACCATTACGAAGTCGTTTTAACAAATGTTGACCGAGAGGGACTAAAATATGGGATAATTGTAGACTCTGTTCTGAGACTACAAGAGATACTGATAAAGCCGCTCGACGAGAATCTTCTAAATGTAAAGGGATTTAGCGGAGCAACAATACTTGGCGATGGGCAGGTTGTATTGGTCTTGGATATACATAAACTAATTAATAATGATGAAATGCCTTTGAAAATATCAGATGAAGCCTTGGTAAAGCCCGCATCATAAATCACATGTATTGCGACATAATATTTTTATTTCGGAATAAATAGATTCTATGCCGGAGGGGATAGATATAGCCACCGTTATGATTGTTGATGACGCCGCGTTTATGAGAGCGCTCCTTAAGAAGATACTGCTCCAATGTGGGCATGAAGTTGTGGCTGAAGCGGGAAACGGAGATGAAGCTATAGAAAAATATCAACATTACAAACCGGACATTGTTCTACTCGATATAATTATGCCCGCTGGAAGTAAAACAAAGGATGGAATTGACACTTTAAAAAAGATTATGGAAATTGATCCTAACGCTAAAATTGTAATGTGTAGTTCCATGGGGCAACAGGCCCTTGTTGTTGAGGCTCTAAAATGCGGGGCAAAAGACTTCATAGTGAAGCCCTTTCAACCCCAAAAAGTAATGGAAGTCTTGAACAAATGGTGCTGAGGAACACCCTTTGGTTCGATCCTCAGACCTCACTATACGCGCAAGCATTGGAAGCCATCTAACCCCTCCAAAGGATATTAAACCACAATTAAAAATGCCCCAGTTCACATCTGCATTAGCGACAACTCATGGGTTAGAGGAGATCCGCGTGGATATGGCATGTATGAAAATCGGAAACAGATCGCAATGGCTAGTTACCAATGTTGGATCATGTGTAGCGCTTTGTATTTACGATCAGGTAAATAAATGCGGCGGCATGGCGCATATAATGCTTCCA
>JAWBOR010000111.1:0-6373 GCA_038826015.1 Bathyarchaeia archaeon
ATTGTCTGCAACAACAGCAGTGGGGTTTACGTTCCTTAATCTGAATGAGAAAGCTTGAATGTAAAGTAAGAGCCGCTTTGTGTTGAAAACATAAATCATAGATAAAATGTGAATTATTGGAAAAAGACAAATCATAACCAAGATCTTGCTCATCTAATCTAAAATCGTTTGTCAGGTTCCCAAAAATTGAAGAGTACTAAAATGCTTATTTGGTGGGCCGGGCCGGACTTGAACCGGCGACCTTGCATGGCGGCCACATAGCCGTTCTGCGTTTCCTGAGGATTTTTGTCAGGCAGATATCCTAACCAAACTAGACGACCGGCCCGTTTTTTGGTCACCCTAGAATTAATTGATATGTAATATAAAATTTTGGTTCCAAATTTTCGTGTGTTATAATGTGTTGTGGTTTTTAAATTGTTACAAACGGATTCTAATGTCAAGATTTATTTTTATGCCATATCAAAATCTTTTTTGAGTGAAGAATTTAGTAGATGCGGCTATATTAGTCTGTACCTCCGTTTTGTTTGTGTAAAATCATTATTAAATATGGTAGACGTAGAGTAAACTTGTTTCTGCCTTAACCCTATGGCGATCTCTATGAATTCAGGCATAATTTGATAGATCATTTCAACACTGGGGTTTCCCCAAGTTATTTCTGGGCAAAGCGGATCAATGTATACGAAAAGTTGTTGTCCTTTATAATTGAAAAGGGCTTCTCTCGCTCGTCCATATCGTGGAGTATCCGAAATTTTGAATGGCCAAATCTTGCAAGCTGCTGGTTTCATATTCTGTAACCCGCAAAGCCATCTGCCATTGGCCATGTATAAGAATAGGCAGGATCCATCATTCTTTTTTCTCATAAAAAACTTGTTTAATCCTGCCTTTGTGACGCTTACTCCATAAGTTCGAATTAGGTTTAGCCATTCATCAAACTTTAAGACTACTTCAAATTCTCTGCAACAGATGCCACAGCCGCTGCATCGCCACGAATTTACATATCGCCAAGGTATGGGCACCATGGTTAATCATCCGTTAGATTTGGCCGTGTACCTCAACAAAAAATTCTGGAAAATATTCTGCTTTATAAATATGACTGAAAGCCTTAAAAGATTTTTATAAAATTTTTGTATACAGGTCCAATTATCTTCTGTAAAGGTATAACGTGTGGGTTGGAAATTCCATTCTCGGATTCTCACTGAAGCGTTCAACTTTTAGGGCTTTCCATCCGATTATTTCATAGTCGTGGGATACCACTCTGGCACCCTTCTTCAATTCATTTTCTAGTTTCGGCCGGACCTTCTCATTGGCGCTGGTAGTCAAATACAAGTAGATGACATCTGCCAGTCTCAGATCAGCTTTGAAAAGGTCATCGTGAATTATCTTCACTTTATTTTGGAGACCTAGTTCGCTGATCCTTTTCATAGCCTGTTTTACCAGATCGTCTCTCAATTCAATTCCTACAGCGTTTGCCCCAAATTCTTGAGCCGCCATTATAATTGTTCGTCCATCACCTGCGCCTAGATCATAAAATATCTCGCCTGTTTTCAATTCAGCTAAGGTTAATAAACGTCGCACAACAGGCTCGGGAGAAGCAACAAAAGGCGATATAAACATTGGGCATCCACCTTATTTTTTCAATTTAATACATCAAACTATTATTTTTATCTTACGCTTTACACCTTCTTTGAGAAGATTGTTTTACCAGAATCTTCTTTTCAATGCTTCTCGTTCAGCTTCAATTATTAACTCGAAAAACTTGTCTGAGATGCTGCTTTCTTTCGACAAAATTTCTTTCGCGTCGCTGGTTTTTATTCTTCTTCCAGAAAGCGCAATCGCCGCGGATTTACCGTAATTCGAAATCAGTTTAGCCGTTTCCTCTGCCTCTTCTTGGATTCTCTGTTCACCTTTGGCTAGTTTTTCTCCTTTCTTTTCAATTAGAGCGTAGGCTTCTTCTTCGTCAACTCGAAGTAAACCAAGATTTAGGGAACCGCACTTCGGACATAGTGGCTTCTCAGGCAGATCTTTAATAGTAATCATCTCGATATAGTCCCAACAGTTTGTACAGATAAAGGTTCTCGTCTCATCTAAAAGTCTTGCTTTCACAGACTCAACTAGTATACGTTTCATCTTTTCAGGTGGAATTAAATCTGTTTTCATACTAACCCTTTCTATTCCAATGCGGGCGATGGGTGTGGGTTCTCCTAAGGTTTCCACTTGCACAATATCGATATCGCCTTTTTTTATTCTTTCAAAAACATTGATCAGATTCTTTAAATCCAAATCTTTTGTGAATACCTCTTTTAACGCTTCTTCATAAATGATCGTATCTTCAAAGCTTTTCATTAAACTTCGCAGACTAACATTGTTAAAATCAACCCATTTTTTAAGAGCGCCAAAACGTCTGCATACATGGATTAAACGTCTTTTGAATATGCCTGTTTTGACTGTAGCTTTTGTAAGCATTTCTTTTATGAATTCAGGTGAAGAGTTTTTGATTTCCTCTATAATCTTTTTTACAGTTTCCGCTTTGGTTCCGCCAGCTGTTTGAATGAAGATTCTATATGGATCGTGTTGAACGATGACGGAATAGTCTGTTCGTTCAGAAATTACGTGGCCCAATAATTGTGCGAAGGCACGGTTTGTTAAGGAACCGAAATTGGCTTGCAGTATAACAAACTCTTCCCATTCTTCTAGGGTTATCCGCCTATCGGTTGGAACCGCGTAGCCTTTCCTTACGCTTTCGACGGTCTCGGAGATTGCAGCCAGAATTGTCCCTTTGTCTGAGGGATATCTTCCAGATAATTCTTCAGCAATCTCTTCGGGTTTTCTTCCATTCTTTATTTTTTCCTCGACGAATCCTCGCAAAGCTCCGACTTCTTGAGCTACCTCGAAGGGTACAGGAATCTCTTCTCCAACCCAGCTAGGGATAGCGCCAGTTGGGTCCTCAGCAGATTTGACATAAATCTTATCTGATACAACGCTCAGAATCTTCCAGGGGCTTCCACGAATAATGAATTTGACGCCTGGTTTTCCATATTCGGCTACAAAAGCTTCGTCCAGTAAACCTATTGCAGTATCTGTTTGGCGGTCCATGACAAGATAATGTTTCTCTTCTGGAATCATCGAAAGATTCTCAAAAAAGTACTCAAAGAGAGCCTTACTTCTGCGAGGTTTAATAGCTAAATTGTCTTCAGAGGAAACCCATGCTAACCTAGGGAAACGGTTATGCATGTACTCTAAGACTTGCCTAATATCATCTATTGTTAAGTCTCGATACGGATAGGCATTTTTGAATATTTCGTAAGATTCGTTAAAGTACAAGCGTTTTCTTTTCATTAGAAGCGCCGCAATCTGATGTGCAAGGGCATCATAGGGTTTTTCTGGTATATCCACTGGCTCCAGTTCTTCTTCATAGGTCTTTCTGCCAATAACAAGTGCTTCTAAAGTGTCATCAGAATCCATGGTTATTATAATCCCATTTGCAGTGCGCCCAACTCTGTGACCGCTTCTTCCAACACGCTGGATAAGTCGAGTTACCTGACGTGGGCTCATGTACTGTATAACAAGGTCGATGCTTCCAACATCAATTCCTAATTCTAGACTACTCGTGCAAATAAGTCCGCGAAGGTCGCCTTGTTTAAGACCTTTCTCAGCTGCTATCCTAGAAGGCTTAGCTAGTGACCCATGATGAATCGAAACTGGGAAGTTAACGTCCCAAATTTTGAATCGGCTGGCTAAAACCTCGGATATAGACCGCGTATTTGTGAATAAGAGAACTGAATTGTGTTTCTCTATGAATTGGCGGATGAGCCGCAGACGCGCTGCGACTTCTGGATGAGTAAAAAGCGCAGAAGCTAAGGCGTAATCCTGAGGTTCCGGCTTAGGAAAGATTATTTGTAGCTTCATGAGTCTTGCAACTGGGACTCTTACAATTTCAACCGGTCTATTGTTTCCCACGAGGAATTGGGCAACTTTCTCAGGTGTTCCAATAGTAGCCGAGAGCCCGATTATCTGGAAGTCATGATTTGTTATTGTGCGAAGTCTTTCGAGGGCTAATGCCAGTTGACTTCCACGTTTGCTGTCAGCCACTTCATGTACTTCGTCGATTACAACCCATCTAATCGCTTGAAGGTGCCGACGCATCACCCATCCTATAAGAATTGCTTGAAGGGTTTCCGGCGTAGTTATGAGCATGTCAGGTGGGCTTCGAGCCTGCCGTGAACGTTCTGAAATATCAGTGTCACCGTGTCTAACCGCCAGCTTAATATCTAGATTGTTACACCACCATTCTAAACGTTCCAGCATATCACGGTTTAAAGCCCTCAAAGGCGTAACATAAAGAACCTTGATTCCTGGTTCTCTTCGAGGCATCTGAATAAGCATATTAAAAATGGGAAGGATAGCTGCCTCAGTTTTCCCAGTCGCGGTTGGCGATATGAGCAAGACATTCTTGCCTTCAAGAACCTTAGGGATAACCTTCTCCTGAGGCTCTGTTGGAAACTTAAAGCCTTTCTCCTCTACTAATCTACGTACGGGACGAACCAACATGTCGAAAACGTTTTCTTGTCTAGTTGCCAAAGACATCATCAATCAATCTCAAGCCAAAAAGATAAAACAATTCGAATGGTAAAAGTGTTTTGCAAAATAATCAATATCTCAAATTACATAGGCTGAAAAGACTAGGTAAAGTCCGAAGGCGATCAAGAATGTGGCGCTTCCGAGAAGTATTATTCGAACCGCTCTCTGGTTAAGATACGTTCTTCCTTTGTCAACTGAGTAGCTTATGAAGCCGTACCATAATAGGTCAGCGGCTGCGTGACCTAAATAGAAGACGATGAATCCAACAACTCCTGCAATTGCCAGAGAGTATGTTATCATGGGAACACCGGTAGTTAACCACCAGAGAAAAAACTGGGGGTTTGAGCCGCTACTTAGGAATCCTGCAGCTACCAAGCCGTGTCGAGCAAATTGAGCCTTTGATTCTGAAACCGATTCGATTTTGAAGTTCTTCGCTGTTTTTATGTGGTAAAAGCCCATAAGAACAAGAATTGCGCCACCTATATATCCAATCATAATAGTAATTTGACTTGACTTTAAAACAATGCCAAGACCCAGGAAAAACATGAATATTACGAGGGTTTCAATTGCAAGGTGGCCAAACACTACTAGAGGACCAGTTATTTTTCCTTTTTTCAAAGATTCAGAGACAACTACGACGAAAACTGGTCCTGGCACAACGGCACCTGACAAAGCGGCAGCAATCGATAAAGAGAACAACCATAAAAAATCAAGCATATCTTTAGTTTCCTCTTAGTATACTGAAACTTTTGAAACTCCTTTAATCTTCAGCAGTTCAGCGATAAGTTCACCCGGTATCTTCTTTTCAGCTATCAACATCAATTTCGGCTCAGGTGTCAATTCAGGATCGTCAACTATGGCTTGCCTTATACTTATGTTATTTTTAGCTATCACCGAAGCTGAATTGGCTAATATGCCAGGCGCTTTAGCATTAACTACCGTAATCTCTACGACACCAAAATTTAAAAATCTAGCTATCTCACGTAAAGAGGGCCCTGATGGCCTAATATTCTCGAATATTACGCGTAGTTCAGGGTCGGCTTCAATGGTTTTTATTGTTTGAGTTACGGTTCTTCGATCTACCTTTGCAGCTCGGCTGATTCCAACAGCTGATATTGCAATCTCACCACAGTAGATTTTTCCTTTTCTGATACTTAGTCCGTTTTGAATAAGTATCTTGGCAACTGCAAGACGTTCCGGATAACCTCCGAGGCTTTTGGCAACTTTATCCCACATTATCAACCGCCCATAATTAACAATCTACTGTTAACTCAATTTCAATATGATAATGTTAGACCTTTTTTAAACTTTGCAGTTTTTCTTCGCGCTACTATAAGACTCAGAATAATGTCAAATAGGTTCAATGAAACCGGCTCTTTTTAAACCATAGTAGACTGGTGCAACTATGATGAAAGTTAAGATCATTGCTATGGCTCTCTCTATTGGGTAGACATACATGGTGAAATTCCAAATCTCTGGTGTTAAATATGGCGAGAAATACCATATTGCTATTGAACTGCCAGCTATATGATCAGATAAAACGCCTACAAATATTGATATGATTATGCCCAACGTCAACATAGATTTTGTAATCTTTGAAGAACGAAAGCTCGAACCTGCTATACTAGCGAGAGGAGAGAAAGCAATTATCACAGCGAATATATGAAGCCAAGGGTACATGAAAGATTCACGGCCAAAAGGATGAGCGTAGAAAATAGCTAAGAAGAGAAGAATCAATGCTCCTGCTAGGTAACCTTTTTTGATCTTTACGAAGCCTGCTCCAATTGCTCCTAAG
>JAWBOR010000112.1:0-6188 GCA_038826015.1 Bathyarchaeia archaeon
CTTGTGAGCTGTGTAGCGCTGCTTGCGGGGCAGCCGGTCGCTTTCGTCGAGCAGTTCTTCGATCTTGGGTTTGTAAGGTGCAAGCACCGGCGCGTATCTGGACTGGGACAGCCTGTAGCCGTCCGGTTCAGCCTGGGCGATCGCTTTGCGGATCAAGCGCCGGCTGTGGTGCAGCTTCCGGGCGATTTGGCGAATGCTCAAACCGTCCAGAAAGTAGGCCCTGCGTATGGCTTCGTAGTCATCCACCGTTCTCATCTCCTTCACCTCCGGCGGTATCTTACCGGAGGATGATCCCGGTGGGCTCATTTTCGATGTTAATTTTTTGCCCAAGTGGGCTCAGATTATTTTATAAAAAACACCAGCTCGGAGAAAGCGTTTTCGTTGAAAACCATTAGTATTGGGGGGTAGTATTAGATTTTCTGACTTTTGTAGCGAGTTTTATTCGTTTTGCAGAATACTGAATAAGTTGAGGAAATCATGAACGGTCCACATGTGGAAGCATTATATTATCGCTTTATCAATGAAAATCCTAACGATCGATTTGATGAAGCTGTTCCATTAATAACAACCGTTCAAGATTTTGACATTGAACTAAATGGCGCTTTGCTGACAGTAAAGCCAAAACTGCACTTCTCAGATATTGACAGCGCAAAAGCGGCTATTGACCCAATATTAAAATCTTGGGAATCTGCTGCCTTCCTAGATATTGGACGCTATCGTATTCGTTTTGTATTTAAAAATGCAAAAGTGATCGATAGAAAACCGTCACCTGGTTTAAATATTGTTCTGGATCCCGTTGAGCTGGTTGTTACAGCTGAGACGGTGACAGTAATCCGGGGAAATACTAAGTATCCCGCTCCATCTTTAACTTTTAGATCATCCGAGCTCACAGACGAATTGGTCGACCTCATAAAAAGATATCATGATGGACAAATACCATTAGCGGCTATGACCAATTGGTTTGAAACAATCCTAAGAAGAGAATATGGTAATCGAGATCGAGTGAGTAAGAATTTGTTCGTTCAGAAGAAAGTACTAGCCACGATGGGCCGTCTGAGTGAGAGCTCCGATCCCGTCCATGGCCGAAAAGCAAAAGGACAAGGCCCATCTCAAATAAGCCCGAACGAAATTAGATGGTTGGAAGCTGTGGCCATTCGCTTAGTAGAAAGAATAGGGGAAATAAATGCAGGCTCCCAAACCCTGTCTACGATAAGTATGAGTGATTTTCCTCAGATATAAAGTATTTGTCTGGAAGCGTCTCTATTGCGGTTTGAATGTGTTCGGCCACAAGGCTTTTTTCGATTATTATAGAAGTCGCAGGCCTTAACGATCCTATCGATAATATTTCGTCCTTCAAAGTATCCTCTGCATAAAGCCTTTGACTTTCGCTTAACTCGATCCCGCTTTCTTCGGAGTAACGTTTAATCGCTTTTCTGGCAATTTTCCAAGCACTATCACCCACTTCGACGGTGATACTGTAAGTTGTGTCCTCGTTTTTTTTGATTTCGACTTGCTCATCCTCCGCTTTTGTCTCCAGCGCATACCCTGCTACCTCCCCTTCCTTGACTTCTTCGTCTGCGGTTTGTTGGGCTTTTCTGGGGCTTAGAAAAGACGTTGCTAAGTTGTTTGTTTGATATGAGGCGATTTTGTAACCTGCCTGAACAAACTCAATGCTTTCATATCGCCTGCCTAACACTAACTGTTGAGCAAATCCGTTTGTGCCAAGGAGGATAGCACCAAGTGTGACGAAAATTATCGAGAGGTTAGAGACAGCTGCGAAAGCATACTTGGGCTTGAATAACGATACCCGGTTGGGATTGTGACGCATCCTAATTATGCCAATGTTCCCACTTTTTATAACGGTCTTGAGGTAGCGGAAGACACCAAACCAGATAATCACAAGAATTTGAAAAAGTGCATAGAACGGAAAAAGAAGCATCCACCTGCTTCTGACCTTCCAGTTTGCCAAATAGGTTATGACTATATAAAGGCCGATTATGAAAGGAAATACATGCCAGTGGGAGAGCATCGAGATAATTTTGTACGGGTAAAGGAAATAAATTACAAATGAAAAGTAGATGAAATGAAAGGGGTGTCTCAAATTGTGATGCCAATTCACTATAGAGTGGCGAAAACACCCGCACATCCAAGAGAAACGCTGCTTGATCCACTTCCCCACCGTGTCGGGTATGTCCGTATAAAAAACCATTGGAATGTGTCCCACTTTGTAACCCATCATGTCGGCCAACTTCCCGATTTCGATGTCCCCGCCGTTGAAGAAAAGGGAGTGATTCTTCATGACGGAAGTCATGACCTCCCTTTTGGCAACCATCCCCGCTCCGCTTGTCAGCCAGGGATATATGAGCCTGGCCTGCATCGCAATGTCGTACTCAACCCCTTGAAGATGCTCAATTACGTTTGTGCGTTTACTCGGAAGGACTTTTACTGAGGCTATATCAAAGTTGTTTTCCTCCATGGCGCCGCAAAGAACTTCCAAATCCCCATCCACAAAAGTGTCCCCGTCAACAAAAATCACAAATTTTTCAGTTAGGTGCAAAAGGGTGTTTTTTAGAACCGCGTCGTGAGCAAGTAAAGTTTTATTATATATGGCCCACGGGTTTTTGCTTTTGTCGCCGACCAAAGAGCAGTTTACCCGGAACCCATAACTTTTATACAGCTTATAAAGCTCGGTGTAGAACTCGTCGGTTTCCTCGGCCGTGGTACACAACACGACTTTGTCACCGTACTTTTGTAGAAAGGAAAGATTGGTGAGGTATTTGGTATCGTTGAAAATTGGAACCAAGATGGCAAAGTCCGAGCTTCGCCTTTGAACCGTATCAAGGTCGAGTGATTTTTTAAAATTAGCCCGGATTGTCCCTGCATCGAATAATGCCAGCCAAGGGAGTAACATAAAATTAGTAAGGTTGGATTATATACACCTATAGTGCAGTTTTCAACCTCACTAGCCCTATTGTTTGTTCATCGGGCTTTTGATTGAGATGTGTTGCGGTAACTCTCCAAACTCTGACAGCTTCTACAAAGCGGCTTTTTAAAATAGCGCATGCTGTAGGAATACTGTGCGTTTGTTATTTCCCTTTTACAGGTTTTGCATTTAACCCCCGACCAGCCCGAATGCCTGGCTCTGATCAAATCAGCGGTTGTTAAAAACTCTGTCTTGTCTTTCATTGTTTTTGTTTAAGCCCTCCTTTGTGGCCTTGTTGAAGATACAAGGCCACTCGCAAGGCTTTAGCGTTTGCCTTTTACTTTCTCAATCGGAGCGTCAGCCAGTCTTTCGCCTTCGTCAAACTCTGGCGCCTGCAGGGTTCCGTATCCGCACAATGCAAGGGCTCGCCCTATTGCTCCCGTTTCTGCTTTCTCGATGTAGTCTGGAAAGCCGATTTCGGTTTCCTTCTTTCGAGCAGTTGCGATTATTCGCCCCTCGGCGTTTTTGACGATTGCTTTCATGACAATGCCCTTATTGGCTAACTGGACTGTCTTTGTGACAATGCTCCAGTCGGGGTGCTCGCGCCTGAACCACATAATTCGGGCAGCCACAGGCAAGTAGTCGGATTCGGTCTTTTCCCATTTGACCTGGCCGTTTGGCAGGTTCACTTTTTTGTTTTTTGGAAGTTTGAGCATGTACTTCATTGGGTCAAATATGCTATGATGAATTTGTTGGATAGAGCCGACCGCCTTTGGTTGGCTCTTTTTCTTTGACCTGCCGTTGCCTTCCCCGTTTGTTTTATGTGTTTGTACAACTTGTTCCATCTGTAATCACCTCCTTTCTGTTTTGGACTTTTTAATTTGAAGTCCTTGACTTCATACCTGTTGCTATTGCGCAACCGTCCAAGCAGTGTCAAGGACAAGCGAAGCGAAGTCCCGCGTAAGCGGGATTTACTAATCCTTGACACGCGAGGCGGTTGTGCAAATAAGGGAGAAAGATAACTTCTCGGGGTGCAGCAATAGGTGAAAAGTAAGAATGACTTCGCTTTAGTGGGTTTAAGGAAAAGGCGTTAGCCTATAAAAAGCACTTGATGGGCGTGGCAAAATAATAAATGACACGCCCATCAAGTTCCTTATCCATCATTTTCTGATTCCCAAATGGCTTCTTATTCTATTTTTCTACGAATCTAAGAACCTAAAGAGAGAGGTTGGAGCTGTGCTATCATGAGTATGTGGGACAACTTACAAAAGTTCGGAGATGGATTTTCTTAATTCTTTTGGCAACTCTTTCGATTCTATTGACTGTGTTCTACTTTCTAACCGCTACCCCTTCACTAAGGTTTCCAGATCAAGAACAATACAAATCCGAGACGGATTTCCGTGAAGCTCTGATCAGTGTTAGTGAATTATGGGAGGTTCCAGAAGCGAGTCTAATTATCTTCGCAGTGCATGTTGAGAAGCAAAGGGCTAAAAGTGTAGCCATTCTGGATCCTAAAACATTTTCCTCTGCCGTAGTATGGATTCCAGAACCAGGAATAAAACACGAACATTCTGTAGCCTTATTAGACCACCCCGAACATGATTTTCATCTCTTAAGTCAATATTCACCACGAAGCACTCTAGAGAAAACAATATCAAAGATTTATTACACACAAGTAGGCTGGGCTGAATCTCATCAAGCCGTCATTGTAAACATAAGAGGTAATCCCTTGTCCAAAGTGATATGGGCATACTCATTGAGCACGGGTAAATTTGGGATCCCGGTTTTGTTCATCTTGCCCATTTACTCATATGCAATCAATGTTGATATCCGTTAAGGCCTACTTCTAATCGAGAGCGACGAGCCTTTCGATCATCTCATTCACGAGGGAAATTATCTCTGCCTTCGAATACTGGAACACATCCTCTGGCTGATAATTATCGATTAACCACATTTCCAGCTTAGGCTTTACATCAAATTGCAACTTATTCACTGCGCTTTCTATATCGCCTGATTGTATCTTCTCGTTAATTTCATTGATCTTGTTGTGTAAAGCATTACGCCGTTGATCAGGATTCTTCACAAATCCAAAGTCAGGAATTGCATCAACGGCATGATGAAGTAACGTTGTCGTTATATCCAATTCAAGTAGTTTTTCCCCTTTGTGAACAATTTCCAGGAAAAGAGCTTTCTCCGGGTAGGGAATCGTCAACATAAAAACACCTATCTCTAACTGGATAGGATGAAGTGGATCTCTTTCCATAACGAAATCAACATAAATAGGCGTAGTTTGGAGGGTTTGACCTTGATTATCGAACAAATTCAGAAGATATTCACTCGACTGAGTTACACTAGGAACACCTTCAATTAATCTCTCCAAAACGCCCAGTTTAACAACTCCATCGCTATCAATAAGGCCTGTAATTATGAGTATCTCGGGGTCTTCAGGATTTTCTAGAAATTCTGGATGGCTGAACAAATGCTCAAAATTTACTCTAGATACCCATTCATCAAAAATTTTCGGTGTTTCCTCAACACCCATAAAGTCTAGTACATCAGTGATTGGTGATCTTAACTCAACATTGTATCCGCTCACAATTTCTCCTTTGTTTATAATCGTTGTCCGACAAGGATCTTCTCCTTCTAACCACTCATACCCTTCACCAAGTTGATACGAATGACCCAATTCATGAGCTGTAGTAGTGTAACTACCACCGACTACGAAAAGGGTTTTATCTACTACAGTTCCGGCAACTTTTGAACAGCCTGTATGAAAATCTAAATATTCCTGTGGGACTATTGCCACAGCGCGATTGGATGAACCATTGCTCTCCTTTATTGCTTTCAGCCATAATTTTTGTGCGTCCTCAAAGAAACCCAAGGTACCAGTGAGATAACTTAGCGATTTATAAGGCGTTGGAGAAAAGGTGTTAGTGAACTCACTCTTTGTAACTGGATAGACCCAGCTAATGAATCTGCCTCCCTCGGCCACGGTATTACCAACATCTTCGGGTTCTCTCTGAAAAAGGTCAATGAGTTCAATATTATGTAGATAAAGACCACTCGTATCTTTCACTGTAATCGTATGGATTTTTGAATTATTATTTTCGTCAGCCTCAGATATGCCATTTTCTAAATCGACTGTCACGAAAATTTGAGTGTCTCCTGCCTCAATAGGTAAAAAGAAGAAATCTACAAAGAAATTTGGATCGTCAATTATGGCACCTATGGTTGTCTCTTCCACTTCGATTACCCCTAGGTAAAA
>JAWBOR010000113.1:0-6112 GCA_038826015.1 Bathyarchaeia archaeon
TAATAGGACACGCAAAGGTGTATTTCAAAGGAAATATGAGGGGGTGATTGAATGGCTCAACGAGTATTATTTCCAAGGAAGGTGACACGTGAAGAGTTGAACTCCCTTGTTGACAAAGCAGCTGATTTGATAAGGACGGCTGTAGACTACAAGTTTATTCTCGTCTTGCTTTTCTTGAAAAGGTTGAATGACTTATGGAAAGTTGAAAGGGAGCATGCCATAGAGAGGCTGATAAAGGAGGCGGGCCTATCAGAAGAGGAGGCTGAGGCAGAAGCGGAAAGAGAGGTTTACCACACTTTCAACATTCCGAAACAGTATCTTTGGGATGAAGCGACGAAAAGCGTGAAAGACTTGCCTGAAAATCTTACCACTTCCATAGCTGAGATCGCAAAGCTGAACAAGGAGTTGCAGGGAGTTATTAACAGGGTTGATTTCTTAGAGTTCGCTAGGAATCAAGAAAACAGGGAGCTTTTGAGGCAGTTAGTTGAGCTTTTTAACAAGTACGATTTAGGTGGCGAGGAGGTTTCTCCTGACATTCTTGGAGATGCTTACGAGCATATTCTTATGAAGTTTGCGCCTGAGAAGGCGAAGGAAGGCGAAATCTATACGCCTAGAGAAGTTATAAGGCTGATGGTTGAAATTTTAGATCCAAAGCCTGGAGAAAGCGTTTATGATCCTTGCTGTGGCTCTGGCGGCATGCTAATACTTTCGCATTTGCATGTGGCTGAAAAATATGGAGAGGAAGAAACTAGGAAACTGTTCTTGTTTGGGCAGGAGAGAAATCCGGAAATCTACGCTATATGCCAAATGAACTTAATCCTCCACGATATAAAGAATGCGAACATAGCTAACGGAGACACGCTTGACTATCCAAGGTTTAGCGAGAATGAAGGGTTAAAGCAGTTTGATATAGTTATAGCGAATATCCCATGGAATCAGGATGGCTATGGCGAGGAGAGGCTTAAGAAGGCTGATTTTAGTGAAAGGTTTTCTTTTGGCTATTCTCCTCAAAATAGCGCTGATTGGACTTGGATTCAACACATGTTAGCCTCTGCGAAAGAGAATGGAAGGATTGGGCTTGTGGTAGATAACGGTTGCTTGTTCAGGGAAGGTAAAGAGAAAATTATTAGAAGTAAAATAATCGAAAAGGATTGGGTTGAGTGCATTATTCTTACACCTGAAAAGCTATTCTATAACACAGGTGCGCCTGGAGCCATAATAATATTCAATAAGAACAAGTCGCAAGAGAGGAGAAATAAAATACTCTTTATTAATGCCACGAACGAATTCGTGCCGCATCCATCTGTCAGAAGGCTAAACTCGCTATCGGCTGATAATATCGCTAAAATCGCCGATGTTTATGAAAAATATTCAGATGTGACAGGTTTATCAAGAATTGTCGAAGTTAAAGAAGTTGTTGAAAATGACTATAATCTTAATGTTACTCTCTATGTTGTGCCAATCGAGGAAAAGGAGGAAATCAACATATCTAAGGAATTTTATGAGCTGAAGGAGTTAGAAATAGAAAGACAAAGAGTAGCAGAGAAGTTAGAGCAGTATATTTCTGAGCTGAGCAAAGTAGTTGGCGGTTGAATAATGTTTTACAAAGAGAGTAATTTTAAAGAAACACCGATTGGTAAAATTCCGACGGATTGGGAAGTCATTAGACTTGGGACAATTCTGAGCCTCAAAAACGGTGAACGACCCAAGATCTCTAAAACTGGTAGTGTTCCTGTTTATGGGGCTAATGGGGTGATGGGATACGCTGCTGAGTTTTCAGTAGACAGTGATTTTACTATAATTATTGGTAGGGTTGGGGCATCTGGAGAGATACACATAGGGAGAGGAAAGATATGGGTAAGTGATAATGCAATTTACAGCGAAAGCTATGACAAATCGAAAACTTACTTACCCTTTCTCTATTACCTGCTCAAATCTAAGAAACTTAATCATTTTGCATCGAAAACAACACATCCTATTATTACACAAACTTTTTTGAGAAACTTTTTAATACAAAGTCTAAAACTTCCAGAACAACATAAAATCGCCGAAATCCTCTCTACTGTCGATGAAACAATTCAGAAGACCAATGAAATTATAGCCAAGACTGAGCGTTTGAAGAAGGGCTTGATGCAGGAGCTTTTAACTAAGGGAATAGGGCATAAGGAGTTTAAGGATACAGAGATTGGAAGGATTCCGAAGGATTGGGAAGTTGTTAAGCTTGGAGATAGGGGGATAGCTGAAATTATTATGGGGCAATCTCCACCTTCAAGTACTTATAACAAGGATGGCAAAGGACTACCTTTTCTTCAAGGAAAAATGGAGTTTGGAGAAATATATCCTTCACCCCTATTATATTGCTCACAACCAATCAAGATAGTGGAAATAAACGACATTCTTATCTCGGTAAGGGCTCCTGTAGGAGATGTTAATGTAGCACCTTTCAAGTTATGCATCGGTAGAGGGTTAGCCGCGATACGATTTAATCCCGAGAAGGCGATTTATTGGTTTTATTTCTATTACCTACAGAAAATCAAAAATTTCCTAGAAAAACTCGGTAAGGGATCAACATTTAAGGCCATAACCAAAGATGACCTAGAAGATTTAAGGGTACCATATCCATCTTTTTCAGAGCAGCAGAAAATTGCTGAAATTCTTTCAACGGTTGATAAAAAGCTCAAACTCGAAAGAAATGAAAAAACAATGTTAGAAAGAATCAAGCAGGGAATGATGGATTTGCTCCTCACTGGGAAAATTAGGGTTAAGGTGGATTAAGATGCTCGCCATAATCGTCTCTAACGTAGAGTTCGACAATTTTTATTACATAGACTTACGTGACCTAGCAGAAGTCTTTCCTCATATAAAAGAAGATAAAGATGTAGAACTCCATCTTGTCGAAATTAGAAATGAGCAAAATAAGCTTGTGAAGCGGTTTAAGCCATTTAAAAAACTCCAATTAAAAACGAAAACCTATTGGTACGAACCAACCCAGAAGCGGTTGCCTTGTTTACTTGTACCAGAAGAAGTAGCATCCCAATTCAACATTGGAAAATACTATAAAGTGGCAAGCATCATTACAAAATATGATGCAAAAAGCTTTCTCCCTTTAGAAATTAAAATCGTGGGATATGATGCTCAGAAAGTGTTGGAATCCTTCGCAAAAAATGAAACTAGTTTACTATCACTGTGTTTGGACCAGCCTATACTTAATAAGGCAATTAACTATTTATGGGATGCCTATTTCGGATTAGAAGAAAACGATGTCGAGGGGACAAGAACTTCTATAAGAAACTCTCTTGAAGTATTAGAAAATGATTTTCTACCAAAAATAAAAGTTTTAGCAGAATTCGAGTCCAGCAAATTTCCTAACAAGCTCAGTAAGTTGATCAATGATATTAAAGGTTTCCTGCATTACGGTGGACCGCATCCGGGACCAGCGCCAAGGACTACTACAGAGATGACGATCTCGTTAACTGTGGGTTTGATAACATACTTAGGAAAGGCGCTAGAAAGTAAGTCCTATCCTTTTTGAAGGGTGAATTAAATGCTTTACACAGAAAAAGGTACGGTTGAGGATTTCATCATTCAAGAGCTACAAAAGCTTGGATGGAAATATGTAAACCCTGAAGAAATGAAGTTAAAGCGGAAAGAGGATTTTGAGGAGCCTTTAATTGTAGATGATTTAAAGGATGCTTTGAAAAAGATAAACAGAAGCGTAGAGCTAACTGATGCTGATCTAGGCTTTATAATTACCTCGTTGAGAACTATTCCAGCAAACCTTGAAGGAATTAGGAGATTTTTAGATGTTTTTAGAAACGGCTTAGTTGTACCTCTTCAAAAAGAAAAGAAAGAAAGAATAATAAAGCTAGTAGACCTTAAGAACATTGAAAGTAACGATTTTGTTGTAACGAATCAGTTTAGAGTAGAAGGCTTAAAGGGCAATATTAGAGCCGATATAGTTCTTCTCGTTAATGGTATTCCCTTAGTTCTTATAGAAGGCAAAAACCCAACAATCGAAGAAGTTGACTGGACAGATGCTTACAGGCAAATTAAAAGGTACGAGAATCAGGCGCCTGAGATTTTCAAGTATGTTCAGTTTTCAATAGCCACGGATGGAATAAAGACTTACTATTTTCCAAACGCTTTCAGGAGCGAAGAAGAGGAAAGAAACTTTTTAGCAGTTTGGAAGGACCCCTATCCCTTCAAAAAAGAGGAATTTAAAGATAATATATTAAAGATAACAATCTACGGACTTTTATCAAAACAAAACCTCCTGGACCTAATTGAAAACTTCACTTTCATCAGAAAAGAGAGAGACAAATCAACAAAGATAATGGCAAGATATATGCAGTTCAGATCTTCAAACAAGATTTTCCAAAGGGTAATAAATACACTAAAGAAGAGGAGTGATGAAAAGTTTGGATTAATATGGCATTGGCAGGGATCTGGAAAAACCTACACTATGGCCTTCTCGGCTTGGAGGCTGCTGCATAGCCCAGAGGCTGAAAAACCAAGCGTGTTCGTAATAGTTGATAGGGAGGATTTAGAAGAGCAGATCGAAAAGGATTTCTCATTTATAGAAGTTCCGATAGAGAGAGTTCATTCCATCAAGGAATTTATGGAAATCCTAAAGTGGGGGAAGGAAGGGAAGCGGGGAATCTTCCTAGTAACGATTGAAAAATTTGCTCCAAAGGAATTTGCACAGCTTAAAAAGGAAGCAGGTAAAATAGAGATCGAAAGAGAAAATGTAATCGTTTTAGCTGATGAAGTGCATAGAACCCAATACGGAAAGTTTGCAACTTTAATGCGAAGCATATTCAAGGAAGCTTTCATCTTCGGTTTTACTGGAACCCCGCTTTCAAAAATAGAGAGAAACACTTTCCAGAGGTTTTGCCCCGAAGGCGAGCTTTACCTAGATAGATATTCAATGCTAGACGCAATACAAGATGGTTTCACAGTTTCACTATCTTACCAAGCAAGCCTGCCCCAATATCATCTCAATAAAAAACAATTGGAGGAATTTATAAAGTTCGAGGAGGAGGAAATAAAAACCCTCTCCAAAGAGGAGCAGAGAGAACTAAAAAAGAAAATCAGCATAATCAAGGCCTTTGTTAAAAAACAAGAGAGAATTAACGCCATAGCTAAGGACATAGCAAGCCATTTTAAAGAAATAGTCGAGCCAACAGGGCTCAATGCCCTAATAGTGACAATAGATAGAGAAGCATGCGTTATTTACAGGAATGCGATCAACAATTTCTTACCTTCAAGCTACTCGGAGGTTGTGATGACGTTTAACCCGAACGATAGGGGCATCATCAAGGAATACTTCGAAGAGATGTGTGTGAAATATGGCACCAGGGATGTTAAGGAAATCCATAAAAAAGTGATTGATAATTTCAAGGCTGGAAAGGGGCCTAGAATTCTAATAGTTACTGACATGCTCATCACAGGCTTTGATGCCCCAAACATCTGGACAATGTACTTGGACAAACCGCTAAAAGAGCACAGGGTCCTCCAAGCGATAGCGAGGACAAACAGGCCCTTCTTGAACAAAAAATTTGGCTTAATAGTGGACCATATCGGCGTATTAGCGGAGCTGGAAAAGGCTTTTGAAAAATTCGAGGCAAGCGACGCGAAGGATTTGAAAGTCGTTATAAGGGATTTAAGTAGAGAAAGAGAAGTATTCGAAGAACTCCTCGGCAAAGCCCTGAGGATCTTTGAGAAAGTGAAAAGAGAGGATACGTATGAAAGCTTAGAGAGCGCTCTAAACATTCTCATCGACCCTGAGCAAGCAAGGGAGTTCGAAACAACAACGAAGGAGTTGATGAAATCGTACGAGATGCTCTCAGGATACCCATTCCTCAGGGAGTATTTGTCCGACTATACTTGGCTATCCAAAATATTTGTTGCATATAATAAGCGATTTAAGAAGGTGAATGTGGATGAGCTAAAAATAGGCGAGATCTCGAAGAAAACCATGGGTTTAATACAAAAAACCATAGATGTGAAGGGGATAGAGCGCGCCTATCCAACCATAAGCATAGATGAGAGATACATAGAATTTCTCAGAAGGTTCCCACCAAAATCCATAGGTGCAGCAATAGATGTTATA
>JAWBOR010000114.1:0-6076 GCA_038826015.1 Bathyarchaeia archaeon
AAATATTCAAAAGCAGCTGAAAAATTTACGAAATCATATCCATAAATCTGATAACTTATAGATAGGCCAAAATAGTTAATTGACGAAAAAATGAGCCATGAAATGAAATAATTAAAAACATTTTTACGAGAATATGCAACATTTGATCGTTTATTTTGTTCTTTTTTACTCCATAAAGGGATGATTCCCGTTAGCCCCAAACTCCTCCATAGAGTTAGGATTGACGTATTTAAAATCAGATCATCAGTTATCATAAGGTATGCGATGACGTTTCCTAGAAGCATGGAAATGGTTATCATAGCTCCCATCTTCGCTCTATTATCATAACGAGTAGCTTCTGCGAGCTGAGCCAGAGCTGAAGGCAACCCGAATCCAAATGAGAAACCCATTAGAAATGCCAGCGCAAAAATACTCTCTTTTGTTGTATATGACAATATGGGCATTGTGATGGAACTTAAAATTCCAATAATGGTCCAATTTAGCAACAAAAATTTTCTATTTATGAATCTATTTACTATTAGAGCGCCTGTAACGATGGAGAGAACCATTCCGCTGAATGAAAAAGTACAAAACATTAGTTCGGTGATGTAATCACCACTTATTGCGGTGTTAATGATTAATCTTCTTAAGGCTGCTATGCCATAAATGTACCAAATAAAAGCGTTAACAATAATTATATAACTTCCAGTCAGAATATTTGATGAAATGTATCCCTTTGAATCATTGTGATTTAAAGGTTGCATACTTTTCAATACTTGTTCTAGATGTTTTTCAAGTTAAACATTCAGCAGTATGGAGACTAATTTAGAATCAGTATTCCATATCATGCATAAATTTTTTAAATTGTTGGTTTGTACAACAAATATACAGGTGAGAGGATGAAGGTTCGAAATAGGCCAAAGCCTATTCGCCCGTTCCCCTTGGTCTGGTGGTGAAATACCGCTGCTATAATTCCTCCATTGCCAGTATGATTAACCTTTGGAGGATTCCAACATTTTTACATTTAGCTAGGTACATGTCTAACA
Source organism: Bathyarchaeia archaeon (assembly GCA_038826015.1). GTDB lineage: Archaea > Thermoproteota > Bathyarchaeia > Bathyarchaeales > DTEX01 > JAWBOR01. The sequence goes on from JAWBOR010000114.1 coordinate 1,026, forward strand.
CTTTTAATGTCTCTTTGACGTAATTTTGCATCATGGCTTCAAATTTTTTAAATGCTCTCGTTTTCATGATGACATCTGCTATTTCAGCGGCATCGTTATCTGTTAACTCTTTTTTACTAAGTATACGATGTATTTTTCTTCTTGTTGATGGTTTTTCTAGGGCATAAAGTATTGGCAGGGGTAAGCATTCGTTATCTCTTCTATTTATGAGTTCTTCCGCTTCGAACATGTCTATGAACTCGTGTCTAATGTTCATGATTATGCTTAGGTGTTTGCCTATTTCTGTCCAGTCTCTGATCTGTTCCGGTTTTGCTTCTCCCATGATTGCTCCTGCTTGTGCTGTAGCCTCTGACACAGCTGATTTCTTCTTTATCACCTCCAGGAGTTTTTCAGGCGGTGTTTTCCAATCACCTCTTAATGGGCCTTCAAGTGCTTCTGCCTCTGCAAGTTTGAGAAAGCCTTTCCTTATGGTTTCCATCACCATTCGGCCTTTTTCTTTGGGGAATTCTTCACATGCCCTGCTCAGTAACGCCTTTCCTTGAACTAGTAAGGCGTCGCCTAGAAGTATTGCAATGTCTTCGCCGTATTTTCCATATACTGTTGGTTTTGAACCTTTTGTTTTAGATTTGTCTATAATGTCGTCATGTATGTCTGCGGCTCCTGTTAGAAGAACCAAGGCGGCGCCAACTATTTTTGTGTCTTCGGGTTTTCCACCTACAGCCTCGCAGGCAATTGCTAATAAAGCTGGATGCTGATAGTTGAGCCATAACTCCTTCATAAAGTATTCCGCGGCTTCGCGGAGGTGTTCACATTCAAACTTCTCGCTTAAAATACTTTTTGAGGCAATATCGCAAGCTTCTCCTCCGAGGCGTTTCAGATCGGCGAACACTCTTTTAAATTCCTTTTCAATGTTCATTATAATCAACTAATGTTTGTTTATTTTGGCATTTGGTTCTTTTGGTTTGCTTTTGGAACGAAAGACTCAATTTCGAAGTTTTGCTGATGAATAAGTTATGTGAAGTTTTTAGATCGAGTCATATATGCATAGGATTTCAACACTGTGTTTTTTCCTAGGTAATAATGCTGATGTGTTCTCCAGGTTTTTCCATTTCTCTTAATATTCACAGTTGCCGCTTACAAATTGTGCTCAATCATTTTCCGTCATCGAATATTTGCTCTTTTATTATGCCACGGTAGTCTTCTAGAAATGATCGACCCCTGTTCGTCAAGCTGTAGATTCTTCTTTTTCTGCGCCCATGCGTTTGCTCATGGCTTTCTATGAAGCCTTCCTGCTCCAGCCAATCTAAGAGAGGATATAATGTTCCATGGCGGATCTTTAAGCCTGATGTCTCTTCGATAAACCTCTTAATTTTATAGCCCCACATAGGCTCCTTGTCTAGTATCTTTAAAACTTGGACATCTAACAGATTTTTGACGATGTGTTGAACAATTCGCTTTCTAAGCCTCTCCTCCATGCTCGGGTGCCCATTCTCATGTTCGCTTCATGTCTTATATATGGGTTGTTGCGTGTTGTGGAATGTGCTTGTATGCTGTGGTATGCCTCTTTATGCCTCTTGTAAGCCTCAACCTTTATATCTTAAGAGGGGGTTACTGTAAAGTGATAAATATGTACAAAAATGAACCTATTGTATATGAGTTCAACAGAAGAACTGTTAGACAAAAATGCTGTAAGTGGGGGGCTTAACATGGGGATGGATAGCCTTAAAGATGTTCAGCTTAAGCTTATGAAAGGATTACTTGACTTAATTGTTCTCCAACTCTTAAGCGCAAGTCCCATGCACGGATATCAAATAATATCTAAGATTCGCAGAAACTTCGGCGTATACTTCGGGCCAAGCACCATATATCCGCTTCTGAATTCCCTGGAGAAAAGTGGTTATGTTAAGAGCGAATGGGACATGAGCCATGACCGGCCCAGAAAAGTTTACAGACTGACAGATGAAGGTAAAAACCTGCTAAGGTACACCGAGGAATCCCTCAACCTTATATGCAAAAAAATAGGGACAATGGGAATTCCAAAGACACCCTCCCTAATTGAGGGAGCTACGGCTGTTCCTGTGATGGCGGGCCCTTTATTGAAAAGGATGAAGAAGAGTCCAGCTGACATGGCTGGACACAGTGTAATCAGCGTATTCTGACTTTAGGTTAGCAGTTTACTTCCAGACTAGGCTTCACTATTTTTAAGCTATCCCCCGCATTAATGTATGGGGATAATTCTGAATAGGGTTGACATCCTCATTAACGGATGCATAATTCTTCCTATGAGCTGTAGGGCTATCATAGAGGACGGCGCTATAGCCATAAAAAATGGAAGGATAGTTTTTGTTGGAAGTAGCGTTTCAGCCGAGGGAATTTACGCTGAAGAGTTAATGGATGCTCATGGGAAAGCCGCCCTTCCAGGGCTTGTAAACTGCCACACGCATGTGCCTATGACTCTTTTCCGCGGATTGGCGGAGGACAAGCCTCTAGAAACCTGGCTTAAAGAGACTATATGGCCGTTAGAAGCTAGGCTAACCCGCGAAGATATATATGCCGGGGCCCTGCTGGGCTGTTTAGAGATGATTAAAAGCGGAACCACATGTTTCGCTGATATGTATTTTCACGAGGATGCTGTGGCAGAAGCCGTCAAGCAATGCGGTTTAAGGGCTGTTCTCGCAGAGGGCATAATCGAAGCCGGAGACTATGCGGCTGGTGAAAAAATGCTGAAGAACAGTATAGATTTTGCAGAAAAATTCAATGGATATGCAGATAACCGCGTGAAAGCTATGCTTGGTCCCCACGCAGCCTACAGTTGCAGCCCAATACTGTTAGAGAAAGTGAGGAATGAAACTGTTGATCACGGCTTAGGCATTCATATCCACTTAGCAGAGTCCATCGAGCTTTTCAGAGAATTTGAAAATAAATATGGCTGCAGTGAGACACAGTTTCTGGATAGGCTTGGCTTTTTCGATGTGCATGTTCTAGCCGCTCACTGCATAAATATGTCTGAAGAGGATAGGCGCGTTTTGGCGGATCGGCAAGTAAATGTGGCCTATGTTCCAGTGGCAAACATGAAGTTAGGTCTGGGATCTGCAAGAGTAAAGGAGCTTATGGATCTAAATGTCAATGTATGTTTAGGTACAGACGGCCCAGCAAGCAACAACACGCTGGACATGTTCGACACTATTAAGATGGGCGCGCTGCTTCAGAAGCACACCTATAGAGATCCTGCAGTTCTGCCAGCTTATCAAGTTCTAAGGATGGCTACGATAAACGGAGCTAGAGCCTTAGGACTTGAAAATGAATTGGGCTCCATAGAGGTTGGGAAGAGAGCTGACATAATCCTTATCGACCTTTCAAAACCCCACTTGAAGCCTCTGCATGATATCTACGCATGCCTAGTATACTCTGCACGGGGAAGCGACGTAGACACTGTAATAGTTGATGGAAAAATTCTGATGAAGGACAAGGAAGTTAAAACTCTAGATGAGCATGAAGTTATGAAGAAGGCTGAGAAGCACTCAACGGCACTTCTTTCAAGAACCTATAATTAAACAGCAATAGATATTTCATATTTCGTTATTATTTTTAGATGTGCTCCCTAAAAGTTCAACGTTCCAGAGAATATTATCCGAGGATTTAACCAGTAAAATTCTAAGCTTATGCAGGGATATTTCTAAATCCAGACCAATCGTCGGTGCCTGTATATGCGGCGATTACACTTTTAGCCCACCTAACGAGGACATACCCCTGGAGATTTTACTGATAATCAAAGGTTTTCCTCAAAGGTTCGTTAGCCAAATAAAATTCTTTGAAGGCAAACCGATGATGTTTTTCGCTCTAGACAACTGGGTCTTTGAGAGGGATGTCGATAGAGGTTTTTTAGGAGAAGCTTTTGCCATTCAGCTTGTCCTACCATACATGCCGCTGGTAGGAAGGGATTACCTCAATCTTCAAGAAGTAAAATTGAAAAAGCGACTTACAATTGAAGCTATAGAGAATCTTATACTTTCATTTCCTGAGCTTTCCTCTGAATTACGTATAAAACCCGAATATTTTCTTTATGAAAATTTGCTGAACAGAGCTCGACTTTTCCCGCCGATGTTCTACACCCTTCTTAACTTTTTCCGGGCTGATTTAGAGTCTGAAAATGTAAGCCGCGCCATGGTTGGGTTCATGCAATCGTTAATGGAGCTTGAAAGGGATGGTGTCGTATATCGGGAAAATGGCTTCCTAAGGATATCAGCTGAATTTGCTAGATCAGTAAGTAAGAGAAAGCTTCGCTTAATAGGCTTTTTAGTATCCACTCGCAAAGCCTTTTTCATGACGCTTTTGGGCTTATTCCCAAAGATTTTCAGGTCTTTTTGGCAGAGTAGAGATCTCCTACTCAGATTCCCCTTTGCCGAAAGCTGGAGCAGCGAATTATCATATCATTTTGAAGATCCCAAAAGTTACCTATTTGTGCCCACAGCTGATGGATTAATTCCCTTGACTAGCCGAGTTAACCTAAAGGAATTCGTTAGAAGAACAATTGCCTTAGATCCAAGCGCAAAAATTGAGGTGAATAGGCTAGGGGGTGTTCTAAATGATGTTTATCTCATCGAAGTCATTATGAATGGCAACGTTAAAAGGGTAGTCATGAAAAGTTTTAAAGACTGGTCTGGTGTAAAATGGTTTCCACTCGCCTTATGGACCGCTGGAGCCAAAAAATTTGCCCTTTTAGGGTCTTCAAGACTTGAACGTGAATGTGCTATAAACCAATTTCTCTACTCAAGGGGCCTGGCTGTTCCAAGGCTTTTAAGCGTTAGTTCTCGTGAAAGGCTTATCTTTATGGAGTATGTAGATGGCGAAAGCCTTGAGAAGGTTGTAAAGAGAATTTTAACTGAAGAAGCTGAAGATAGAATTAATGCGGATTTAGAGCGTGTGAGACGGGTTGGTGAAACCCTCGCGATGGTCCATGCGCTCGACGTTTCCCTGGGTGATGTAAAGCCGGAGAACATGATTATCCGTGATGATGGAAGGATATGCCTAATGGATCTGGAGCAAGCTTC
>JAWBOR010000115.1:0-6068 GCA_038826015.1 Bathyarchaeia archaeon
CCATGTACGTTTTCATCCCGTCAATTAGACTTTGTCCAGCAATAACTGGATTTGATATATTAAAGATGCATGGTTAACAATTCTTCTTACGCATTTTCTAGACCATCTAGAACCCGGATTTTTGCTGTATGTTTTTCTTTACCTTTACTTTCTCTCCATCGATAATGACAAGTCCGAAACGTTCCATCATCCTCAACTTTTCATCAATTGTTTTTCTCGATGAATCATCTTCACTAAGAGCTTTATAGATCTCCATTTTTAATGCTGAGCCACCGTTCTTAATAAGAAACCGGTGGATTGTATGCTCATAAATTGGAACCATGACTGTCACTTCTTCACACTTATCTACATTTTTCCTTTCTAAGCCAGTTCTTGTAAGGCTCTTAACCGTTTGGTCATGTTTGGATGGGTTGAGAACGCCTCGGTAATCCTATCTACTGTTGTTATCTTTCGGTTTAGATACTCGGCAACGAGTTCTGGGTCGCTTTTCCACGTGCTTATTTGGGATAATGCCTGGGCATCTTTTCCAGCGTTATCTGGATCTGAAATGAATAAGGCTTTTATTGAGTTAAAGTTGTCCATGTTCTTGCGTGATCTCTTCATTTTTTCAGTTTGATAAGATATCTTAACGAGACCTTCCGAAAGATTTCGGGCTCCCTTATCCACAATTGCAGCGCTGTGCCTGTCAGCATAGTACTCTCTCAGCCGGCTTAGGTAAAGCGTGAAGAGAGTTAGTATCCAGTAGAATAGTATGCTTGCAAAACCGATAAGCGCTGCAAGGCCAGAGTTTCCTCTTCCGTCACCTCTGCTATACATCGATGACCACATTAAGGAATACCCTATGTAATAGAAGAGAGCGGGCAGAATCGAGACAAACATCATGATCTGGACATCTTGATGTTTTAAGTGACCTAGCTCGTGACCGATTACAGCCTCAACCTCTTCAGCGTCTAAAGCGTCTAAAAGCCCAGAGGTAACAGCGATTCTATTTCCTGTAAGCGGCGAACCATAAGCGAAAGCGTTCGGTATAGGAATCTTGGCCACCATAACCTCGGGCATCTTTATTCCACTTTTTCGGCTCAGCGACTCCACTATAACATAGAGTTCGGGGTTCTCTGTTATCGTCACCTTTTTCACGCGGTACATAAGGTCTATCAGATACGGCGCCATCAGCCACTGGAGACTATTGAAGAGGACGATGAAGAGCGCGAGCGTGTAAATGTTGAAAGCGCCGAGGTATGAGAGTAGAACCGTGAAGAATAATGTTGAAAGGCCTATGATTGCGGCTAACGTTCCAATCATCGTAGCTTTCAATCTTAACATGCTCATTGTAATGCCCACCAAAACCTGACACAAATACAATATGTATAGTTTTTTAATTATAAATATTTCTATTCATATATTGTTGGCCTAACCGTACTGTTGGCAAAAAACGTTTTTTATCTTTTCATTTTTTGGAGCAGAATCCATAAGATTCCAAATATCGTTACAATTATGGCAATGCCGTTTATTGCGGGATGCAACGTTACGAGAAGCGGTGAGTAGAGTAAGTATACAATTATTATCGCTACTCCATATAATGTTGCTTTTACCCCTCTTTTCGTCTTTTCTTCAAGGGTCTTTGCTCTTTTCTTCTTTCGTCTCCGCGTCCACTCGTAAGCTAAAAGATCGGATGCTGCATCCAGGAAAACGCCTAGCCCTTTGGACCCTCTGATAAGGAAGAAGGAGAAGGAGAAAAGGATTATGAGGCTGACAATTACGGGTAGTCCAGCGGTATCAATTCTTACTGCGGTAGGCAGGAATACCAGTACCCCGAAGAGCCAGATAAGTGCCGCCGCAGAAAGGTTAACCGCGGCTTCTGGGAGATGTTCCCTGGCCATTTTAGCTTGTTTGGAGCGTGCTCTTCTCTCCCTGTTTTCCATTTCTCAACTTTACTCCTGCTTCGTTGGCTTCTGAAGGTTTTTCACTAAGACATATATGATTGCGGTTGATGTCAGCACCGCGATTATTAAACCTGTTATGATTATGATAGCCTTTTCTAGGCTGTCATCATATGGTAGCCACGTGAGAATGAGTTCAAATAGTTTAGGATAGTATACGGCGAAAAAATAAAAAAATAGAAGGTCTGCGATGAGTATTGCTGCCAATGCTGCTACTTTTGATTGGAGGCTCAAAGATTCTTCCTCTTGGGTTGTGCAGTCTAGGATTTGCTCAAAACTTTCTGAGACCATTTGCTGGTGTATCGTCTTATTTCATTTGACACTGCTTGCACTGCTCGCCAGATCTGATAGATCGCCCATACAACTATGACCAGCAATATGACGCCTGCGAGTCCAGGATGTATTCTTGTTAGGAAGTCGACGAAGAGCAGATAGGCTAGAGATACCACGATGATGTTGAAGATTCCTACAAGCGCCGTCCTGTAGTGCCCCACCTCTTCGGGTGTCACCTCGTATGGGGCTCCTATCTCGCATGCAGCATAGCCGGCTACTCCTTCAATCATTCCATGAATATCCCTTACTATTTTAAGCACTATTATGCCTAAAGCCACGATTACGATGAAGTTCAGTAGCCTTGGCAATGGCCATCCGAGAAAGTCTATGCCCTCAGCGATTGGAATGAACACTAGACGTGCGAAGAGCCATATTAAGACTGCCGCTGAAATGTCCAAAACCACCTTTGGAAGAGTTGTCGCTATCTTTTCTCTGGATTCTCTACTGACCTTCTCATAATATTCTGCGGTCCCTTTCACTTCCTCTACCATATTTTCACCACCTATAGACAATAGGATGTTATATATAAGTATTTTTATTTATCAATTATTATTTTTATTTATCAATTATAATAGTCAATTAAAAAAGTTTATATGTAGCTGTCCATTCTATTCAGGCAATAGGAAAGTATACACGATATGGGTGATTTAGAATGAGATATCAAATTAAGTACAGTCCCGCTTATTCAATGTTGGAAGTCAGTTTAGACCATAATGAAATGATTGTAGCAGAAGCTGGCGCTATGGTCTATATGACTCCCCAAATCAACGTTAAGACAAGGAAGAGGGAAGAAAAAAGCATTTGGCAGAGCCTTAAGACAACTCTTCTGGGCGCAGAGTCCTTCTTTGTCAACGAATACGTTGCAGAGAAAGGCTCAGGCATGGTTGGTTTCGTTCCAGCGCCTGTAGGAGACATAAAAACCTTTGAAATAGAAGCGGGTAAAGGTCTTATTCTTCAGAAGTCTGCCTATGTGGCGTCCACAAAGGATATTCACTTAGATACAGAATGGCAAGGATTCAAGAAGGGCCTATTTGGACAAAGCCTCTTTATGCTTAAGGTTTTTGGAGAAGGCCAACTGTTCGTAAACGCCTTCGGAGCTATAGATCATCACAGTCTCAAGGGCGACGAATCATTAATAGTTGACAACTACCATCTAGTAGCCTTCGACGACACCTGCAAATACGATGTCAAAAAGTTTGGCGGACTAAAATCCACTATATTAGGAGGGGAGGGTTTAGTCACCGAAATAAAAGGCCCAGGAGAAGTATACATCCAAACCAAGAACTTACGCGAATTTACTGATTGGCTTTGGGAACTGCTACACAACAGAGTAGAAGACACCGCCAGGAGAGTCGTTGAGGAAAAAGAGAGGAGAGGTGGTCCCAGCTTCGGCGCATCTAAGGGTTTCAGCTTTGGTAGGTGAATGTTCTGATTAAAGTTGATTTGACACAGTTTCAAAAAAATAATGAGATATCAAATTTAACTAGAAGGCGGAAATCATGGGAATGGTTAGAAGTAAAATCATAACAGCAATGTTGGGGTTTCTTATATGCATAGCCTCGGTTTTGCCTATTTTTGGAACGCAGATACGCCAAGTGAACAGCAATGAGTTTGGAACAGTATTAACAGGCGTAATTTATGATCAGGGAGTTGACACTGATGATGATGGCTCTTTTAATTACTTAGAGATAGGAATAGAAGTTAACGTTACTGCAGCGGGAGAATATAACATTAATGCATATAGTCTTATAATAGGTGAATTTAGACGATTTGATGTCGGTGATTCTCAATCAGTTTCACTTGATATCGGTACTCAAGTGGTATATCTTCGGTTTAGTGGCGCGAAGATTTTTTCTTTAGGCCTAAACCTAACAAATATTTCAAGTATCTCTCTATATGACGAAAACTTCAACCTCATTGGAAACCTTCGTGACATTCCATTATCAAGGACATATTTTTATACTGAATTCGACGCGCCAGGAGCCAGTTTAACCGGAGTAATTTACGATAGGGGGGTTGATACTAACGGAGACGGTTTCTTTAACTTCCTTGAGATTGGCGTCGAAGTTATTGTTACCAAGGCTGGATATTATAATGTTCAAGCATATGGCCTTCTAGCAAACGGGTTTGGATACATACACATTTGGGATTCTCAATTTGCATTCCCCGAAATTGGCACTTCAGTGATTTATCTCCGCTTTGACGGAACAACGATTTATTCCTCGGCTCTTAACCCAAATTTCGTTTCCAGTATTTCTTTATATAGCACAGACAATGAGCCTCTTGGAGAATTATATGAGATTCCTCTTTCGAGAACGTACTCTTATTCCGAATTTAGTGGACCTATCCAGATATCAGTTGGTGTTAAGGCTGGCGATTGGGCAAAATATAACATTACTGCTTCATGGCAGTCTACGGATCCAAATGCAACCGAGCCTCCGCAAATTGAGGCGTTTAGAGAAATAGAGTGGGTTAAGTTCGAAGTGCAAAGCATCTCCAATACCTATATTATGATTTTGCAGACATACTATTACAAGAATGGGACAGAACAGTTGCCTCCACCTATGTCTGGTGACATGGCAACACAATTTGTTACCGGTGTCATTCCCAGCAACCTTAGTGAGGGATATGTTATTCCTGGAACAGCTGCAACCATAAACGGGACTGTTACTCGAAGTTACGCTGGAGCCAGCAGAGCCGTGAACTATTTGAGCTATTCAGGCTCTTCCTTCGGCATGGACATGACTCAAACCATGTATTGGGATAAAGCTACAGGCATCCTTTGTGAAATGTTAATGGAAATCTCGATGCCAACAAACGGCTACCTAACTACAACCTCAACATCATTGAAGATGATAGAGACAAACTTGTGGAAGGTGGCGACTGAGATTTCCTGTTCTGTCTCAAAGGACACTCTGACCGAAGGTGAAAGCATAGTTGTCTCAGGTTCCTTAAATGCCACCCTTTCAGGGAAAACCATTGTGTTAGCTTATAGAAGACCTGACGGTTCAACGCTGAACAGAACCGTCACAACTGGTTCAGATGGCAGCTACAGCGACTCTTACACTCCTGATGCAACCGGAACGTGGAGTGTAACTGCGTTGTGGGAAGGAGATTCTACGCATGGTGGCGCAACTAGTTCATCGAAGTCTTTCACAGTCACCGCGAAACCATTCTTTGAAACTCCTTTTGGCACGGCAACAGTAGGTGTTGGAATCGCTGCAGTAGCGGTAGCTGTGGTAGTTTTGGTTCTCAGAAAGAGAAGACCTTAAAGCAACTCTTTTCTTGGTTCTGAAGCTGATGTATGGAAACTTCGAAAGGTACAATGAGAGAGACATAAGGTTCATGGCAACCTCCGAAATGAACCAAATGAATATCTGGAAGGAATTGAGTGGGCAATATTCTCAGAACTTAAACTGCTTTACCAGATTCGCTAATCCTGTTCATAACTTGAGCTCTATTCTTACATAGAAACTCTGGGTGAGACATTGCCTCTTATAGATTCTCTTCATCTTCTTTTAGAGGTACTACTACGACACTTTTAGCAGAACCATAAATAGAGTCTGGATATTTACGGTGATTTTGAAAGAGTTCAGAAGCGGGGCTAGAAGAAGGAACCTATGTAATCTCTATATACCTGTAGTAATTCTCTCGATTTTCCCAATACGTTTTCTGATAACCATCACAGCCCATGTATCTCTGACAACTGCAGTTTGCATTTGGAAAATAACAAAACATCTGCATGCAGCGGAAGAGGCAAGCCGATGTTGAAGCAAGTCTTATGTAGCGTGCCCT
>JAWBOR010000116.1:0-1489 GCA_038826015.1 Bathyarchaeia archaeon
GGTTACTTGGTGTTTCTACAAACCTCGTAGACGATTCAGATTTTGTTAAAGCTACTTCATCTATAATAAAAATGTTCACTTATCACTCCAAAGAATTTAGCGAATATGGATCTTTGATTTGGATGTTGGATGATTGCCATTATTTTGCGGAGGTCAAGAAACAAAGCTCAAGGAATTTTGCTACCATACAGCAAGGAATACGCGACCTGTTCGACCTCTGTGCAGACAATCTTTGTCTTACACTCTCTTTCGCTTCTGGTAGCTTCTCCATGGTCAAGGAACTTCTTATTGAAGACCTTCAAAGTAGGATCTCGCGAATGATTCAAGTTCCACCGCTTAGTATTGAAGAGAGCATTGAGTTTATTTGTGACCTAATTAACCATGAGAAGTTTCGTAATGACGAGCACAAGGAAGATAGATATTATCCCTATACAAAGGATAGCATACAGTTGATTATTCAAGCAATATCGAAGCAGATGGATTTGACTCCTCGGAATCTTATGAAGCAATTTGATGATTTAACTTCGAGAGCTCAGAGTGAAATATATCCTAAAAAAATAACACCAGACTTCGTTAAATCGCATTTTGAAATGACATAATTATTTCTTACATTACTTTCTAATTATAATCTTGTCCCTATGTGGCCAAAATTTCCCTTACGTAACTATCCGTCAACGCCAAGTACGTAATTATACCGTAATTGTCTCTATGATATCTTACATCTTTCTCAGACAATTTATGCATTCTCTCAATAGCAGCCCAAACGTCTTGCGGCTCGCAAACCCGGCTATTATGAACTTGCAAGTTAATGCAAACCATGTCTTTTATCGAATCAATAAATGCCAGCCTATAGACATCGTCACGAGCACACTCGTATGATTTGACAATTTCCTTCCGTATCAAGTCAAATTCTGTATCCAGATTTATTCTTTTACATCCATTACCATAAAGTTCGGCGGCAGTTGCAAAAAATCTTCCATCTTGCGGAGATAATACTCGATCAAGAGTGGCAACATCAGTAAATCTATCTAAAAATACATCAACACGATTAATTGAACCTTCTATTTTTGGACGGTAAATAACTCTTTCCTGCATCGGTGAAACAGTTTTTCTCAAGCCCTTATCTTTCAGCTCTAGTTCCTTTGCAGTTTCCCGCCAGTTTGCAGGTGGCGGGGTTCTTTCCACAATGCCCAAATCCACTAACAACTCCATGTGAGGGGTCACTCTTTGTTTACGGATGTGTTCCAAAGTCTTTCCGCTAGCTTTGGGATTTCCTGTTAAGAATCTGCTTCTTCTCAGTAATTCCCGCATTTCACCTCTCAGCTTGTCATTTTTTGTATATGATAAGGACTCCTTGATAATGCTGTTCCATATTTTTTCAACTTGATTCCCTTTTACAAGCTCTGTAAGTACGATCTCTCCTTCTGATTGAAGTTTTCGTGCAAAGAATAGCATTACGATACCATTGGCGTCAAGATAGTATTTTAGA
>JAWBOR010000116.1:1499-6052 GCA_038826015.1 Bathyarchaeia archaeon
ATCTATCCTTTTCAAGAAGTCGAAGGTCTGACGGTAATCCATTAGGAATATCAGGAGATATCGCATTGATTACATATCCTCTAGCGCCCCATCTGTTTACAAAACCTTCTTTATACACGTCCCTTTCTAAGATGCCCAGTTCGATGGCCGTCTGCACTATGTAAGGTGCTGCTCGCTCAGGGATTGGAAATCGCATTTCTTTCCTTAGTCTTTGATGCACTAGGACAACTAGATTACTCATCGAGATTGATTCTCTTGGTTTTGTGCAGCTTTTCAAAAGTATGGAAATGTAATATGGCCTTTCTGCATTTTCATGAGTGTTGTAGATAAATCTTTTCTTGTTAATATTCGACCCCGCCGTGAGCAGTTACTCTCGGTCTAACTTTAACAAGAAAAACTCTGTTTGCATTTACAGAAGATATTATAGCATAGCCAATTTTGAGTTCTCGAACCATATTTTCAAAGACATGAGATTCAATCTTCGTCCTCGTTATTGCCACAGTTTTTGGAACAGAAGCATTAAGCATACTTTCTGTAGCTTCTAAATCGGCTGACATTGTGATTGAATGAATCACCAGTATGTCTGCGTTTCTTCGTATTGCCGAATCTAAGCCAGAGGGCTGCTGTGTCGTCACAGCTATCGAAAGCCCGATATTGCGGCCCTCGTTAACGTATTTTTTTAACGGTTCTTTTGAACCAATTATTCCAGTTTGCGGAATATAATTATGCGCCTCATCAATGAGAACCCATCCTCTAGGCAAACCATTTTCAATGAGCTTCTGCAAAGTGTCAATTTCATCATCGGTGGACTGAGATTTTTCCGAAAACTGACTAGCTTTCTTCTTGATAGCAAGCCTCTTTTCGCATTCTACAGTTTCCCCACGAAGTTTCATTATTTTCTTTATAAGGAGCCCAATGATCAAACCTCTGATCTGCTGATCAAGATCTCTCAATAACAAAACGGTAACTTGGCCTTTTTTGAAAATGTCTCTTACATCAGTACCAGTACTCGAGAAAAAAGGCGAACGTTCCACAGCTTTTAGGTATCTTCTTACAGCTTCAATTGTTTGAGGCGCAAATCTCTGAATTTCCCTATCTTTATTTAAACATAGTAATAGGTCAGATACGGAATAATTGGGGTTGGGTTTTACCTGCGAGCCAGCTGCTTTATACCCTTCAATAGCGACTTTCTCATGCAACTCTGTCAGTAGCTGCCCCATTGGATCTAAAATTGGATCTACACCAAATAATGCAGCCCAATCTGACCCCTCAAGATCAGCGGGTTTCAGGGCGAATTCTCTGTAGTGGGATGGTGTGTATGGTTTTTTGAGACCTCTTGGGTAATAGCAAACAATGTTTTTCATTGGTTCTGGTTTTAGTCCCCATTTATCCAGTTCCTTGAGTTGTTCTGTATCTGTCGTCTCATTTTCCATGGTCCAAAAGATATTAAGTGTATCTAAAATTAAAACAGCCTGTTTAATGTTCCCTATATGAAATGTTTCGGAGCATAAACCTTCTGCTAACGTCCCTAATGTGAAGCTTTTTCCCCCTCTTCGTTTTCCTATTATGTAGATTACATGAGCTCCTTTTGTGTCAAACCAGACGTTCTTCCCCATCAGCCCATCGAATTCTGCGATTTTGCCAAAGAATATAGCATCTGGATCTTTTTCTTCGCTTATCAATCCGACGATAAAGTTTCCTTCAGAACCAATTTGCGCTAGCTTTAGGGCATCAAAGAATCGATAACCATGATCAAAACTTATAGGTTTCTGAGCTAACATGAAGTGGACAACATCCCTATAAACACTATTCTATTTCCTTACTTGACACAATATGCTTTTTTCTAACCATAGCTCTACCTACGCCTTTAGACATAGCTTTAGTTATGGCTCGAGGAGTCTTCTTATCACCGCAAGAAGCTTTTATAGCTTCAATGGCCTCTTGTGTAAAAGGATAGAGATCCTCATCCAAGGTCTCATCAGTTTCTTCGGCAGCGATGCGCATCAATTTGCTAACGTCTGCATTTGGGTCTCTAATATATTTCACTAGGTCTGTGACAAAGGGAACAACGTCATTACTTGTCATTGTGGGAATTTCACTAATATCTCCCTTAAGTCTATCTTCGACAGCCTCACTAATTAGCTCTGGTACATTTACTGCACTCTCTGCAGATGCACACAAGAAAACAGAAACATAAGATTGACCAGGTTCAGTGAGCTTTGTAAAAGCAGCTTTGAAGGTTTCTTTTGCATCAACAGAGGCATCATGGATTCTGTCTAACTCATCAAAAACGAGAACGAGGGTTTTGTTCTTTCGTTCTTGCATGAATCTTCCCAGCAAAATTAGTATATCTGCCAATATTTCTGGATCTGTCTTCAAATCGGCTGATACTCTAAGACTCTCTCTTTCTGAGCTTGAGATCTCCTCAGCTTTAAGCCATCTCCACATAGTTAGGGGATTAAATTCTGACCCAGCAGTCAATATGGTATAGGATGCCCTTGCCAAATCCTCATAGCCGAGTACTTTATTCAGCTCCTTTTCTGCCTTACCAGGTTCCAGTATGCCGACATTTTGAATGACATTACTAACAACGCCACGCAAGAGGTCATTTACCACAAGATCCATACCCATAGCATCTAGGACTTTTCGATAAAGCTCTGAGAAATTCAGGGATTTCTTCGTGACAGGACATTCGACAAATATTACTTCTATGTCCAATCTGGCTCCTAGCTCCTCTAGAATTTTGTAAAGAGTGTGAGTCTTGCCCCCACCAATCACACCCCAGTATAACTTCTTTGGAGATAGTTTAGCTGCAAGATCAACTTCTAAGTCAGTAATTTGCTTGTCTATCTGAACAGATTCTGGACGTCGCGCATAGAATCTTCGGTCCTCTATATTTGTTCTAGGATTTAGAATATAATGGTCTCGTTTCAAACCAAACCATTCTCGAAGGTTCACATCAGATTTCGACATACAATTCATCCTCTAATATTTCTGTACTATGGCTATAAATCTGATTGAAATAATTTAAGAGTTTTTGCGTCATCCTCTCATCATCTACACGAATTCCCAATTCAATATTCCCCGCTTCTGTCAGATTTTCTGATCCAAAAAAGGCTGTTTGCCAACAGTTTCCAATTGCGCAATATAGTTTAGTATGTAACTTTCTGAGTTTGACCAGTTCGGCATCATGTTTCTTGAACCATTGTAGTGTTCTTAATGACTGCTTTCGCCACAAAGAAGGACTATTTACAAGTTCTGACGGTGGTCTTGTTATAATTCTGAATTTTATACATGCAGGTGTTTTCTGGATTATTTCTTCAAGATCAGCAAGATATGCATCACTTAGCCGTATCCATGGCGAACATATGTAAACATCCTCTACATCGTATCTATTCTTTAGAAGGCTTAAGAAACATCCACAAATATCTTGTGTCACCAAAGAGAAATTACTTGCTTGAAGCCTAGAGAGCTGATTCACTACAGAATCCAAGTTTGCACCATTTATTACCTTTGCCAAAAGAAAAGCCTCTCTGCCGATATCTGTCAATTCTATAGACTGATACCGAGGTGTCTGCCTAATGAACGCGATGGATAACAATTCCCTGATCAGTTTTTTGGTTTGAAGTGGTGATAGAAGAAAACTCATTTTATCAACAATCAAAGCCTCATTAATGTTAACATTCCTGTCAATAAGTTCCAAAATTTCATAGGCGCCTACTTTTCCAAGTATTTCGTGGTTTCTGGTCCTCATTTTAAATCCCTTATAGTAGAAAGCATATCATATAGGGAGAGGAATTTCTGAAATTCCATGACGCGTGAAGCCTTATGAGCGTTACTCTTGATAATACTGCTCAACATGTAGATGATAATGCCACTGATAATCGATTTGAGCCATAACGAAGAGCAATACAAGTAAACGTCAGACATTTCTGACAGCCTATGCACAAGGATTCATCAATTATCCTTTTGCCATTAGTTTGTTTAATCGCTCCTTTATCACAAACTGCTTGACATGCACCGCAACCAATACAATTTAGTGCCCTCTCAAGATATCGGAGTATTTTGTCTTCCTTGTCTCTGTTCTTGAATAGTATACGTATGCTTTTGCCAACTGCCGAAAGCTCGATGTCTTTTCCGTTAATGATAGAGAGTATCCCTTTCTTTTTTACTGGTCCAAATATCTTAAAAAACTCTATGACATTCTGAATGACGGATGAGTTGTCAATAGAAAATACAAAATCCTTACTAGTTGAACAAGGTCTAGAGGCACAGACGCTCATCTTACTAACTTGAGACTTTCTATATCTCCAAGCCCCGGAATGGCTCCACTTTCTGCCGATGTTTCGCTTTATTGCAAAGTTATCAAGAATAGCATAAAGTTTGCTTATAAGTTCTGGATGAGAATCTTCCAAAATAGAAAAATCTTTCAAACTCTTTGCTGGGCACGCCCAGCAGCCTATTCTCGAAAATCCGTACTCGTAAGCTTTGTTATACGGAATTCTTTTCCAGAAAATGTATAACCAGGTGTCAAGAGATGCCCATTTCAGAAT
>JAWBOR010000117.1:0-6001 GCA_038826015.1 Bathyarchaeia archaeon
ATATCTGCCAGCGTTTTCGTTCATTCGTCCTTTATTATCAATTGCATAAATCGGTTCTAGGCCCATCTCCCTTAAAATGCGAACGTCGCTGTAGTCGCCGAAACTGCAGATCATGACCAAACCTGAGCCAAATTCTGGTTTAGCGTAAGAATGAGACTTAATCTGCACCATATGTCCATAAATCGGCACAATCGCATGTTTTCCTTCAAGATACTGATATCTTCCATCTTCTGGGCTGAAAAGAACCGTTCTACAAGAGCATAATAGCTCTGGTCTGGTAGTAGCTACGATTATGTCTTCGCCGTTTTCTTGAACTTTAAATTTTATATAGTTTAACGTCGTCTCTTCTTCTTCATATTCAACTTCTGCATCAGAGATCGTTGTCCCGCAGACTGGACAGTAATTTGTCGTCTTCTCATCCTCATAAATGAGCCCTTTATTCCAGAATTCTATGAAAGTCTCCTGAGTCAATCGTCGGTATTCGGGGTCGTCAGTTTCATATCTGCCGCCCAAACGATGTTCAAGGCTCCAAGAGTTGCAGCTCAATCCCAATCGTTTAAATGTGTCAAGAGACCAGTCTCCGCTTTTTTGGAGAATTTCCCTACATTTTTCAATGAAATCTTCGCGGGATGTCTCATGCATTGAAATCCTAAAAGCTTTCTCGGTCTGGACCTCAACTGGTAGACCGTTCTTGTCTAGCCCCATTGGAAAAAGAACATTATATCCATTCATCCGTTTGTATCTTGCGAATATGTCCATCCAAACATAAGTGTATGCTTGCCCAATATGAACCGGCGTGTTAACATAGGGCGGCGGAGTATCTATGCTAAAGATTGGCCTATCAGTATTTTCGTTGAATTTGAAGATTTTCTCGTCTTGCCATCTTTCGAATAGGATTTTTTCGATTTCTGGGTTCCATGTTTTAGCTTTCAGCTTCGGCTCGAAGGTCGGAGATTCATCACTTTCCATGTAGTTTCACCATGAAGAGACAACTTTTCTTAGAGAAAGATGATTTATAAAATAATCTATGCGAACTACTAGAAAATTCTTCAACGGAGCTAATGTACTTGGCGATCTCGGTGTTCACACGCCAAGATGTGCACCTTTCCTCCTATTTTCCCCTTATTTAATATACCGGAACTATATAAATTATAATCTCTCTTTAAAACTTACGCGTATATTCTTCGATTTATGCTGAGAATTTAACTATTTCTTGGTTTTGCGCTGTTTTTGGAGTGCTTCTTCAGTGTCGTTGCGATGTTTTTGATTTCTAAAATAATTATAAGGCTTGCTGGCACTATGATTAGCATGGTGAAACCTATCGGCGTTCTTACAAAGTAACCTATGTATCCGATTAATGGTATGACCAAGATAACTTTGCCTATTATATTTTCCTTTTTTCTATCCATTGGTCGGAGTCTTCGTTGGCGTCGCCCTTAGTTATAAATCCTTGGCTCGTTATGTCTATAATTCTGTGGGTCACTGTCAGGGATGATTCGCTCTCAAGTTTGAAGCAGACTATGTCGCTTATTTTTAAGGTCTCAGGGTTGACTGGCTTAATCACATCTATGCTTCCAACAGGGATGGCGGGCTCCATGCTTCCTGTGTAAACAGGATAGTAGTATGTGTCTCCCAAAAGCGAAACAGGTCTATAAAAAACCAGAAAAACTATTAAGATTGCAGCTAGAAAGATTGAAATGGTTATTTTAACGAGTTTTTTAATCTTCAAGTGCTCCCACCTTCATGTGTTGGTGGAAAACGGACTGTTATGGCTATGTCAGCTATTAGAGTTAGTCCTTGATATTCATTTCCGACGTTTTTTGGCATCCAAACTGTTAATCGCAGTGTAAGGCTTTGTCTTAGCGGGATGGCTCTTTTTCCGTTTACTTCTATGCCTTCGCCTAAGCGGCTTAAAGTTCCGTTGTAAAGGAGATTGTGTTTTTCATTTTTTCCCTTACTAAGCTCCAATATTTCAATCTGTAGTCCCGTTGCAAGGTAAGCGTCTCCGCAGAAGGTAGCGTTAAACATGCAAATTCTAAAGGGCAAGTCGCCGACATTGACCACTTTTAAATACCTGGTTATTTTTGGGCTGCCCGGATAGAAGTAACAGTCTTTGTCTGGGTGGAAAAGCGGAACTTTTGGGGAAATTCCCATGTCAAACTTCACTTTCTTTCCAAGATAGATGGTGCAGGCTGAGGCTGAAGGTTGGTCAGTTACGATATTTATAACTAAGAATAATAGAGTAACGATTGCTAATGTGACTGTCTTTTTCTTTTCCATTTCGTCAACTTTACCTTTCAAATTAAAAAATATGGAAATTGTTGTTTTTAGATCCAGCTGGAAACATCGCCATAATTGATCATTGAAGACCTTGAGATCATTATTGATATAACAGGAAAGTAAATGTAATACTCAAAATATCTGTCTGTGCTTGGTTATCAAGAGATGTATTCCACCAATCGTAAAGTTCAACTATGAATTCCACATCGCCGTCAGCGTTGATTGGTTCGGCAATTGGAAAGCTGCTTGGCAGGTCTTTAACTAGACCATTATAAATCATTACATCTCCTGCGGACCACCAACCGTTATGATCTTTATCAAGCCATAACCTCAAATTAAGCACGTCATCGAACTCGTCCGTATCGGCACTGGCATCACCAGCCTCTATCTCTGGTTCAGTAAGACCATTTTCTCCGCTCACAAAATCGACGTCACTAATATCGAATTTACCGTTTATAGTCCCAATGTTTTTAAGCGTTAGTGACCAGTGAGGTTGATTTCCAGGTCTCAGATTATTTGCTGTAAAGGTAACTGGTACTCCGTTTTGATCATTGACCGTAAGGTCGAGGGAACCAGCAGTAAAAACATTTTGCACTGTTTCAGTGTCGCTAAAGTATGAGTATGTTCCCCACCCCATAGCCAAAGCAAGTATGCCAATAACAACTATGCTCGCCAATATCTTCTTACTTATCATTTTGTTTTACTCCTCCCTTCTTCTTTTTTCGCGGGGAGCTATCATCGCTCAAGGCTTTAACGGGGGCTGATCCCCATTTTTAGTCCCCCGGACACTGGTATGTTTAATGTGCCCTAGGTCGCGGCACAGGATTGCATGCTTACTCATAATTAACATATGCGCATAGCTAGCTATGCCCCAAAATACGAGTATGCTTCAGATTTCTTCTTAAAACAATACGAAAAAACACGTTCGACCCTAAAGGTAAGAGAAAAAATTATAGAAAAAAGAAAGAATTGTTATATTTTGACTCTAAATTCTAAACAGTAATAGTAAGGTGCCCATTATTATTCATCATTAAACAGCGAACAAGAAAATTTTTGCCAAATTCAGTGGTCTTATAGACAACGGTTCCAACCGAACTGTTTTCTTCAGCGACAAAATCTAAAACCAGAAGCATGTTTAAATACGTTTTTAAACGAGTGAAATTCAAATTAACCCTGTAGACGATCCTAGTTTTATTAGCCCCGTTTAAACAAACCTGTAAAATATCACGCATGACCTCAACTTGACTTCTAGGATAATTCCCCAACCCTCTCTCGCCGTTCTTCTCAACATTGATGTCGCAGAGGTGTTCCTTAGTACGAAAAAATGCATATATAAGTTTAATTAAATGTTGTTATGAAAAACCAATATGAAAGTTCTATATTCACACCGTATTTTGTAAATAAAAAAACTTTTCTTTAATTTTTTCAATTAAAGACGAAATCTAGGTAAGAAGCGCCATAGCCCTTTCAGCATTGTTTTATCTTTTAGAGTATTTTTTTAACTGCTTCTACAATTTTTCTTTTGTTCGGCACGGCGGCTTCTTCGAGCACAGGGCTCATAGGTATCGGTACATCTTCGCCAGCCACTCTCATAATAGGTGCGTCTAAATAGTCGAAGGCTTTTTCCATGATTTGGGCTGCAATCTCTGCCCCTACCCCACCAGTTCTATAGCCTTCATAGACGATAACTGCTCTATTAGTCTTCTTTACTGAATTGATTATCGTATCGATGTCAAGAGGTTTCAAGGTACGGGGATCAATAACCTCAGTGCTGATTCCTTCCTTAGCTAAATCTTCGGCAGCATCCAAAGCTCGAAGAACCATTCGAGAGTATGCCACAATAGTTACATCAGAGCCCTCTCTTTTCACATCTGCAACGCCGAGGGGAACAGTATACTCAACCTCTGGAACTTCACCCTCAGTGGCATAAAGCATCTTATGCTCAATAAACATTACCGGATTATTGTCCCTAATACAAGTTTTCAACAAACCCTTAGCATCAAAAGGCGTTGAAGGCATCACAACAAATAAGCCGGGAACATGAAAATACCATGCTTCAAGACTCTGAGAATGATGCGCGGACCTATTTTCCCCTACACCGCCTTGAGTTCTATAGACAACGGGAACGATTGATTTCCCCCCGAACATATACCTATTTTTCGCCGCGATGTTAATTATCTGGTCGGTGGCTATTGTTGAAAAATCTATGTACATGATCTCAGCTACTGGACGCATCCCAGTCATAGCTGCCCCTGCAGCTGCGCCTGCTATGGCAGCCTCCGAGATTGGAGTATCCCTCACACGTTCATGACCGAATTCTTCGTAAAGTCCCTTTGTTACTCCGTAGGCTCCACCGTAAAGCGCTATGTCTTCACCCATAAGGAAGACTCTTTTGTCTCTAAGCATCTCTTCGCGCAATGCTTCGTTCAATGCTTGTCGATAGGTTATCTTCCGCATTTTGAGAACCAGCTTCTTTGCCGTAGAGAGATCTCTTATGAGGGATTTTGGGTCAATATAAATATCGGTGTAGACGTCATCGTAAAGAGAATCAATCGGCGGATAGGGACTGCTGAGTGCAAACTGCTCAGCTTCCTGAACCTCCTTCGTCACGGTTTCTTCAAGGTCCTTAATCTTTTCTGGTGAAAGTATGGCCAGTTCGACAAGTTTTTTTTCAAAGTTCAAGATCGGATCTCTGGACTTCCACTCTCTCTCTTCTTCTCTAGTTCGGTATACACGTGGGTCACTTCTAGAATGACCATAATATCTATAAGTCTTGCATTCAACAAGTGTTGGTCCTTCTCCTCTGCGGGCCCTTCCAACAGCTTTGCCCACAACCTCTTTTACATTGAGAACATCCATACCGTCTGCGATAACGCCTGGAATATTATAGCCCTTAGCTCTTTCAGCAATGTCCTTAAATGGAAAAGCCCTGTTAACTGCGACCGACATACCGTACAGGTTATTCTCGCAGATATATATAACGGGCAGATTCCAAATAGCGGCCATATTTACGGATTCGTGGAAGGCTCCTGTGTTTGCTGCGCCGTCTCCAAAGAAGCATAAGACAACTTGGTCGGTGCCTCTTAACTTTATGGATAATCCTGCGCCTGTGGCGAGCGGTATGTGTGAGCCTACTATGCCTGTTGCGCCTAGATTTCCAGCGGTGACATCTGCGATGTGCATTGAGCCTCCTCTGCCTTTGCAGTAACCTGTGGCTTTACCGCATAACTCAGCCATCATCTTTTTTAGGTCTCCTCCTTTCGCGATGCAATGTCCATGACCGCGATGGGTACTCGTGATGATATCATCTTCTCTTATGGCAGCTATTGCTCCTACGGCTACGGCTTCTTGACCCACATAGAGATGCGATGCTCCTTTCACTATATCGCGGCTTAAAAGGTCGCTGACTTTTTCTTCAAAATATCTTATCTTCAGCATCTTCTCTAAGTAGCTGATCATTTCTTCAACTTCGCTTTTGCTTGCCATTGTCATTTCTCATTCCGCATAATCGTTTACATTTTAAATCAGCAATGTAATACATATAATTTTTCTCTCCCCCACAACGAGGAAAATTGATCATACGTCACAGATCTTAGACGCATTCAATTGTGAAAATTGAACATATGAAGCAATCGCTTATAATTGTGCGCCGGCTCCCAGCGCAGCTCGATTGCTTCGCCGAGCAGGCTGCGCACCATCGGCAACAGCTCTGCGATGGCGG
>JAWBOR010000118.1:0-5951 GCA_038826015.1 Bathyarchaeia archaeon
AACTTTCTTCAGGTGTAGGATAAGCTCCACCCACTCCTCCACACTCAGATCATCATCGTTTTCGGGAGGTTTCAGCTCGAATTCATTTATAGCTATGTGATCTGTTGAAGGGGTTGGAGTTGTTATGAAGGTAGGTGTCGCCGTTTGAGACGGAGTTGTGGAAGTCGGCGAAGGAGTAACTTTTGGAGAAGCAAAGTAGAATAGTAATATGCTCCTCCTGTCACAAGATCTGTCGCAACCAAAATCGCGATAACAGCAGCTAGAGTAGAAGTTCTCATTTCTTTTCCAATTGTCCGGCATATTTCTAGAATTTTTAAATTTATCGCAAAAGATCAATCAACTCAGCTGTGAATTTTTAAGAGGAATCAACGAAATTTTTCGCTTCGTTTAACTGAGTGATTTGGCTTTCGATATCTAATACTATTTAAGAAATTAAGAGAAAAAAGTTTAGGGGCTCTTAAAGAAAGGGTTTATATGCCTTTTAATAATTCTCTTAACGAGGCTGAATAGATGTTAGGGGGTCTCTTCGGAGTAGTCTCGAAACATAATCTTGCCAGAGACTTGTTCTTCGGCGTTGACTATCATTCTCATTTGGGAACAGAGATTGGAGGTATAGCCTTCCTTAACAATGATATTGAGGTGATTTCTCACGACATCAGTAACAGCCAATTCAAATCAGAGTTTCAGAAAGACTATGCTAAAATAAAAGGTAAACTGGGCATAGGAGTAATAAGCGACACAGAAGAAGACCAGCCTATTAAATTTGAGTCAAAAATTGGAACCTTCGCCCTTTGCACAATTGGGTTCATTAAAAATATGGAAGAATTGCATTCTGAATTAATCGAAGACAAGGCGTCATTCAAAAAATCAAAAGTTAGAGATAACAAATCAATTCTAAACCAGACTGAAATCGTAGGCGAGCTGATAACTCGGGGGAGGAACGTCATTGAGGGAATCGAAAAGATGCACGAAAAGATCGATGGCTCAATATCTCTACTTCTTCTATCAGAAGACGATAGAAGCATATATGCTTCTGGCGATGCCTTCCCGCTTATAGTGGGAAAAAGGGGAGAAGATTGGGCGATAGCTTCTGAAACCTCCTCCTTTCCGAATTTGGGATTCGAGATTTTCAAGTTTCT
Organism: Bathyarchaeia archaeon; assembly: GCA_038826015.1. Taxonomy (GTDB): domain Archaea; phylum Thermoproteota; class Bathyarchaeia; order Bathyarchaeales; family DTEX01; genus JAWBOR01. Next base: position 1,140 of record JAWBOR010000118.1, read on the forward strand.
CGAATACCGCGAAATCACGTCAATCACAGAATCAGGCATCAGAACAAGAGTGAATGGACCTTATCAAAAAAGGTTCTGCCCATTCCTTCACATTTACTTTGGGTTTCCAACATCAGATTATTACGGAGTAAACGCAGAGATTGTTAGGGAAAGATGCGGCGGCTTCCTTGCGGAGAATGATGACGTAATGGTGGATCTAGTGCTGGGTATCGCCGACTCAGGTTTTCCCCATTCAGTTGGATACGTCAAAAGAAAAATAGAGCTAGCCAAAGAAAAAATTACATCCACACTAGAACAGTTTAACAAGAAAAAAATAAGTGCGGATGAGTTCGAAAGGAACGTAACGAAAGCTCTTGATTCAATAGCTCCTTTAAGACGCCCTTTGGTCAAATATACAGCTGGTTGGGGCAGAAGTTACATTCCACCAACGCAGGAGAAACGGGAGCTTATTGCCAAGTATAAACAGGTTCCGAATCCTCAGATAATAAAGGATATGAGGATAATTCTTGTTGACGACTCGATTAGAAGGGGCACTCAACTTCGTGACTTATTGAGAGAGAAGATTTGGCCTTTCCAACCTAAAGAGGTTCACGGACGGATAGCTTCTCCTCCTCAGATGTTTCCATGCATTTTTGACATCTCAACTAAAAACCAAGATCTTGCAACTCGTAAGGCCATTATAGATATTGAAGGAAGAGATCCTAAATCCGTCGATGAATACATAGATCCGAACAGCTCGAAACACAAGAGGATGATTGAAAAAATAAGAGAGATGATCGGTTTCACCACTCTGAAGTATCAAACCTTAGAAGATATGATAAAGGCAATAATTGAGGCCGCGCCAGATAAATTCAGTCTCAAAAAAGAAGATTTATGCCTATACTGTTGGATGGGGAAGTAGCTTCATAAAATAACCATAACAAAATATATAGCCCCGATGATATATGAGTGTTCAACCATTGAAAAGTAGGAGAAAGCATGAATTCAGCTAGACTGTTTTTTGGTCTCACCAGAATATCTTTGTTCTTGTATAAAGATGACTTAATGGCTTTAGTGATACCTAAGATTCCAGAGTTAACAGCAGAGATGCCGAAAATTGAATATGTAGGCTATGGGCATGATTAATTTTCACGAATTCTACTGTTTAGGTTTAATGTTACGAATCCTCACAATTTCGGTTTCAAGTTAAACGTGTTTTCTGCAATTTTTCCATAAATTTAGGCGGTGGTCACAGTGAGCGTTCCCGTTTCAACAGGATTCACGACAGCTTTCTGGCTAACGATAATATCCGCCGGAATCTGTGCCGCTACACCGCTATACTACAAAAAGTTCATATCCACCACGGCAACTACCATTACCAAAACATAATCCTTAAGCCGCAAATTATGTTAGGAAGCAGTTTCTTGAAAGTAGAAAACTTATATTTCTCCTCTTCTTTTTAACAATACTTGGCGCTTTGACTTCAGCCCTGGTAGTATAGTCCGGTCTAGTATAGGCGGCTGTCGCCCGCCCGACCCGGGTTCAAATCCCGGCCAGGGCGCCATTTTTTCTTTTTAGATACAGAAATTCGTTTTTGGTCAAAATTGATTTGTTTGGTCCAATTTCTTGCCTTACCTTTTTTAAACTATCAAATACGCCTAGTCATGTGTTGATAGATATACTCTACTTGTATTATTGCACTTTTATTTTTGAAGCATCAATTTCTTATTTATGTTATTCTTAAGCTTTGGTTTAGAAATTCCTGAGAAGATAAACCGAAAGTTATAGAATGAATATTGCATTAATGGATTTCTATTACATCCCCGTCCTGTAACATATGCGCCACACCGACTTTTTCGCCTGGATATTTTGCGCTTGGACCCCACACTCGTGCAAACTTGAACTTTCTATACAATTCGCTATGCAGTTTTTTGGCTATATCAATCACGGTTGTCCCTTCTTCTGCCACAACTGGTTTATCTGTCGGCTCCTTTGCGTTTGGCTCTTTTGTATAAACTCGGATTATCCCAAGCATCTTAAAGATGGCTTCACCGAGTTTTTCTAGGCCTTGATTGTTTTGGCAGGAAACAGCGAGAAGGGGAATGCGATGTTCTTTTAAGGCCTCTTTCAAAGAGACGAGACGCTCATATGCTCCGTTAACATCTGTTTTGTTGGCAATAATTAATGTGGGTTTATAGATAGTGTTTGAGTATAAAGACTCTTCAATATCGTCTAATCTAATCTTGCCTCTAATCTTAACTAACGCCGAAGTGACACGGTAACTACTAAGCATCCTTCGTACATCTTCGGCAGTGCAATCAACAAGAACCCCACCGCCTATAATTTGGATGCCCACACCAGAGCTTCGACGAATCACCTCTGCTTGCCCTTCAGGCTCTTCAATCAGTATCCCAGATTTTTCCAGTTCAGAACTCATCATCATAAATTGAGCAATAGGGTTTAATGAAAGATCAACCATTAAAATAAGACCGTCCGCGTTTCTCACCATGCCGAGAATCTGCGAACCGCCCATCTTTCCCTCAGCTGCTCCTTCGACCAAAGCAGGGGCTTCGACCAGCTGAAACTGTATATCTTTGTAAGGCAGCATCCCAGGAACCGGTTTCTGAGTTGTGTATGGAAGCGGGCTTATCTCTGGCTTAGCGTTGGTTACTGAAGCGAGAAGACTGCTTCTTCCCACCTTCGTGGGGCCTAAGACAATGATCTGTCCAGCTCCTTCTTTCGGTATGGAGAAGCCTCCTCCTCGTCCGCCTTTTCTCCTTACCCTAGACTTTTCGAGTTCTCGTTCTAGTTCTGCTATACGCCTTCTAACATTGCCTAAAAGCTTGTTTGTGCCTTTATGTTTAGGAACGAGTGAGATGAATTCCCGCATTAATTCTATCTTTTCAGGGATTGAGCGGCAAGCTGCAACCTGCGCCCATTTGGCTTTTGCCTCAGCGGGCAGATTTGCAACCATGATTAAGACCTTCACTATTCTTTAAACATTATAGCGGAGGCAATAAATATTTAGATGAATTGCCTTAACGCAAAATCCATTTGGTGAAAGCTCTGACATTTCCATTAAAAAAGTAGATGAACACCATAAAGATTGAAAAGCTTCAAGTAACCTATTCTAAGCCTTTGATTTTTTTGATGAGCCAAACCATCTTCTTGCTAAAGTTTCGAGCTGTTCCTAGACCTTCTTCGTCTTTTTCCACTTCGTCTTTTTCTCTTCCGAAGGCTATGTTCCAGTAGGTTGAGCCTGGAACAATCATTCCTTGATGAAGGAAGAAGAACAGGAGCTGAGCAAAGGTAAAGTTTTGTCCAGCTCTTCTTGCGACAACCAACGGTCCGCCTACTTTGTTCTCGAAGACTCTGCCTTTTGACTGGGATAAATATCCAGCTCTGTCAATTAAAGCTTTTATCTGAGGAGTAGCAGAACCAAAATAAACAGGTGAAGACAGGATTATCCCATCAGCCTCAATCATCTTCTCGAATATTGGCTGGAAATCGTCCTTTATTCGACATTCACCAGTTCTCCTACATGAGAGGCAAGCATCACACGGTTTAATATCTTTGTTAGCTAACCTTATTAACTCCACGTGAGCCCCTTCTTCCCGAGCGGCTTTTAACGCCTCGTCAACTAAACGTTCAGTGTTTCCCATGATTCTCGGGCTCCCAACAATACCTAAAACACAAATCATGTTTGGGCGCTACCTCATTTTTTATCAGAATCTTTCATTTGAATATTAAAAGGTTATCTTTAGCCATTTCCCCTTTTTCCAACTAAAATTTTTTGTAGTAAATATTTGAAGCCACTTTTCTTTACTTGGATAACTGCGAGAGATCCTGTTAATCCTTTAATATAAGCAAGAGCAATTTTATTTGGTGAGAAATCGAAATTGGTTGAGGCCTACATTCTCGTGAAGATATCTACTCAAAAAGAAGTTTATGGGTTTAATCGATCCGTAGTAAAAAAGATATGTTCCATGAAAGGGGTTGAAAACGCAGAGTTACTATTCGGCGACTACGACGCCATTGTAAAATTAAATGCGCCCAAAATCCACGACATTGAGAACTTGGTCATGGAGGGAATCTCAATGATTGAAGGCGTTGAATCAACCGTAACGCTTCTTTGCGTAGATGAACAAATTCTAGAATAAAGAGGCCAATAAAATGGAAACAGGTTACGTTTTTTTGAATCTGAAACCGGGAACCAAAAAAGATTTTATAATGAATATTAAAAATGTAAAAGCAGTTAGTGAAGCACGGCTTGTAATCGGCATTTTCGACGCTGTTGTCAAGATTCAGGCAGAAAGCATAGAAGAACTTGAAAAGATCTTTTTAAACCAGATTGACAAAACACCCGGTATAAGGGACTCCAGATTACACATTGTGGCATGCCCAAGAACAAGAAAATAAAAAACCTTTAGGCTTTTTTATCTATTCTTCTATCTTAGAACATGTAATTTATTGTTGTTTAGCCTCCTTTTCATAAGGGCTTATAAAGTCGCGATGACTTTTTGAGCTGCTGCTGAACCTCGTCCGGCTTCCAATGGAACGCCCATCTTTGCTAAAGTAGTCTCAATCGCGCCTATTGTTGCCAGTATATCGTTCGGTGAAACATTGCCCATATGTCCAACTCTGAATATTTTGCCAGCTAGGGGTCCAAGACCACCTGCTACCGTAATGTTGAATTCATTGGCAAGCGTGCCCCTGAACAACTTATCATCCACGCCCTGTGGATACACGACAGCTGACATGGTATCAGCTGCGCAGTTTTCATCTGCAACTAGTTTAAGTCCTTGCGCTTTCAGCATTGATCTGAAAGCCTCA
>JAWBOR010000119.1:0-5898 GCA_038826015.1 Bathyarchaeia archaeon
CATTCATATTTAATCGCCTTATATTTCTAAATTCTGTGGCACTTTACGAACCTGCCAGATTCAATCTCAGCCAACTGTGGTTCTTCAATGTTACATTTCCCTTCGATCGCAAATTTGCACCTGGGATGAAATTTGCAACCGCTGGGCGGTTCTCTTAAGTCTGGGGGGATACCAGGTAATGATACCATCTCTTTGACTCCTCCCATTGTTGGAGTAGCAGAAATTAATGCTATGGTGTAAGGATGTAAGGGTTTATTAAATATGTCATAGACGTCTCCAATTTCTACTATTTCTCCTGCATACATTATTACTACTCTGTCTGCAATCTGTGATTGAGCTGCAATGTTGTGTGTAACCATAATGACTGATGCACCGTAGATTTGCACGAATTCTCTCAATATTTTGAGTATATATCTTTCGGTAGTTACATCGAGATTGGATGTAGGTTCGTCAGCAATTATTATTTTAGGTCTTAATGAATGCACGCCCATGGCCAAGGCAACTAAAACTCTCTGTTTCATTCCTCCACTAAGTTCATGAGGATAAGAATCAAGCGTTTCAGGAGCTAGCATTACTTTATCTAATTCATTTATCAGCGATTTTTCGATAATTTCTTTTTGCAGTATTATATTTCCATGATGCTCCGTTATAACATCAAAAATTTGATCTCTAATTTTCAAAACAGGGTTCAAGCTGTTCATAGAAGCTTGAGGTATATAAGAAATATCTCTCCATCTAATTTTTTTAAAATCCTTCTCACTTAGCTTTGTGAGATCTAACCCTTTATAGAGTATTTTTCCTTGAGTTATGCGAGCAGGTGGTCTAATTAGACCTCCTATTGCCCTTAACAGTGTAGTTTTTCCGCATCCAGATTCACCACAGATGCCCAAAATTTCTTTTTCTTTCAGGTTAAAGGAAACTTTGTTAACAGCTTTAACGGGTTTAGGTTTTATTTCATAATGTACGTTTAAATTTTCAACATTCAGAATGTTGCTAGTCATTTTCAATCCGAGCCTTCAGGTTCCTCTTGAAATTTTGTCAAACCCAACAGAAATGGTATACAATGAAATAAAGATAAGTGACAGCATCACGACTACTGGCGCCCATGCCCACCATATGCCTCGATATAAGGAACCGTATTTAAAAGCCCAATATATCATGGTTCCAAAGGTGATGTCATTAGTAGGACCTAAACCTAAGAAGGACAATCCAGTTTCGTTAATCATGACCCACATGATCGCGTAAATGAGCGAGGATAAGATCCATGGTATGAGATGTGGCAGTATTTCAATGAAAAGTATTTTTATCTCTGACATTCCTGAGAGCCTAGCCAATTCAATAAAGTCTCTTCTTTTTAAGCTTAGTATTTGGGAACGTATTGTTCTAGATGACCATGCCCAAGTGAAAATTACAAAAGAAACTCCCATTATCAGAACATTCCATCTTAGGATCGAACCGATTAATATCATTACAGGTAACATTGGAATCACTAGGAAAGTATCCGTCAATATACGTAATATGTGATCTAGTTTTCCACCAAAATAAGCAGCAGATGCGCCCACTAAAATGCCGATCAGTACACCTATGCCTGCTCCAATAATGCCAATTAATAGTGAGTTCAAGGTACTTAACAATATGCCAGTGAACATGTCTCTGCCAAGTGCGTTAGTTCCTAATAAATTTACATTGTTCGGTGGCAAATTTGGATCGTATGCACGAATTTTGTATGGGTTAATGTGAGAAAGAGTCTTTAAACCCACTATGGAGAAAACAATAATTGACCCTAATATTATAAATCCACTAATCAAATGAGCATTGTAGAACCTTCCTAGAGAAATGCTAATACTTTTCATTCCTCTTTGGTCCTCGGATCAATTAATGGAAGAATTAAAACGTCAAGCAATAGTAGTATTGTATTTATCGTTAATATGACCAGAAGCATTATGCCCATTATTACTGGATAATCTAAGTTCAAGATGGAATCGAAAAGTAAGGTACCCATGCCTGGATAGCTAAATACCACTTCAGCTAAGAGAGAACCGCTGAACACCCAGCCCAATGCCATCCCCAACTCTGTAACTTGGGAAAGAAGACAGTTCCTGATAACATAAGACATGAGCATTCTTCTGTCACTTAAACCCTTAGCTTCCGCATAGAGCATAAAATCCTCATTTTTTACATCAATAACTAATCCTCTCATATGTAAAAACCACATAGCCAATTGAGAGATCACCACTACAGAGATAGGTCCTACAGAATGATATAGAAAATCAAGTATGTAAGCCAGTGAAAAACTTGGGGCTATTGTTGGGCTGTGTGCCCCAGATATTGGAAACAAACGCAATGAATAACTGAAAAGGAACAAAAAAATCAGTCCAACGATAAAGTAAGGCATATTATTGAATACAACGGAGATTGCAGTGAGTAATAAGCTCCATTTAGATTTCTCAGCTTTCCAGCCGACGATTCCCCCAATTAGTGTTCCTAAAGTCCAGCTTATCGCCAAGCCAGTGATCATTAGAAACAAACTATAGGGCAAAGAGACCATAATAAGGTCGGCGACTGTTGCAGGAAAGTGCGCTAAAGAAAAACCCAAGTTTCCTTGCATTAGCTGCACAATATAAGCTAAAAATTGATCCAACATTGTTCCTTCTAAATTAAATTGTTTCTTATAAAATTCTACGAGATCATCTCTTCCCTTGAACTTCCCCATTTGTTCCATACGAGCTAACATGGCATCAATCGGATTTCCAGGCATCATTCTCGGTAAAAAGAAGTTTATACAAATTGAAATAAACAAAACTAGAAAAAATGTAGCTAGCCTATAGTATATTTTTCTCATGCATCTTTCATTATGTTATCGTTCAGCTAAAAATATTTAAGTCTTTTCTAATTTCAAATAGTTTATTTAACGAGGGTCAAAAACATACTTCACAACTATGATTATAGACAGGTTTTTATTCCCTATAATACTAAACAAAAAGGAGGAGAATTCTTTTGTCGACTCATATTCTTGAGATTATATGTGTTGGTAACGAACTTCTTATTGGAAAGACTTTGAACACCAATGCACATTGGCTTGCAAAGAGGGTAACCAGCCTAGGTTTAAACATTAGAAGAATAGTAGTTGTAGGCGACAATGTAGATGAAATAGCATCAGCCATAAAGGAAGCCATACAACGGAAGCCCAAGCTCATTATAACCACGGGTGGATTAGGACCAACATTTGACGATAAAACCCTAGAAGGCGTCGCCAAAGCACTAGAACGAGAGCTCGAAGAAAATAATGAAGCCTTAGAGATGGTGAAGAAAAAATATCAGAGTTACGTAGCTGAAGGACGAATGGAAAAATTCGAGATGACCCCGCCGAGAGTTAAGATGGCGAAACTACCGAAAGGTTCAAAACCACTGCCTAACCCTGTTGGAACTGCGCCCGGAGTTCTCGTTGAGCACACGGATACAATAATAGTGGCTCTGCCAGGGGTTCCACAAGAAATGATGGCGATTTTTGATGAGTCGATTGCGCCTATGCTACAAAAACTTGCAGGTGACTTGATCTTCTATGAAGCCAGCCTCGATATTAGAGGAATGCCTGAATCCGAGTTGGCACCCATAATCGATCGAGTTATGCATGATAATCCATATGTGTACGTAAAGTCTCACCCGAGGGTCTCAGAGAAGTCCAGTCACATAGAGCTCCATTTCTCAACAACGTCGAAAAACCAAGGATTAGCCAAGCAAAGGATTGAACAGGCGATCACTCAGATCTCGGAGATAATACAGGATAAAGGCGCCAGGGTTCAGACTCCCAAAACATAAAGAAAATTTTGAGTCCTCAATTAGGCTCATTGCGTATTAAATTGCAAAGTAACTTTTAATTAATATGTGCAGCTATAGAAGGTGGATGTGTGCATGGTATTCTCAGTCTTTATAATCGGAACGGCGGGTTCAGGGAAATCTCTTCTGACAGCAGAATTTGCTGAGTGGCTTAGGATGGAAAAACAGAATGTGGCAACGCTTAATCTGGATCCCGGCGTCATTAAATTGCCTTACATGCCAGATATTGATATTCGAGACTATATTACGGTTGAATCGATTATGGATGAGCATAGCCTTGGACCAAACGGAGCATTAATTATGGCGGCAGATCTTATTGCAGAGGAAACAGAAACCTTAAGCAGAGAGATTGAAGATTTAAGCCCAGATATACTCCTCATAGATACGCCCGGACAGATGGAGATATTTGCTTTTAGAGTAAGTGGACCCTATATAGCTAATGAGATTAGTAAAGAACAAAAGGCTGTTCTCTACTTGTTCGACGCTGTTTTTTCATCAAACCCAATTAACTACGTATCAAACATGTTTCTCTCAGCAGCCGTTCATACACGGTTCCTGCTGCCACAGATTCATGTCTTATCAAAATGTGACCTTCTTCCAGAGAGAGACATAGAATCCATAGTACAATGGTCCGAAAATTCCAAGGCTTTAAAAGTTGCAATTAACGAAAGACTAGATGGAACAAAACGATTGCTCAGTCAAAGAATGGCGCGGGCGCTTCATCAATTGGGTCTAATTTTCCCGTTGATATCCGTGTCAGCGAAGACTTCTGAAGGTTTTATCGATTTAAACGCCACTTTAGAGCGAATTTTCACTGGAGGAGAAAAGTTCACCTATTGACTTGCTGATTTTCAAATTATTGTCCAAGTGGCAGCTAAGGCTCCGTATTCAGCATCTTTAAAATTCTCCGCGCCGCAGATAATAACTACATCGTTTTCTTCCAAAGTCATCGTGTTAGTTATCTGCTTAAAAGTTGATGCGAAATCCTTCGCCAAATCATTGCTAATTGATGGAAGGATGAGTTTGTTATTTCTAAAAACAAGGGTTATAATGCATTTCCCCCCAGCACTTACTGCTGCATCACGCTGTTCCAAACCTTTTTTAATTCTTTCACCTCGACCCTTAACCAAGACGGCAACATTAAAGGAAGCAAGAGTTAACTCATTTTTTCCCAGTTCAACTTTATAGGGCATTATCGCCGTAATCTCATCCCATATCATCCGGCCTTTTTCTGTAAGCGCGCATCCACCTTTCGATATGGCAATTAAACCTGCATCTACCAAACGGTTTATCAATGTTCTTGTAGATCCCTCGCCTAAGCCTGTTTCCCCTGCAATTCTTCCACGCCCAACCGAACCAGTCTTGGCAATGAGTTCTAAAACTTTAATCACATCTAAAACTGAGAAGGAAGGACGAGGTCCAGGAGCTTTTTCAAGCATCAGACTTTCCAGAAACTCTTTAACCGACATCGCATCTTCGTCATATAGATGTTAACTAACCCTATTTTACATTTACCCCTGAAATTCTAGAACCTGCAATGAGAGTAAACCTAAAATAATAAAGGGCAAATTCTAAAATATGTTGTAAACAATTGAAAGGGGCCCGTAGCTCAGCAAGGATAGAGCACCGGGCTTTTAACCCGGGGGTCACGGGTTCAATTCCCGCCGGGCCCGCCACCAAAAAGAAAAATTTTATTTTCCGATATCCGGAATCATTTAGTTGGGGTTAAATGTCTTCATAGAATTAGGATCTAAAAGGAGTTGTATCTGTGAGCTCACGAGAACGCGTGGCTTTAGCGTTAAACCATCGTGAACCTGATTGTGTTCCCCTTGACCTCGGCGGAAGCCCAACGACAGGGATGCACGTGAGCACGGTTTATGCTCTCCGTCAAGCCTTAGCCCTCGATCCACCCGATACACCAGTTAAGGTCATTGAGCCATACCAGATGTTGGGTGAGATAGCTTCAGACCTTTGCGAAGCTCTAGGTGTCGATGTTGTTGGTCTAAGCGGTAAGTCGACGATGTTTGGGTTCAAGAACGAAGGATGGAAACCGTGGAGGCT
>JAWBOR010000120.1:0-5879 GCA_038826015.1 Bathyarchaeia archaeon
AAAGAAACGGCGTAGAAGAGGCGGATGGCTTCACGTTCATATAGAGGCCCTCTGGCGAGGACAAAGCGAGCTAAAGTGATTGGAGCTTTGGGGTCAGCGTTTGCCATTAATCGCCCATCGTCTAGTACTGTGATTGGGCGGGGTACTTCTCGTCTTTCGTATAGTTTGCCGATTGTTGCCAGCCCGTAGAAGGCGTTCATGATTTGGGGCATGAAGGCAACGATGGCTACAGCTTCCAATTGTCCAAGTACGGCTATAGCTCCCAACGCGGCGCCAATGCTTAAGCTTCCTACATCTCCTGAAAAAACTTTTGATGGGTATCTGTTGAAATAGTAAAACGCTAAAAGAGGCCCAATAAGGCTTATGCATAATATTAAGGCCTCAGATCGGTTTAGGATCAAAGCCGAAGCCATTAAGATAATTGTTATGATTAAGGTTGTTCCTGACATTGTCCCGTTGAAGGGATCCATCATGTTCACGGCGTTGGATGGTACAGCTATTGCGAAGGGTATAAGCAATGGATAGACCAGGGTTAGGCGGGTTCTTCCGATAAATGGCAAAACCGGATATGTGTTGTATGTGCGCATCACTAAGATTGGTATGCAAGCGAAGGATGTGAGAAGCGGTTTTATTTTTGCATTTAAAGTTTTTAGGTCGTCTATGGCGCCAACAATTCCTGCTATTAAAACTGTTGCCAAGAAACTCAGTAGTAAGTTGAGTTTTTGCGGCATAAGGACAACGGCTGCTAAGATACTTATTGTTAATCCAATTAGTAAGGCTATGCCGCCCATCTCTGGGATAAGCGGGCGGTCCTTTTTGTGGACATCGATGCCTACGATTCGGACTTTTCGCATCTCGCCTATGATTACAGGCATGCTCAGAAAACTTGCGATGAAGCCGGAGATTAGAATGATTAACATTTCAAACATTCAGTCTCGACTCTCATCCGTAACGTTCTAAGTCTCAGCTTCCCTAACATTTCATGAACTCCGCATATATAACTTATTGAGAAGTATAAACAATAAAAAACAGATAAAATTAATTTATAAGGTGCGAACTAAATAAAATGAAAAAAGCGGGGGTTGCCAAGCTAGGTCAAAGGCGCAGCCCTGAGGCGGCTGTCCCACAGGGGTTCGTGGGTTCAAATCCCACCCCCCGCACTTTTCACCGAACCCCCACACTTTTTGAGGGAGATTATTTGCGTTTTCTGTAGATTTTGTAGCCATCCCTTTCCGTGACATACTCGAATCCCGCCTCGATTAGCTGCTTATCCTCTTCTATTGTGTGGTCGACTCTGACAGTGTATTCGTCGGCACCTGAATCCACGAGCTGAGTGTTAACAAGCGTTTACTGATGTTTTCTTTTTAGTACATTACAATGCCTGCTGTGACGTTTATATCTTGTCCAGTCATATTAGTAGCGTCGTCTGAGGCGAGAAAAACCGCGCACTTAGCAACATCTTCAGCGGAAACAAACCTTCTTAACGGAGAGGCTGATAAAAATCGATTTCTAACCTCTTCTTCAGAAACACCCTCAGCTTTCGCTGCATTTTTAATCACAGACTCTATTCTTGAGCCAGCTACAGGTCCTGGACATATCGCGTTCACATTTATGTTGAATTTTCCAAGCTCCGATGCCAGACACCTTGTGAATCCGATTAATCCCATTTTGGTTGCACAGTAAGGCGTTCTCATCGGAAGTGGTCGTTTTCCCGTCATCGAAGCGATGTTGATAATCTTTCCGCTTCTTTGCTTAATCATTATTGGTACGATGGCTCTGCAGCATAGGAAGGCTCCTTTAAGGTTTACGTTGAAGGTTTCGTCCCATTGTTCAGGGGTTATCTCGTAAACGGGTGCTGTTGGCCCAGCGATGCCTGAATTGTTTACGAGAATGTCTATTCTGCCGAATTCTTCCAATGTGCGTTTAACCGCTCTATCCACTTGTTCCACGCTTGTGACATCCATGGCGTTGACTAAGGCTTTACGGCCCATAGCCCTAATTTCATGGGCAACCTCCTCCATCCGGTCTATTGAACGAGCTGCCAGAGAAACATCGGCGCCTTCACGTGCAAACATTAAAGATATCGCTCTGCCTATTCCAACACCGCCACCCGTAACAAAAGCAACCTTACCCAGAAGCCTCAACCCTCATTTCACCCCTTTATAAATACTTATGTTTGTGGTTTAAAAGCGATACTTATATGGTTGCTCAAATGATTTTTAAATGTCGCAAGAGCTGTATCATTCTCTTATCTCTTGCGCTAATTATCTCTTCAATTTTTGCTTTCTCGTAATTATGGAAGCCTTTGCCAGATTTTACTCCTAGTTCTCCTGCCTTGACTTTTTCTTCTAAAATCTTTGGAGGTTTAAACTTTGAGGCCTTAAGCTTTTCATATAAATATGACTGACAATCGAATATGACATCTAATCCGAGATGATCTGAAGCCGTAATTGGACCCAAGAGCGCGAAACGAATGCCCAAATGTTTTGTCCAAACTTTATCCAAATCTTCTGCGCTGGCGATTCCTTGTTCTAATAACGTTAAAGCCTCCACCACCATGGCAAATTGCATCCTGTTAACCAAGAATCCTGGGACGTCCTTGCATACTACAGGGTCTTTCTTCAATTTTTTCATAAGATCGACTGCTATGCTTAGTGTAGAATCGGATGTTTTGTCTCCTCGAATTATTTCAACAAGCGGCAATATATAGGGCGGGTTCATCCAGTGGACGCCTATTACTTTGTCAGGTCTCTTTGTGGCAGCTGCTATTGCGCTTATGCTTAACGTAGACGTATTGGATGCCAATATCGTATTTTGGGGGCAATGTTCGTCGAGTTTTCGGAATATCTGCTTCTTTAGTTCAAGTTTCTCTGGAACTGCTTCTATTACAAAGTCTGCTTTTTCAATCACATCGAGTTTTGTGGTTCCTTTTATTAATGGTAACACAGATTCTGCTTGTTTCTTATTTATTACATCTAAACTGAGTAAGGTTTGAATATTATTTCTTATGTTGCTAAATGCCTTTTCGATTATTTTTTCATCTATGTCTATCAAACTTGTTTTATACCCATGAAGAGCAAAGACAAGCGCGATTCCATGCCCCATTATGCCTGCTCCCACAACTGCTATGTTCCCAAAATCGTCAACATTCACGTTTCTTCACCTACTGCACGTTTATCTTCTATTCTTATTAGTTTCGCTCTTTTGAATATTTAAAAGGTTTTATCTCTAAAATAAAGGCTGAAAAAAGAACAGATGTTAGAGAAAGCAACTACCATATGAGTTCAAACATTAACTTGCGCTTTTTGGCGGCTTATCTCTTTTACGAGAGGAAACAAAAAAGAAACATTCTTTCAGGGTTAAGTCAAAGGTGAAACAAACAATTTTACCTAAACAAATATGGTGACCAAATAATGACGTCCACCCTTGAAACTTCAAGGAGTTTGGAGAGTATCATATACTTGCAGAGTTTGTTCCGCTGCTTTCCTCCATGTGAAATATTGTATCACTCTTTTGCGTCCGTTTTGCCCCAATTTTTTGGCTCTTTCTGGGTCTTTAAGTACTTCTTTTACTCCCCATGCGATATCAACTGGATCGTTGCCATTGATGTGAACACCGTTTTGATCTTCTCCAGACGCAACAACCTGTTCTCTGAAGCCCACAACTCCTTGTGCACCAACAACAATGGGTTTTGCCATGGACATAGCTTCTAGGCTTACGATCCCGAAAGGCTCGTACACTGATGGAAAAACGCAAACATCAGCTGCTGCGTAATAAGTTATTCTCTCTTCCTCTGGTACAAACTCGAAGCGGCAATCTACATTTTCTTGAACACCTAACCGATTAGCCATCTCGACAACATCTCTCTGTATTTCGCCCTTGCCTAAGATCACTAATTTCACTTTTGGATATTCCCTTAAGATCAAAGGCATAGCTTGAACTAGGTTGTTAACCCCTTTAACCCAGGTAAGCCGGCCCAAAAACAAAATCATGTGACCTCCCTCAGGAACGCCATGTCTCTTTCTAATATTTTCCACATTCTCCGATTTTACTTTAGCAGGATCATATCGTTCTGGGTCAACGCCATTCCACACTACACTTATTTTTGAACTAGGCCAGCCATGTCGAACTATATCTTCACGCATTGCGTGGCTTACGGTTATTATATGGTCAGCTCTCTGAGACATCTGTGTCTCTAAGTGAGACACAACCTCGGAGCCTTGTCCTCCGCTTCGACCCCATTCGGTACTGTGAACGTGAAAGATCACGGGAATCTTCGTCTCATTCTTGATTATATTTCCAGCAATGCTGCTAAGCCAGTCGTGGACGCAGACAATATCATATTTGTAGCCTTCTTTCCTGATCAGATCATTAATGAACTTAGTCGAACTTAATATGTTATAGAGAAAGATGTCGTTGAAGAAACGAATGTTAGTGCCCCATTTACGCAGGTCTTCTGAAACAAACACTGGGAAAATATTGCTGGCATCAGCTATAAGCGGGCGATGAACCTCCACACCCTTGATTATTTCTCTTGTTTTGAGGGTTCCCGGATTAAGCGTGAAAACTGTGACATCTTGACCAAGCTCAATGTATTCTCTGGTAATGTATTCTGCATAGGTACCGAGGCCGCCTACTAATACTGGCGGATACTCCCAGACAAAGAAACCTATTCTCAAGGTTTGAAGCCTCAATACAGTTTATATCACGCTTTTCTTAATTATGTTTCGGTGAAGAGTGGAATGAGCGTCCCCTTGGAAAGAATTGACGAATACACATGGCGGATACCTATTAAGTATAAAGCTGGCATGCGTGTTCCAGGTCTCGTTTTAGCCGACAATGAACTTTTGGAAAAGATGAAGACAGACAGAACTTTAGAGCAATGTGCCAATGTAGCTCATCTGCCAGGCATATACCGATATTCAATAACCTTGCCTGACGGACATGAAGGCTACGGTTTTCCAATAGGAGGTGTTGCGGCTACTGACTATGAAAATGGTGTCATAAGCCCCGGAGGAGTAGGTTACGATATAAATTGCGGGGTTCGCCTATTAACAACAAACTTTTCGGAGAGGGATGTTCGTCCTAAGCTAGGAGAATTGGCAAGCGTAATATTCAGAAACGTTCCGTGTGGACTTGGAAGCCGTAGAAAAGACTTTCACATTACTATTAACGAATTAGATCGAATTACTATGGAAGGAGTGCCTCGAATCGTTGAACAAGGATATGGATGGGCCGAAGATATAGAACATTGCGAAGAAAGAGGGTATATGGAATGCGCAGATTCATCGAAGGTTTCAAACACTGCTAAAAGCCGAGGTCTCAATCAAATTGGAACTCTAGGCTCAGGAAACCATTTCCTTGAGGTTCAGAAAGTCGATAAGATATATGACATGAAGGTTGCCGAGGTTTTTGGCATAAAAAAAGTGGGACAAGTCACTGTAATGATTCATTGTGGCTCACGAGGTTTTGGACATCAGATTTGTTCAGATTATTTACGTGTGATGGAGCGGGCGGTTCAGAAGTACAGAATAGATCTGCCTGATCGTGAATTGGCGTGTGCACCTGGATTAAGCCCTGAGGCTCAAGATTACTTTCGTGCCATGGCCTGTGCAGTAAACTATGCCTTTGTAAACCGGCAGATGATCACGCATTGGGTTCGCCAGAGCTTTGAACAAGTTTTCAAGGCACCTGCTGAAAAAATAGGTTTGAGGCTTGTTTATGATGTGGCTCACAATATTGCCAAAATTGAAGAACATGATATAGACAATAAAACTGTAAAAGTTTGGGTTCACAGAAAGGGAGCAACTAGAGCCTTCGCACCTGGGCACGGAGATGTCCCGTCAGATTACCGCAATGTTGGACAGCCAGTCATAATA
>JAWBOR010000121.1:0-5863 GCA_038826015.1 Bathyarchaeia archaeon
CTTGAGCGGGGTTTGCTTGTACTTGGTTTGTCACAACGACGGCTATGTTATAGACTTCCGCTAGCCTAAGCAGCTTATGCAAGCACTTGTTGAGTTTCTGCTGCCGTTCAGCTAGGCTCTCGCGTCCAACATATTCTCCTCGGAAATGGCTAATCATAGAATCAACCACAACCAGCTTCACATTCTCTTCGGGACAAATCTTGAAAAGTCCATCGATTAAGAAGACTTGGTGGTCACTGTTGTAGGCTCTTGCGATAATCACGTTGTTAAGCGCTTGCTGCGGATCCAAACCCATAGCAGCGGCAATACGATAAACCCTTTCAGGGCTAAAGGTTCCCTCAGTATCAATGAAAAGTGCATTACCTTCCAATCCACCCTGTTCCTTAGGCAGTTGAGCCATAACACACAACTTTAAGCAAATCTGCGTCTTGCCCACTCCATACTCACCTATCAACTCCGTCATAGCTTGCGTCTCTATCCCGCCACCCAAAAGGGCATCAAGCTTCGGCGAGCCAGTCGAGCAACGCAGCATACCCTTACGTCTCTCCCACAACTCCTTCGCCGTCGTCCAATCAGCCTGAACAAGCTTTCTGGCTTCCAGAATTATTTCAAGCGCCTTCTCAAAACCAATATCACTCTTGTCAGTAATCTCCCGCACAGGCGTAACAGCCAAAGCCTCAATCGTCGTAATCCCTATCTGACGAAGCTTAGAGGCTGTAGCAGGACCAACACCAGGAACATCCTTCAACGAAATAGGCTCTCCCACTTCGTTCAGACCCCTCTAAACAACAGAAAATCGCAATAAAATCATATAAAGAATGGATGCGCCAAGCGAACAACAGAGAGAGTAGAGTAAAAGTGTTCCAAGTAAAATTTCGGCTTCCGCTAATTCGTTTTCCCCAGAATGACTGGACACTGAAAGATTATATGAACTAGTACTGCAAAACTGATGTTTCTTCAAGGATGCCCATGCTAAGATCGGAAAGATAAGAGTTAATTGCTTCACTCAGTAACTTTCTTCTCTCTTCTAAGAATTTCCTGAAGTTATCAATATCCCACAATGTCTCATCCATTGGGATAAGCTGTGCTTTCAATCTTTCTGCCTCTACGTTCTTCAAGTAAGTCTTTGGCGGTGAATTTAAAATCGACACATTTGCTCGTTGCGAGAGAAAAGCAATGTTAGCTACATCATTTATCTCATATGACGTATAATCACCTGCTGATTTTAGAACTGCTTGAGGGAAGATGTGATGAAACTGAAGTTGATGAGAAGGTCCAACATTTGTAGAACTTAGTATGGTTCCTGTGAACCAGTCTTTAGCATTGTTTTTTCGGAAAATAACAAACATTAGCGGTAGGTAGGAGCTAGCTTGGTATTTTCCTATTAACATATCTGGAGTCATTTCGAAACTGGCGAATTCACGTTTGAGATTGTTGACAAGTTGTGCGATTGGGTCAGTTTCTTTTATGGCTTTTAGGTCTTGGTCGAGTTTTGTTTCGGGGCTACCTGTGAATCTACCATAAACAGTAGCGGTGAAAAACCAAAACAGAAGCAGCTTTTCTTCCCTTTCTGACAGAGTTTGCTTCTCTGACAGATACACGACAAGAGGAATTAAGGCATTTAGAGAAGGAATCCAGTCTATGGATTCTATTCCTGCGTTATTTTTGAGGAAATTTATGGTATAGTCGATTCCACTCTTGGTTTGCTTCCAGATTTCCTTGAGTTCATCCTGGGATTTCTTCCATAGACCAGTTAAGTATCTAAATCTGCTTTGACCAGTACCTATGGCAACAAAGCACCTCATCAAGAAGCGAGGTTCAAATTCAAAGTTTATTCGTTCGTAATCATTCAAGGCATTTTCGAATTCTTTTACAAGCACGCCAGGCCAACGGAAAGCAAGCCTTGCCATAGCCATTTCAGCTTCTCTTAGTCTTGTTCCTTTGAAATTCACTCTAATGAATGATTCTGTGATTTCTTCGTAATCGTCTGTGTGGATAATCATCACTGGGTATCGATATTCCATTATTTTCTCAAGGCGGTTCAACCTTATCAGATACTCATCTAGTTTCTCCTCATCTGTGGCGAACCTGCTGTCAGTCGCCAATTTAATTTTCAAATCTTTCCAGACTTTAACAGCACCATTGTTCAAAACGGCTTTGACAGAAATCCAAAATGGACTGCCTTTAAGCTTCGAACTAAACAGCTGAAATTCTTCTGTATCTACATTGAAATACAAGTTTATTTCCATATCATTTGGATCGCTCACTTTCGCAAGTGAGGTTAAACGTTGTTGTCCATCGAGGATTAGATAGGTTGGCCTTTTGTCTGGGAAAGTTTGCTGCTCGACTTCAGGGCTCCGTAAGTCAGGAAGTTCTTCAGGTTTCCACAATAAGATCAAACCAG
The DNA here is from genome assembly GCA_038826015.1 of Bathyarchaeia archaeon. Lineage (GTDB taxonomy): Archaea > Thermoproteota > Bathyarchaeia > Bathyarchaeales > DTEX01 > JAWBOR01. The sequence goes on from JAWBOR010000121.1 coordinate 2,405, forward strand.
ATGGATATTGTTTGTAGAGAGAATCTACTAGATCCCTTGCTTGCGGTCTATTCCACACGTATCCTCTTTGAATTTCTGGTAAACTCAATTCTCCCTTTTTCAGTTCCTCAAGAAGGACGCTTACAGGTTTATCGGTTCTTTCCAGCTTTGCCATATTTTTACATTGTCCATTTAACATTTAAATATTTTAAAGAACACGTGAGGAATATGCCGTTGTTTATAGTTAAGAAAGAAGTCTTTGAATGGATAAAGACAGGGCAGAAAACAATCGAGTTAAGGAAGGGCAAAGCTAAGGCTGGAGACCAAGCAGTCTTTCAATGCGGAAGAAACATTCTCAGAGGGAGAATAATCAACAAATACGAAGGGAATCTGTCGACTCTTCTAGGCAATCTAAACTTCAAAGAAATAATCCCTAAAGCTAACAATGTCGAAGAGGCAATAGCTTACATCAAAAAGCTGTACGGAACAACTGAAGGAGCATTCACTGCCTATCGGTTTGCATTTTCAAGGTGAAAGCATGAAGAGAACCTTAAGAATGAAGTGCCCATCATGTGGACATTGGAACCGCATTCCAGTAAACAAAATTTTTGTCGAACAGCCAAGTCCAGAACCCAAAGTGAAAGTTATACTCCCGATGTACGAGCCATTAGAGGTATCAAATTGTAAAAAATGCGGAAAAGTTATAGCAGAACCGAAAGAATTAATCAGAATTATAAAAAATAGGAGGTGATTGTTGACGACTATCAAGATTGGTGATTACACCTTCAATGGACCATACATGTCAACAGACTCAATAGAAGATAGATCGGGAGTCTATGCAGTTCTCTGCCAAAAAGAAGATAAGTATTATCTTATAGACGTTGGCGAATCGGCTCAAGTCAAATCGAGACTTGACACTCACGATAGAAAGGATTGTTGGAAAAGAAACTGTCAAGGGACATTAACCTATTCTGTATACTATACTCCTTATCTTCAACAAGATGGAAGAATGGAAATAGAACAAAAAATACGCGCTCAATACAGCCTTCCATGTGGAGAAACCTAATTCCTATTAATGGTTATCAGAACTTTATTTTAGCGAAGTACTCGATTATAGCTCTTGCCCTAGAATCATCTTTATTAATTGCATACAACGGTATTTCACCATAAATTCTTCTATAAATTAATCCATTTTCTAAGAGTTTAAGTAAATGCCGAGACACAGCGCTTCTTCCAAGTCCTGTTCTTTGGCATATTTTGTATACGGTCAGTTCCTTGTCTGATTTCCATAAGACCAGCAGAATCTTTAACCGTGATGGATTTCCAATTGCTTCAATGAACCGTTTCTTTTCTTCGTCCAGTTTAAGCATGGCGTTCCTTCCTCTTCAAGAGGTCTACTAGAAACTTTTCTAAGACTTCTGCTTTGACGCCGTTAAGCCCAGGCTCAAACTTCTCGTTTAAAGTGATTACTCCAGCAGCCTTCAACTGCTTAACCAAAGCGTGAAGCATAACTCTTCCAACAGGCTCCACATCGTATTCTTCACAAACAACGCGATAAGAAGATTCAACATCCTCTAAAGGAAGGAATATTGCTTCTTTCTCCCTTTTCAGATGACGAGCAAGGGCAAGAAGCACAAGCTTCTCGTCGTCTGTCAGCATTGTTACGTCTTCATCCCTAATTTTCGGGTCTGTCTTCTCTTGGGCTTCCCTAACATGCTCAGGCAAGATAGCCGACTGCTCATCCCTGTCCGCAGCAAAACCAGCTGACAACAAAAGCAGCAAAGCATATCTCGCATCGCCATTGCCATATTTAGCCGTGTTTCTGGCAATGAAAGTTATAATTTCGTCTGAAACCGCATTTTCTCGAAAAGCTTCCTTCACACGCTCCTTCAAAATGTCTACAAGCTGATCCTCCAAATACGGCGGAAACTCCAGTCTCTCTTGCGGTCTAAACCTGCTTAGGGTTTCTTGACTCATGTCCCTCATGAACGAGTGGTTTCGGGCTATGAACATGAAGTTTATCCGCTGAGGAACATTCGTAATGGCGTCAGTCAGCCTAGTCAACTCATAAATTATGTCTTCACCAGTCCGCCTCAAGTAATAATCAATCTCGTCCAAGGTTAAAATTAGAAACTTGTTATGCTCGTTCAAGTAGTCCCACAAAGCATGAAGCAACTCAATAGGACCATAGCCCCTCAAAGGAAGAGTAGGCGCAGCTTGCCGAATAATACTCTGAACCAGACCAAACTTTCCACTCGTCGTACGACAGTTAATATGGGCATAAATCAAATCCACGCCACGATTCCTCGCAATTCTTTCCAAAGCATCTCCAACCTTCCTCGCCGTTGCCGTCTTACCCGTCCCACTTTCACCAGTTATTAAAATCCTTTCACTAAGCATGCCTGGCTGGTCAATAGCTACTCTGAAAAACTTCACAAGCCTCTCAAGATATTCTTCCCGGTGCGGCAGACGAGAAGGCACATACTCAAAATCCAACTTTTGGATGCCGTCTTTTTTGAAGACAGAGGTTTTCTTAAACGTGATTCGGCCTCCTATTCATAATTCATTAGGCTAAACCTTATGCTAATTTTCGTAAGAATTCTTTAAGACACTTTTCAATATTAAAATTAGGTGTCAAAACCGAACAACACAGAGAGACTTCAGTAAAAGTGAAAGCATACACGATTGAAATGATTCACTTCGGTTGCTAAGGTAGAAGCAAGAAAACTGACGCGGGTATCTCAATGTGCGTTCTTCTCTCACCCCACATGTCCTTTGTAATGATGACTCCTTTGCTGGACTTTCCGCCCTTTTCAAAATCAATGATGCCAAAAACATCGCTTCTCTGCACCTTTGGCTGATATTTTAGTTCGATGGGCAAGAAATCATCCCCCAACTTTGCCACAAAATCGACCTCCCTTTTTTTGCCACTCTCCCAATAGAACAACCTTGTTGTATAGTCAAATTGAGCGCTCGGCTCCATATTGAACAAAAGCCTAATCAAATGGTTGCAAACCACAGACTCAATCAATTTGCTCTTCTTTTCAGCATCTTTCAAAAACTCCAATGCTTCACTAAAGGGCTGTTTACCACCGAGAGCCCACCACTTCAAAGAATGAAAAATAAATGGATCGCTAAAGTAAACCTTCTTGGCTTTTATGTAATACGGGACACCTTTGTCCTTATTAAGCTGATGCAAGTAAGAAACAACAAAACTATTCATAAGAATGTCCACGTACCAACGCGCCGTGTCGTGCGTAGAAATCTCGGTCTCATCTTTCAAAGCATTCCAACTAACCTGCGAAGACAAAGTCTGAACAATCCGCTGAACAATCTGCCTCAAAAAAATTTCGTTGCCTCCCCAACGCGCAATGTCTCTCAAAATCAAATTTACATAGTCACTGTAGACAATTTCAGGAATGCCGCCTCGAGAAATGTAGTTGCTTATGGCACGTGGAATGCCGCCTGTGATAAGATAAT
>JAWBOR010000122.1:0-5852 GCA_038826015.1 Bathyarchaeia archaeon
CCAACTTCCAGTTTTCCAAGCTCCTTTGTAGTCGCACCCACTTCCTTAAACACTAAGGTTATTGTGCCTTCTTTAGGATCCCAGTCTATCAGGGTTAGGGGGATTCTTTCGCCATCCTCATCTACTCTTAAAATTACGAACTGTCCTGATTTTGCCTTTCTCGCGATCAATGGCTCTATTACTTTTATGAGCTTAACCTCTGGAGCCAACTCTTCCTTAAAGATTATTTCATTCGCCACGTTTGATCACTCCACCCTTATAAAAGCCCCTGTAGATCCCGACGACAACATCCCTTTGGGATTTTCCTGCATAGAGCAGGTCTGAGAAAACCCTTTTCAAATCGGTTCTTTCATTAAACAAGTTGTGTCTTTCCAAGGCTGCATCTAGAATTTCCCGGATCTCTTGCATTTTCTGACCGTAAACATTTCTCGCAACGCTCCAACATCTAATAAAGTCGGAGTGGTCTAAGCCCAAGCTGAAATATTCCATTAGAACGGTGTATGCAAGTTCTTGAGGAGAAAGCCTCCTTGAAAGCTTCGTCTCCCAGTAAGCCTTACCCTCATCAATCTTCCCGGTACTGTAAAGGTAGCTCCAGTAAATATACGAATAGAAAATATCTACAGTTCTGTCTTGAAACTCTGGACAACTGACTCCGGGATAATGTCCCCTCGCACATACAACAACCCCATCTATATCTGTTCTGTCCTCAAAATTTTTACATTCTATGCAAAACCTTGTCTTAGACGCTACAATTCTAGCACCTTCAAACCGGTCTTGAAATTCTTGGCAGGCAACACCTGGGCGATGGCCCCTGGCGCATAAGACCACGCCATCTATTTCCATTCTATCCTCGAAATTTTTACATTCAACACAAAATCTGGAAACCATATTTCCCCCACTTCCGACGGTATGGTAGGCCGGACTTTGTTGTACAGACCGAGTTCAAATTCGGAAAGTTTATATAAAGTTGGAGTGACACATTACCCCCTCGAGCCATTTTTAGGACATAGGTAACCTATTGCCAACATGGGATTTAAGCATTTCGAAAATATGGAATCCAGACATTGAAATTCATGACGTTAAGTCGGTCAAAGTCATTAAATGCAAAATGCTCATATGTAATGTTCCTAATTTGAGATTCAGAAATATCATGAGGTCAGAATCTTCACAATGGAAAAATTTTGTTTCATTCCCATTCTATAGTTGCTGGCGGCTTATGGGTTATGTCATAGAATACTCTTGCAACTTGCGGTATTTCGTTTGTTATCCTTGTGGAGATTTTTTCTAGCGTTCTATAGGGAATTTCGCGAAGCTTGCTGTCATGGCTTCACGGCTTTCAACCATTCTTATTGCGACAACGTAGCCGTAGGCTCTGGCGTCACCCTTAACACCCGTTAGCCTTCGTGTCTGTTAATACAGCGAAATATTGCCACAACTTCTCTTTTAATCAGTTTTTTCAATTTCCTCCCTTATGATTTTGTCTGCTTCACGTGCAATCTCAACTTTCTCCTCAGTTATTTCCCCTATAATCCTACGGCTAGACCTGGACCTGTAAAAGGCTATCTGAAGACGATTTCTCTAGGAAGCCCAAGCAGGATGCCCACATTCCTAACTTCATCCTTATATAAATCTCGCAGAGGCTTAACGATCTTTAACCGCGTTAGAAGCCCTGCCACGTTATGATGAGTTCTAATCTTGTCTGAAAACTTTCTAAAACCAGATTCTTTCCTATCATGGTAAATTGTTCCTTGGATCGAATATTCGCGCCAGCTTTTTCGGCTTGTTCTTCAAAAAACTCAAATGAACTCTTCACCAATAATTTTCCTTTTAGCCCCCGGATCAACCACGCCCTTAAGCTTTTTAGGAACCTTTCCTTTACATTCACGATTATGAGGTTTATCTTAAAATCTTGAAAAGTGTTCTTGACAAATTCCGGTTCATTTTCCCTCATAAAACCGTGATCAACAAAAACCGCTATAGGCCTATCGCCCAACGCTTTTGCGGCAATCACTGTAGCTACGCTAAAATCTACGCCTCCGCTTAGGGCAATTATGGCTTTGCCTTCGCCAACTTCAGCTTTAGCCTCTTCAACCATCCGCTCTAATAACGTCCTCCATCCTCCAGTTAGCCTTACACTGGCATACTTCAAAGAGGAAGTTACGAGCATGTGCATGCCCTTCTCTGTATGAACCACTTCCGGATGCCACTGCAAACATAAATTGGCTTTATCTTGTGCCTAAAAGCAGCAGCAACAGGAGAATTTTCAGTATGCGCTAAAACTCCATATCCTTCGGGAACTAAAAAAGTGTCACCATGGCTCATCCAAACCTTTTCTCGTTTGTTCAATCCCTTCAGAACACCATCTGGCCTGTCGATTGTAACATATGTTGCGCTGTACTCTCTTTTTTAGCCGACCAACCTTCCCCCTGTCATGTGAGCTATAAGTTGATGCCCATAACACAAACCCAGAACAGGTAATCCCAAATCCAAAATTTTTACGTCCAGTTTAGGAGCACATTTGTCGAAGACGCTGGCAGGGCCTCCTGATAAAACTAAGCCTTTAACGTTAAATTTCGCGTTTAAAAGTTTAATTTCTTCGGTTTTCATGACGTAAGGAACAATTTCCGATAAACTCCAAACTCTCTTATGCGTCTTCCTATAAGGTGGCAGTATTGGCCGCCGAAATCTAATACAAGCACAGTATCATACTTCATGTTTAAACCCTCGCGCCAAAATGTTTCCTGCTTTTCTCCGAGCGTTCTCATAAAGCTTCTTTTCTGCACACCTATCGTCCGATTTAAATATTCCCAAAATTTGTCTGGAGAATTTCCCTTTGAACTGGATTAATTTAACCATTCTATAAAAAAGTGGAGGCCTTTAAGGTTTCAAGAGGTGTTCACGGGTGGGTGGAAAATTGATATTAAGGTTTCTGTGTGGATGATATTTGGATGCTGTTCCACCATTTCATAGACTATTTTTTTAAGTTCATCTAGGCTTCCAGCTTCGATGACAATTATGGCGTCAAACCTTCCAAGGACGGAATTAGCCATTTTAACGCCTTTTATTCTCCTAGATCTCACAATCTCCTCGGATGTGCCAGGCTTCATTGTGACTAGTACGAAGGCTCTCAAAGCTTTTTTACGCAGATCTTTACTTGGGGACATCATGCGTTTCTCCTATAAACTTTGTTAGCTTGATAGGGCTAGTGAAGTTTCTGTGTGGATTATGTTAGGGTCTTTCTCTATGACTCTGTAGAGGATTTCGTTTATGCTCTCAAGCTTCGGCGCCTCTATAATTACTATGGCATCATACCTGCCATAGATCGAGTCGGCTTGAACTACTTCTTTAACATTGCTCTTTATTCTTTTAACAACCTCTTCGGAAGTCCCAGGTTTCGTGTTTATAAATATGTAGGCTCTCACTTTTAATCACCCCCTCCATTCTAATAATCAATATATTTCATTATCTCCCAGGGTGTTACATAGAGACAGTACTGGTTCCAGTCGTTCGTCTTATATTCTATGAACGAGTCAAATATGTGGCTCCCCAGCGTTTGGTGTATAATCTCGTCGCTTTTCATTTCTTCTAACGCCTCTCTAAGCGTTGTGGGTAACTCTCTTATTCCAAGGGCTCTACGTCTCTCTGGAAGCATTTTGTAGACATCCTCGTCAACAGGATCTCCTGGATCTATCTTCTTCTTTATTCCGTCAAGTCCAGCCATTAAAAGACAAGCGAAGGCCATGTAAGGATTGCATGATGGATCTGCACCGCGATATTCCACTCGTTTTTGTTGGGCAAATTTTGGCCCCTTGTGATATACCGGGATTCGCACTAGGGCTGACCTGTTGCGGCGAGACCACATTATGTAGATTGGCGCCTCAAAACCTGGCACTAGCCGCTTGTAAGAGTTCACCGTTGGACAGCATATGGCGCTTAGGGCTCTCGCATGCTCTAAAAGCCCGCCCACGAAATATCTGCCAGTTTGGCTGAGCTCCGCGTATTCATCGTTTTCATCGTACATTTCGTTTTTCGCGTCCCTCCATATGGAAATGTGCGTGTGCATTCCGCTTGCGTTATCAAGATAAACCGGTTTAGGCATGAAAGTGGCTATTAACCCATATTTTTTGGCGACATTCTTTGCCACAAACTTATAGTACACTGCCCTATCAGCGGTTTCCACTAAATGCCCAAAGGTGAAGTCGATTTCAATTTGGCCGGCAGTGGCCACCTCGTGATGGTGCTTTTCGATTTTGAAGCCGAAGTAATCTTCGAGAATTGAAGAGACTTCGTTACGATACTCTATGGTTGTGTCTTCTGGTGGAGGCCTAAAATACGCTTCTCTTGGCCTGAGAACGTAGTTTCCAGGAGTTATCTCGGGTGATTGGGGAACAACTCTTGGCGCACCCCATGAGTCGCCCTCTCCTCCCTTTGGGCTAACCCAAAGATCCCAAACGAGTTTTGTAGGATCTATCGAAGAGAAAAGAAAGTACTCCAACTCTGGAGCGAAGATCGCAGTGTAACCCATCCCCTCCGCAGCTTTGATAGCATTTTTTGCGACATATCCTCTGGGACACACTTCTGAAGGCCCTCCGCCGTAAGCCTCATAAACGTCTCCAAGCACTATTGCGCTTTTCTGGTTTTCTTCGCTGTTCCACGGGATTATAGCTAAAGTTTTTGGATCAGGCATTAGGGTCATGTCTGACTCTTCAATAGACTTGAAGCCTCTCACAGAAGAACCGTCAAAGCCTATACCTGCAGTGAAGGCGTTGCCCTCTATGTATTCCCTTGCGGGGACAATCATGTCATGCATTAACCCACGTACATCGACGAATGCTGTATGGACCCATCTTACTTTGTTTGCTTTCAGCAACTCCAAGGCCTTTTTAACTTTTTCAACATTTTCCATGTTCTCACCGTTTATTCAGCAACTCCTGCTTTTTATTTCATAAAAATATATAAACGTTTCTATTTAAAGCAAAAATGTTTATATATTTTTCAAACAGATGAATAAATGTTCAACATGCGGCAAACGTCAGAATAGTTTAGGAAGGAAAAACATGGGAGCAAACTCTAAAGAAATATTGGATGATATAGATTTGAGAATTATCAATCTACTCCAAGAAGATTCTAGACTTTCATATAATAAAATTGCGAGTAGGCTTGGCATATCTGTTGGAACTGCCTATAACCGCATCAAAAGCTTAGAGGAAAGGGGTATTCTAAGGGGATACACTGTGATAATAGACTTGGATAAAGTGGGGTATAACTTAACCGCGCTTATACTGATTCAAGCAGAGGGAAAACACCTTTTAGACGTTGAAGCTGAAATAGCAAAGATCAACAGCGTTGTATCTGTTTACGATATAACAGGAGACTTTGACATAGCCGTAATTGCGAGATTCAAGGATAGAGATGGCCTAAACCGGTTCATAAAAAGTCTAGTCAGCTTGCCATATGTGAAGAGAACAGTCACAAATGTGGTCCTAAACGTCGTCAAAGAAGACATCAGGGTAAACATACGTCCAGAATCCTGACTAGCCGATGAAGTTTCGCCTTAGACTGGAGGTCTAGAACAGGCAGAGAATGGAAAACTGGCAAAGACAGCGGTTGTCGGATAATTATCGAAAGCAGAAGCCCATGTTCTATTACCCCTCAGTAGAGTTTTATGGCCGTATATTTTTCCCATAAGACCCATAAATGCAATATTTTTGTGAATCCATGCCCGATTATCCGTTAAAATTGAAGTCAAAAAGGTCACAAAACTGTCTAACTAGACCACAGATAACTTGCAGACCGCTTCCGTCAATATCCGCGATTTTTGCGTCCTTTCCAATGCGGGGTTTTCGCCACGG
>JAWBOR010000123.1:0-5833 GCA_038826015.1 Bathyarchaeia archaeon
TTTAGCTATGCCTTTCCAACTGATAAAGAGATTCCCATTGTTTTGGATATTGCGACAAGCGTAGCTGCTGAAGGAAAACTTCGAGTTAAGCTCTCTAAGGGCGAACAAATCCCTGAAGGATGGATAATCGACAAGGATGGGAATCCAAGCCGTAACCCAGCGGATTACTATAAAGGAGGCGCCCTTTTGCCTTTAGGCGGCGATGACCATGGACACAAGGGATTCGGATTAGGGCTTGTAGCAGAGGTTTTGGCGGGAATCTTGTCTAGGGCAGGTTGCGCTTATGAAACTAATAAACGGGGCAATGGAGTGTTTTTCGCAGCCATAGATATCCAGAGTTTTTTGCCCGTTGATGAGTTTAAAAGGGAGATGGATAATCTTATCAGAGCCATGAAATCTTCTAGGCTGAGATCAGGGTTTAACGAGATATTAATCCCCGGCGAACCTGAGTTCAGAACAGAGCAAATACGGCTTAAAGAGGGAATCTACGTGCCTGAAAAAACATGGGAAGAAATTACAATTCTTGCAAAACAGCTGAATCTAGATGTGGATAAGATCACAGTCGACTAGAAGACGCAGCCAGAACTCCGTATATTAAACAATTCAAGAATCTTTATGCATGTTTGAAGCTACATTTCGCTTTCAAAGTTAACTGTTTTTTACTTAATGTTTTCTTAACCTGAACCGTAAAATCATGAAAAATAATATTTTGCGATATTTCAGCATGTTCAAAAAAAGTTTTAACTCGTTCTTCAATTTTAAAGTTGGGTGGGCGGATCTGTTTCGCATCTAACACAGCTAATGTTCTTGAGACAGAAATTCGGTTTGTTGAAAAGAAAAAAGAGATTCTTTTGAGTCTGTTGCATAGTGGTAAGATTTCTCAGAACACCTTTGATTTGTTGGATAAGAATGTCAACCGTTTATCATCCGCTATAATGTCCTTAAAAGAAGCTTTTAACGAAGAAGAAACCTTTTGGAAGCCAAATAGATCTGAAGAAGCCAGAGTGTTAGAATTGATATTACTGGACTTTAAGGTTCGCCATTTGCTAGGCGATATCGGAGAAGATGAGTGGAAACAAAAAAGCGATATCATAAAATTGGGACTCGATTCCCTCAGAGGCATAGAAAATACAACTAGAAAAGCAGATTTGGAATCCGTCCAAACCATTCAATTTTCAAATAAAGATGGCCTCATCGAAGATGCTAAAACTAATTTAGAAACCGAAAATAATTCCAAACTTTCAAAAAAGCCTTTAGAGAAAAAGAAAGAGCCTATTAAGAAAAAACATCGGCAAACAAAACATAGAAAAAGAGATGTAAAAGAGCCCCCGAACTTGGATAGACCCATTACTTCTGAATTGCATTGTATGAATCCGTGGAAGCCAGGATGCAGAAGGACTGATGTGGAGCTGACTATTTACTACAAGGGTCAACCTACCCCTATTTGCCATGAATGCTGGGAAGAAATCTCGAAGAAAGACATCGAATGGTCAGGCCTATAAAAATAAGAACGAAGTTGGATACATTGATGTTTTTCTAATAAAAACTCATAACGATAAGGAATTATGTTGCATCTACCCTAACGCTATTTCAAGAATACTGACACCAAAAATTTTTGAGAATTACAAGGTTTGAACCTTCAAAGCAACATATTAACGACTAGAAAACTCCTAAATAATACTTTATAATGCTTTAATTAAGCCTTAGAAAAACGTGAAGCTGAAAGTTTATAAGATTAGATACTAGAAAATTCGAAGAAGTGAGAAGAGATATCACATGTTCAAAGACGTCACGCCTGCCGTTGATTTTCCAAAACTTGAGCACAGTATCCTGAAGTTTTGGAGTGAAACTAAAGCTTTCCAAAAACGTGTCGAATTGAATAAGGGAAAGCCTCGTTGGTCCTTTATGGACGGCCCGATTACGGCTAACAACCCAATGGGGGTCCATCACGCATGGGGTCGCACATACAAGGATTTGTTTCAGCGTTATAAGGCTATGCAGGGATATGAACTTAGGTATCAGAACGGTTTTGATTGTCAAGGGCTTTGGATTGAGGTTGAAGTTGAGAGGGAACTTAACTTCAAATCTAAACGTGACATTGAAGCTTACGGCGTAGCTGAATTTGTCAAAAAATGTAAACAAAGAGCTCTTCGTTATGCGGCTATACAAGTTGAGCAATCCATTCGCTTGGGTTACTGGATGAATTGGGATAACCCTGAGACATTGCGTTACCTAGCTGAGAGTCTTAATAATCACGAACAAAAAATAACTGTTGAAGGAGCTTATGGACCTATCACTGACATTGCAGAAAGAATCGTAGGCAGATTAGGCTCTTCAGAGATTGGCGGTTCATATTTTACTTTCTCTGACGAAAATAATTACACCATATGGGCTGCGTTGAAGAAATGCTATGAAAAAGGATGGATTTATAGGGGCACAGATGTAATGCCTTGGTGTCCCAGATGCTCAACGTCTTTATCTCAGCATGAAATCGTCACCGAAGGATATCGAGAACTGACTCATCCAGGCATCACAGTCAAGTTTCCGTTGCGGAATAGAACTAAAGAATCACTGTTGGTTTGGACGACCACTGCATGGACCTTAACGTCTAACGTCGCAGCCGCGGTGCATCCAGATATGACTTATGTAAAAATCAAGTACGGTGATGAGTTTCTATATGTAGGCAAAACGGCTATTGAAAGAATCTTTCCAAAAGGGAGCTACGAAATAGTCGAAGAATTGGAAGGCAGCAAGATGGAAGGCTGGACATACGATGGACCTTATGATGAATTATCAGCTGAAAGAGATTCGGGAGCTGTGCAATCACATCGGGTTATATTCTGGAAAGAGGTAAGCGAAGAAGAAGGCACAGGAATCGTTCACATTGCGCCGGGCTGTGGAAAAGAAGACTTAGAACTTGGAAAACTTTACGGTTTACCAGCTGTGGCTCCTCTTAACGAGTTTGGGGTATTCGTAAACGGTTTTGGAAAGTTTACAGGCGTCCATGTTTACGATTCAGCTCCTCTTGTAATTGAGGATTTGAAAGAGAAGGGGTTGCTGATTAAAGTAGAAGATTATGTTCATCGTTATCCTGTTTGTTGGCGTTGCGAAAGCGAACTTGTCTTCCGCCTCGTTGACGAATGGTTCATCTCCATGGGCGAAAAACTTGACAAGCCACTTGAAGAAATCACTAAAGAAGAGAAACAGAATAACCTTCGATATCAAATCATGAACGTTGCAAAACAGGTCCGATGGATTCCCGAATTTGGTTTGCAACAGGAACTCGACTGGCTTCGAAACATGGAAGACTGGATGATATCCAAGAAGCGATACTGGGGTTTAGCCCTACCCATTTGGTTGTGCACGAAATGCGGCCACTTTGAGGTTATAGGCAGCGAAGAAGAATTGAAAACGCGGGCTGTTGAAGGATGGGAGATTTTCGATGGTCATACGCCACATCGACCGTGGATAGACGCCGTTAAAATTAAATGTTCGAAATGTGGTGCTGTTGCTTCACGAATTCCAGATGTTGGAAACCCATGGCTGGATGCAGGCATTGTATCGTATTCAACACTCGATTACCGTCACAACCGTGAATATTGGGCTAAGTGGTTCCCAGCGGATTTAATCTGCGAATCTTTGCCGGGGCAGTTCCGAAACTGGTTCTATGCGATGCTTGCTATGAGCACTATTATGGAGGGGCGACCGCCGTTTAAAACTTGCTTCGGTCACGGTCTTGTCTTGGCTGAGGATGGTCGTGAGATGCACAAGTCTTGGGGTAACGCCATTTGGTTTGATGATGCTGTCGAAACAATGGGCGCCGATGTTATGAGGTGGATGTACTGCACAAACCGTCCTGAAAACAACCTTCTCTTCGGATATAAGAAGGCTGATGAGATAAAGAAACGTTTTCTTATTCCTCTCTGGAACGTTTATAGCTTCTTCGTGACCTACGCAAATCTAGACGGGTGGACACCGAAGAACTCTGTGAAGCAGAGTTCACTGACGCTTTTAGACACATGGATTCTGGCTAAGCTTAACATACTCATTAAAGATGTAACACGACATCTTGACGATTTTGACCCATGTGATGCCGCCATTGCATTAGAGAAGTTTGTGGATGAACTTTCAATGTGGTACGTTAGACGTTCAAGAAGAAGGTTCTGGAAAAGCGAAAAAGACGAAGACAAAAACGCAGCGTATACGACTCTTTACACCTGTTTAACAACACTTATTAAGCTTTTGGCGCCTTTCATTCCCTTTACCGCCGAGGAGATTTATCAGAACATTGTTCGTAGCGTAGACAGCGACGCAAAAGAAAGCGTGCACCATAACGATTGGCCAATAGCAGACGAAGCACTAATCGATAAGAAACTCCTAGAAGACATGGATTTAGTCATAAAAATCTGCAGCCTCGGACGCTCAGCCCGCAGCAAATCAGGGATTAAACTTAGACAACCGCTTTCTGAAGTTAAGGTAGCGGCGGATGAGAAGATTCTGAATCGGGTTAAGAACTTTGAAGATTTGATTAAGGACGAGCTCAATGTTAAGAAATTGATTTTAACAAAGCGGAGAGATGAATTGACTGAATATGTTGTAAAGCCTCTGCCTGAAGTATTAGGTCGAAAATATGGCGGACTGCTTCCGAAGATTCAAGAAGCCGTTGCAAACATGGATCCGCAGACTGTGGCTTCAACTTTTGAGAAGGGATTAAGTGTAGACTTGAAGGTCGGAGAACAAACCATCAAGTTGCTTCCAGAAGAAGTGAAGGTTACCATTCAGCCCAAGAAGGGTTACTCTTTGTCAGAGGAAGATGAGGTTCTTGTCGCCGTGAACATTATTGTGCCCAAGGATTTAGAGAAGGAGGGGCTTGCCCGCGACATTGTTCGGCGAATTCAGAATCAACGAAAAGAAGCAGGCTTCAACATAGCCGACCAGATTGAAACCTATTTCGAAGCAGGACCTAACACAGTGGAAGTATTCGAAGATTTTGGAGACTACATAGCCGCCGAGACTCTTTCAGTCTTCATACGTAGAGGTAAACCGCCGGAGAGAGCTCATGTAGCGGAATACAAGATTGGCGAAGAAACAATAAAAATAGGGCTCAGACGTGTTAGAGAATAATCGTCTTTTTGGTTTTTTATTTTGAGAATTATGTGTAGCGTATATGTGACGATGTTCAAAAAAGTTATGTGCACCCAAGGAGTTTAACATTTTTGTGAGAGATATGTCTGGAGATTTCAGTGTTGATCTTCTTAAGGGCGAAGAGGTTGACGTTGAAGTTAAGCCTCACCCACTCTCGTTTCTTAAGTATCATTTTATGTGTGTTTACTTAATGTTTGTCGCTGTTTTTCTTGGATGGGTTTACTCTTACTTCAAGTCCAATAGTTCAATTCTGGGTTTTCTCAACATCATCTTTGGGTTTATGTCTGGCTTGAAAGTTGAAGACATTGCGCTTTTAGTCCTATTTTGGGTCATACTTCTTCTGAGCGGATTCGCTATAGGTGTTTTATGGGTTACTAAGATGCCTCTCCTATACATGGTCTTAGTCGCTGTAGCTGGAACAGCCCTAGAGCTTTATTTTCTTGCGCCTTACGATCTTGCTCAGAAACCCATGGTTAAGCTTTGGTTGCTGGGTGTCGCTGCAGTATTGGGGATGGTTCTGACTGAAGCCTATCGTAGAGGGCATTGCTATGTAATAACGAATTATAGGATTATCATGAGGAAAAAGTTCATAACGAAAAGCGAAAGAGAAATCATGTACGACAAGATAACCGATGTCTACGTTGAACAGGGAATAACTGGCAGAATCTTCAACTTTGGAACAGTCAAC
>JAWBOR010000124.1:0-5795 GCA_038826015.1 Bathyarchaeia archaeon
AATCCTTGAAGCTCCTAAGCCATATGAAATAGGTCTTTTCTGTGCTATAGGACCTGTGTTTCAATCTCAATACTTCACGCATTCTGTCTTCCAGTGTCTGCCAGGCCTCATGATGGGAGGTTATATCATCTCCTTCGGAGGATACACTTATGGAGAGAAAATAGTCGTATAATCTCAATGCAGCATCGGCCTGCCTTACCTGCCAGTCTTCGTATCTCTTTGCCATATCGATGAGGAATTGTCTCTTTTGATCGGTATTCAAACGGGTGGTAAGGGGTTTGTTTAAATAGTTATAGCAATCAGAAACCCATTTTAGATAATAAGGGATGTATTGGGGTTTTATGTTTCCTTTATTATTCAGAAATGTCTCATAATTCTTCAACATAATTTTTTTTTAAAATAAATTAATTCTTTATAATAATAAAAATAATCTATTTTAAAGAATTTTTCCATTAATTTAGTGCTTTTTTATAAAAAATTTCTTTACAATCACAATATTGCTTATATATAATTCTTTTAGATATAGAATAAAAATAAAAAATAATGTTAGCGCGCTGACTACAATCACAGACAGTGGAGATAATGTATAAAAATGATAGACCGTGACAATTTCTTGAACCCTGATGCCATCAAAAGCAATTTGATACTCTCCTCTCTTTATCTTGCGGCTTATGAACTTATGAAAGATGCAATCATTGACAACATCAGGAACTTTTTCTCCTTTGAGTATAGAGATGGCAAAGCGATACCGGACAAACAATACAAAGATGAAGTTACAAGAGTTCATAATGACATTCTGTATGCATCGTGCTTGTGGCTTCAGCGTAACGGTGTAATCACAGAAAATGAAGTTGAGGAAATCCAGAATATCCGCAAGCATAGAAATCAAATTGCCCACGAACTGCCCAAGTTGCTCTTCGATGCCGACTTGAATTTTAATGTTGGATATTTTCTGCGAATCAGAGAGTTGCTCGAAAAGATAGAATTATGGTGGGTCAAGAATGTGGAAGTCCCAGTGAACCCAGATTTTGATGGCATAGAAGGGTATGAGGAAGATATCCGTCCTGGTAGGGTGATAGCCATTGACTACGTGATTTCAGTTGTATTTGCTGACTACTTGAAGCAGGAAGATAATGGCAGACAATGAATTACCGTATGGAGTTAGTATCCAAAATCAAGGCGCGGGCTAACACCGCGTTCCAGCCGACGCCGCTTCGCGGCGCGGCTTAATTAAAGCGTTACATCAAGAGAATGAAGAAAAGGACTCCGAATATATGAGCAAGATCGGACAATATGACATAGAAAAAATTCCTGAAGTAGTTCCAAAGGCACGGAAGGAGATTCATGAAGTTCTTCTCGAATACTTTTCGAAGCAGACGCCGGGAAAGATTTTTGATGCTCCAGCAGGCTATGGCCACTTGGCCAAGCATCTAAAAAGTATGGGATACTCTCCCGTTTGCGGGGAGATTGAGCCTGAAATTTTCAGGGCTGAAGGAATCGAATGTATTTACACAGATCTGAATCAAAAGATTCCTTTGCCAGATAATTCATTTGACTACACATGCTGTGTGGACGGACTGGAGCACATGACTAATCCGTACAAGGCTGTTGAGGAATTTGCAAGGGTGCTTAAGCCTGGCGGTATTGCGGTGTTTAGCGTTCCCAACTACTCAAATATCGAGAAGCGACTGAAGTATTTCCTGAGAGGCTATCTCACCAAACCGAAGACTCTTGATGACTATAAACGAGCAGGGTCGAATTTGTTTAATTTCCACAATTCTCCACTAACAATCACAATTCTGAACTTCATGTTCGAGATTAATGGACTGAGGGTGGAGGCGATCCTCAGAGATAAGAAAAAAACAAAACAATACTTTCTCCTTCCAATTGTTTTTCTTTTAAAGGCAGTTGCTTCGCTTTCATCAAGAAGTTCAAAGCGAAAGAACGGATACGAACTAACCTTGCGGAATGATGTCATTCTTGGCGGTAATACTTTAATATTTATAACAAAAAAGGACATGATAGGTACATGATGTAATAAGTAATTGCACCGGACGCGGTAGGATACCGGGCTACTTTCAGCCCGTTTGCCAACCTTTTGTCTGTTGCGGGTTAGGTATTCTCAGACAGGCAGCGTCGGTAAATTCATTGTTAGCACATAAATGTAACAATAACCAGATTAACATATGACCGATTTTTCAAAGATAGCATCTCATTATGAAAAAACTTCAATAGTGCAAAGATCTGCAAGCAATGAACTTTTTGACTTGATTAAGATAACTGAAACCGATGATGTTTTGGATTTAGGGTGTGGTACTGGAGAGTTAACGAAAAAAATAAGGGAAATTACAAAAGGGAAGGTTATTGGCATCGATTCTGCCAATGGTATGATTGAAATTGCAAGACAGACTTATAGTCAATGCAATATATCCTTTGAAATATGCTCTGCTGAGAATCTTAATTATAATGAACAATTTGATGTTATTTTCTGTAACTCTACATTTCAGTGGTTTAAAAATCCTGTCACTGTTCTAAGAAACTGTTATCGTGCATTACGGAAAAACGGCAGGATGAGTGTCCAAGCTCCTGCCCGAAAAATTTATTCTCCAAATTTTGTAAAGGAGGTTGATTGTGTTAATACTGACCCGAGGACAAAGGAGATATTTTCTCGTTTTAACTCACCGTGGTTTTTTCTTGAAACTGCTGAGGATTATAGGAATTTGTTTGAAAATCTTGGTTTTGAGGTTTTATACTCAAGGATTGATGAGGTTATAACCTCTCACACGCCGGATGAGGTTTTTAATATCTTCAACTCTGGAGCATCAGCAGGCTACTTAAATCAACAGTATTACGATGTTTCTTTAATTGAAGAGTATATTGAAACATTCAAGAAAATTGTAAAAGATTCTTTTATAAGGCAAGCAAATAGCAACGGAGAAGTTGATTTAGTTTTTTTTAGGATATACTTATTGGCAAAGAAATGTTAAATATAAAAATAGGTCTAACAAAAAACCCAGCGGACGGCGTGAAACGCTGCTGATGCCTAGCGTTGAGAGGCTTAACACAGACAGTAAGGTATTGCATGAAATTGAGATGAACCATCACAATATACCCCAGGAGGCCTTAAGATGACCAAACAAAGAGTTCCAGAGACAGATCATGGGATACGGGGCGAGTTCAATGTTACCGTTTACGATCAAATGCAAAGAAGACTGAGAGACAAGGGATGGATTGAAACTAAAGAATTGCTGAAACATGGAATCACACAAGGTTGTGCTCTGGAGATTGGCCCCGGTCCCGGATACCTGGGCCTTGAATGGCTTAAACGCACACAGGGGACAACTCTCAAAGGTGTGGATATCAGCACGGATATGATTGCTGTTGCTGAGCGTAATGCCAGGGAATATGGTTTCTCCCAACGAGTTGAATACGTTCACAGCAGCGGTAGCAGAATGCCATTCGATGACAATACATTCGATGCGGTTTTTACAACCGGCTCACTACACGAATGGGCAGATCCCCGAAGCACATTCAATGAGATTTGGCGGGTTCTGAAGCCTGGGGCAAAGTTTTCATATCGGATTTGCGTCGCGATATGTTTGCACTGGCGCGGTGGTTCTTGTGGATCAATACTAAGCCACAGGAGATTCGTAATGGACTCATATCCTCGATCAATGCCGCTTATACTCCTAGCGAACTCAGGGAGTTAATCAAAGGAACCAAGCTGGAGAATTGTAAGGTTTCGCGTAATATGCTAGGAGTGATGATAGTTGGAGCAAAGTGAGAAATCTGCATAGAACATTTGACAATTTTTTTGCACCAAGCCGCCCAACACGCATCTGCACCCGACGCCGCTCGGCGGTGCTACAGGGCGCAGGCGAAGCGCAAGTCTTTAGGCTATTTCTGGAGATTCAATGGCTATCAATCTAATGTCCAAACAGGTTCTTGGCCTAATTGTATGGATGGGGGTCACCTTCGTGGCGGCTTCACTTGGTGCTTTTGCATCCGCCAAGGCTGGTGTTTTCTATCAGACACTCGCGCGGCCATGGTGGGCTCCCCCAGCGATTCTCTTTGCTCCAGTGTGGAGTGTACTCTATCTCCTTATGGCGATCTCGGCTTGGCTTGTCTGGCGAGAACGGGGCTTTCATGCTGCCTGTATTGCTCTGTTGCTATTTCTTTTTCAGCTTGCTGCAAACGCTCTTTGGACTTGGTTGTTTTTTCAATGGCACCAAGGGTTTTTTGCTTTCGCTGAGATCCTCGTTCTCTGGGTAATTATTCTTGTTACTTTGATTGCCTTTTGGCGGGTTCGGCCTGTTGCTGGTGCTTTGCTGATTCCATACCTGCTCTGGGTTACATTTGCTACTGCGCTTACTTTCTATATTTGGAAAATCAACCCTCATATTCTGGGCTACCCACTAGTTCAACCAGACCCAACAGCCAGTGTCGAATCTCTCCTTCAATTATCTCGATTCCTCGGCTCCATGCAGTCTAAGACTGGCTGTTGGGCAGGTTAAGAGTTTTCGTTAGCTGGGAACAATATGAGACAGATTATAAAAGAGTTTGCTGCGGAAATTGCAGAAGGTGAGATTGAAATCTATAACGAATTTAGCTTGCAGCACGAATTTGGAATATATCTTCGTAGCAAGTTTCCCAACATGAAGATTCAGTTCGAGCGCCCCGTATCGTTCTTCTTTAGCCGGACCAATCTGAATTTCATCAAGAGAGAGATAGACATTTCAGTCTTTTCGCAAGACAAAACCAACAAGGAAGCGGCATTTGAATTAAAGTTTCCAAGAAACGGGCAATATCCAGAACAAATGTTCAGTTTTTGCAAGGATATTTGTTTCATCGAACAACTCAAACAAGCAGGATTCAAGGCAACTTATTTCATCGTTTTCGCCGACGATAGGCTTTTCTATGAAGGATCGTCGGAAGGTATCTACGGGTTCTTTCGAGGTAAAAAGGATTTGCGTGGGACTATTCAAAAGCCAACTGGTAAAAAGGATGAAACCGTTAAGATAAGTGGAAAATATACAATCGTTTGGCATACTGTAACTAAAGAGATTAAATACGGCTTTGTAGAAACATGAATCAGCCAACAACCGCATCAACTCGGACTGGTAACTTCGCTGCACTCCATTGTCAGCCGGTCATGCGGAGCGTTGGGCAGCCTACCGATGAACGGGTGAATAGCAATGGCAAATGAGATTATTTCTTATCTTGAGATGTGTCAGCGAGAGGGGGTTAATCTCCAAAGGGGGATGAACTATCAGCTCGGTCAAGGTTATTCTGTGATCTTGATGTCGGTACGCGATAGCGCTCCCTACCGTGATCGTTTTGAAGATGATGGCTCTACCTTGATTTACGAAGGACACGATGTTCAACGACGCAATGGAATTAATGATCCGAAAACCGTTGACCAGCCCGAGTTCAATCCCACAGGAACATTAACCGAAAACGGCAAGTTTCATAAAGCGGCTCAGGATTATAAAAATGGACTTCGCCCCCCAGAAAGAGTGAGGGTTTACGAAAAAATACGGCCAGGAATTTGGTCATACAATGGTGTTTTTGAATTGGTTGATTCCTGGCAAGAATATGATGGTCAACGCAAAGTCTTCAAATTCAAGTTGATTGCTGTTGAGGAGAGTAGCTCCGATAATAACCAAACTACACCAGTTGTACGTAGAAGGATAATTCCTACGTCTGTAAAACTTGAAGTTTGGAAGAGGGATGGCGGCAGGTGCGTTATTTGTGGCGCAACGGATGAGCTTCATTACGACCACATTATCCCGTAT
>JAWBOR010000125.1:0-5562 GCA_038826015.1 Bathyarchaeia archaeon
TCAGACTTCATTCACAAGCAAGTTGACGAAGTACTGGAAAAATACGAAGCATGGCTTCAAGAAAAAGAAGAACACGAGAAAAGAACAAAGGAAATGAAGCTGAAAAGTTAAGCTTATATATCGTCAGCTAAGGTATCATAAGTGTTAGCATAAGGGATAATCTATATGAGTGCAGACCAAAACTTTAGAGTCGACTTATCCGAAAAGGTCAAGAAAATTCTACTAAAAACGCCTGGACTTAGCATTAAGGAGATTGCGAAAGCAGTAGACATTAACCGCCAATTTATGTCAGGCTTTCTGACAGCCATGGAAGAAAAGGGCGAGGTATGTTCAAGGAAAGTTGGACCCGCAAGAATATACTTTAACAATAGGGTGAAAAGCAGATGAGTGAAAAAGTGGGGTTTAATGGACTCACGCCGAAGGAGTGGACACGCCTCAGCAAGAGCGTCTGGACGGCACGCGAAGTAAGTTCTGCTCGAGAATGGTATCATCTTAAGCATGGAGCAACGTTTTCAGTAGCCTTAGCCGAGAGGGCAATAAGAATGTACACAAAAAAGGGTGACTTAGTTCTGGACCCATTTCTTGGCGTAGGTACTACTCTGGTGGCTGCAAGAAATCTTGGCAGAAGAGGAATAGGCATAGAGCTATACGAAACGTTCGTAAAATTGGCAAAAGAAGTTCTAAGTCAACAAAAGTTAGTTGAAGGACCCGAACAAAAAGTGATTCTTGGCGACTGTAGAGAAATGCTGCAATGGGTAGAACCAAATAGTGTTCAGCTTATGTTCACCTCTCCACCTTATGCAAACTTTATTTTGCGTTCTTTAAACGACCGAAAGAAAGCCCACAAGACTTCTTGGATAGCGTCTTTGAACAAATCAGTGGTCAAGCAGTATGGAGAAGATCCACGAGACTTTGGCAATCTCGGTTATGAAGAGTTCTTGCATGCAATAAAGGACGTTATGATGAAACTAATAAAAGTCACAAAGCCAGGAGGATACAATATCTGGGTTGTAAAAGATTGCAGAGACCCGCAAAATGGAAAACCTTTCATCGATTTTCATTCTGATATTGCTCACCTCGGAAAAGATGTGGGATTCCTTTATCATGACTTGATTATTTGGGACCAAAATGAACAGCGAAGCCTGGTCTTATTAGGATATCCTTCTGTTTTCTACGTGAACATCAATCACACCTTTCTTGTAGTGCTGAGAAAACCACCAGAGAATGGGCGATTTCATAATGTTGTTACCTAAAGAGGAAATACTTAACGTTATACTCCATGCGCAAGACACCACATATCTTACTCACAATTTTCACCCTTTTCCTGGGAAGTTTATTCCCCAAATACCAAATTTCTTCATTAAACACTTTAGCAATAGGAACGATATGATTCTTGACCCATTTTGCGGAAGTGGAACAACGCTTGTAGAGTCAAAGCTCCTTGGACGACGATCTATCGGTCTTGATATTCATCCCCTTGGCGTTTTCATGGCAAATGTTAAGGTTACAAAAATTACAGACAAAGAGCTAGATAGAATTCCTGCGTTATTGGGAAAAATTGAAAAACGAATCGATAATTTCTGGGCAAGCCGTTATAAGAATCAAAATCTCACAGCTTTCATGGACAACTCCTTTGAGAATGACGCGTACTCTTTTGACATACCCGATTTTCCCAACAGGGACCATTGGTTTGAAGAACCTGTCTTGCACGAGTTAGCAATAATCAAAACATCTATTATTCAAGAATGCGCTGGAGAAGAGCTCAAGAATTTCGTCCTTCTGGCATTTTCCTCTATAATAGTTTCGGCCTCCAATCAAGAGAGCGAAACCCGATATGCTGCTGTCAAAAAAGAAACCTCACCAAAACACGCTTTCTCACTTTTCAAAAATAAGCTCTTAGATATGAGCAGAAGAATGAAAGAGTTCGATAGGAAAGCTTCTGACTGTCAAGCGACCGCTTATCACGCCGACTGCAGAGAAGTAGATTTCTTGCAGGAAAACAGTGCCGACTTGATTATAACATCACCGCCATACCCTAATACATATGACTACTACCTATACCACAAATTACGAATGTTTTGGCTGAAATTAGATTGGGAACGCGCTAAATTCAACGAAATAGGCTCAAGGCTAAGGCACTCAAGTCAGAGAGAGAACATCGACACTTACATAATGGATATGGCAAAATGTTTCGAACGGTTTAGGAAGGTCTTGAAGCCTAATAAACCGTTTGTAATAGTTGTGGGAGATTCAATCATAAGAAAGGAGCTATTTAGAGGAGATTCGGTAATCAACGAAATTGCCGAAAAGACAGGTTTTAAACTGTTGGATAAGGTCAACTACAGCCTGAATTATGCAAGTAAATCCTTTAATCCAGCTTTTAGAAACAAGACAAAGGAAGAACACATAATTATCCTGAATAACGAAAAATAGGTGAGTATATCATGGTTCAGGAAATTAGATTATACTATGAATGTATGGAGCAAGCAAATCATTTCATTCTTCCAATGATACAAAAAGCTCTTGAGAAAACATCAACTGAGATTCGCGTCAAATTGGTAAAACTCAAAGGAAATTATGCGTACTATAGTAGAAAAGTTGCACCAATATTTTTTTGGAAAAAACCTGACATCTTGATGACAATCATACAAGACAACCAAGAACATCCACTTCTCTTTATCGAGTTTTCAACGGCTGTCTTTACTGAGGACCATGAACTTCAACGTTTTGACGGATTGCTAACTTCAGCCAGAAATAGATGTCTCTATGCTAAAATATCGCCAACTAAGAAGGAATCTCCATATGAGCATGGTGGACAAGTGGAATTTGATTATGCCAAACCTTTTTCCCTAATTTTCAAAAGATATAACTTACCATATTTTCACTTCGAGTGGAAGTGTAACGAAAAAGGAGTAGTGGAGGTTGATAAAGAATACCTCTCATGCCCAAAGCCAATTGAGGAACTTGAATGGCTATTAAAAACGATTCTCCAAATCATAATCGATGAAGGTTTCTCAGAGGAGTGGGTCAACAGAGCGATTGCAACATTGCAGCATAAAGCCTTTTTTAAAGAGTGGATTGAAAAACTTGAAAACACCCAACAAGTTAACGCCCAGACGCTTGATACATCAAGGACACGATGGATCGAAAGGGATCCTGTGTTGAACAGGGAAGCATTAGAACTCAAACTCAATAGATTTGGTCATGCGATGGATCCTGAAAGAGGCATGTTAGCTTACTATGCAACCTTGTTCCCTTCAACTATATCAAAAATGATTTTCGACGAACATAACGATGCATGGTATAAAGGCATTCCTAAAGAGGGAGAGATCAGAGATTACATCAATCAAAATAGGCTGGTCAACGCATACGATTTTCTATATTGCTTTGCACTCGGATCCGGCCTTTATCAAAATGACGAGTTTATGGGAATAGTGGAAGCATATAAGGGCAACAGCTCAAGCGTGCTGACATTAGATCTTACAGAATTCGTGCATAGAAACTTTCTTACTTTAAACAAACCATTGAAAACGATATTCGCCTACTCGGTGCTTTTCGTAATTGAAGATAACAATAATCAAAGAAGAATAGTGCTGAGATGGCAGGACTGCCCAGATATTAAGATATTTGAGAGTTATTCTGAAATCACTCAAATAAAAGAAAAAACAACATTAGACGAGGACGATGTAACCTATATTGCAGTGCACAACATCTTGAAAAAGAATGGATTCAAAATAATCGCTGTTAGCTACCCAGGTGCTCAAGGAGACCGCAGAATACTTGTCGAGCCAGGAACAGGAAGAAGACAACCTCGAGAATACATTGACATAATCTCATTTCTGCCAAGTAAGGTGACAAGTCTTCAGGAAAATATCGGCAATTATTCTCGTAGCGGTGTTCAAGAAAACATAGATAATTTATCTCTTTATAAAAATGAACAAGCGTACATCGATGGGCTTAAAGATTTTCAGAAAAGATTTGCAGAAGAGACCATGGAGACCGCTATTAAAATAGGAGTTGGTTTTTGGGCGAATAGAGCATTCACGGCATTTCATATTAAGGAACTCGACTTAAAAGACTTGGATTACTTTGTTTATATAACAAGCGACCGGAAGCAATGGAACATATGGAAAACGGGCAATGATAACATTTTCTACATAATGAGTGGGGAAGTCGCAATTCCTGAAAGTTACGAGTTAGCGCTGCAAAACAACTGTTCATTGGCAAAACTAACGAATTTCATGTAAAGATACGTTTAGCTCCATATTTTGTCGGCTTCCTCTTCCTTTGCGATTCTGCGACCTTCTGCTCGGTGAACATATTCAACGGGAATCGTTTCTCTATGAAGTGCTTCTTTTAACTCAAAAGGGTCTAATACATCAGCAAGTTGTGAAGCTCTAAAATGCCTTTGAGTGTGATTCATTATTCCCAGTTTTCTCATTATTTGCCATGCTCGCTGCCTCGAGATTTCCCACACTCTGCCCAAGTGGCCATGTTCTCTAAGATAATTTAACCATTCAAGAATATATATGGTAAACGGATCATCGAGGCGGACTGAATCCCAAACGTAGATCTCCTTCAACCTAGAGCTATACCTAGCCGCTGATAAGTCAGATCCGCATTTACGACAATAATGTGAATCAAGAGCATTTCTTTGATCGCACGAAGGACATACCTTCTTCCGTCTGCCTCTTTTCAAAACCCGAAATCGACATCGCAAAACCTCTTTCCCCTGAACGGTGGCAACTTGAAAATCTGAAACCTTAACTCCTTCATAAATATCAATATCAGTAGATCTCTCACGAGTCCTTCTGTCCTCTGGATAGATTCGACCAAGCCCTTCTGAAACCCTCGTCTTAAAAAGAAATTCAAATGCTAGAAGAGAGGCGTCTCTTATGCTCAACTCAGGGGCAAAAGGATACTGAGTGCTCCGTGCTCTTTCTAACAATTCCGCAAATTCCGCTCTGGTAATATTCGGAAATGAGTCTGCCCGTCTCCTCTTACCTGCGATGAAGGGCATCCTCCTCTTTTAGCTTTTTCTTTGTGTCCTCCAAAAGCTTCAGTTGGCGTCGGATTTCACGAATCTTGTTTTCAACGTGTTCGATCAAGGCTTTCATTTGGCGGCACTTGCTGACACTTCCTTATATTTATCCTCTGCTCAAACCCGTTTTACATTACTCTATAATGTAAAACAGTCCATCGTTTTCGTCTCTCTGATGGATTTTCCTTTGAAGATGAGGATAACGCGTCAACTAGTGAGCACACACACCTGAGACACTGATTTGATTAGAACTGTCTGTCGTGCTCTTGCTGAGCATATTGGTTACTTCTCTGCCATTTACTCGTCTGCACCTAGCACATGATCCATCCCGGAGAACTCCTAACCTGTGATCTTCGAGATGTCTCGATACGGTTTGAGGAGATCTCTTCAGTGCTCTTGCAGTGTCTCTGATTTTGTACCCGTGATCTACGTACGCCTCGATCAGCTTCGCGTGGTCAAAGTCGGAGAGATGAACGCCTTCACCGTAATCGATAGGTTCACCATACTCAATATCGATGCCG
>JAWBOR010000126.1:0-5542 GCA_038826015.1 Bathyarchaeia archaeon
CTGTCTACACCGCCGGATACGGCTATTACAGCCTTCTCGTTTCCTATAATATTTTTTATCTCCTTAATCTGCGTCTCCACAAAAGTTTCGGGAACAAACTTCTCCATATCGCAATTTCGCTCCTGTCTTCATCTTTCCGTTCGATATGATTTACTTATATTTTTATGGCAACTCTTTTAAACTTAAGCCTTATACATAACATAATAATATATTGTGAAGGCGTGATGAACAATGAAGCTCGTAACTGTTTTACTTCCCGAAGCTTATCTTGAAGGACTCGATGAACTTGTTAGAGCAAACATGTATCCAAGCCGAAGCGCAGCCATTCGGGCAGCAGTTCGAGACCTGCTTAGAAGAGAATTATGGTCCAGATAGCAACCCTTTTTATTTAGATGATTTCCATTTAATATTCTGGAGCAGCCGACCCATGAAGAAGCCCGTTGCAGAGGAATCATAAAGATGACTTTCGGACGGACAGCTAAGGTCTGCTACTCCATCTCTGCTTCAAAAATTTAGCAGCCAAGTCTCTGATCGTCTTGGCAGCTTCATCGGGTTTGTCAGCATGTATTATTGACCTTCCAACAATCAGATAATGTGCACCAGAAGTCACGGCGGCTTCTAAATCGCCGCCTTGAACCCCTATGCCAGGTGAGTAAATTGGAATTTTGTCTTTCAAAACCGCGTAGACCTCTTTTATCTTATCAGGGTACGTTGCCCCAACAATTGCGCCGCCAGCCTTCCAAGATAAGGCTTTTTCTGCGAATATCACATATTGGGGCTTGTTCCTTCCTGTGGATGGGTCATAAATGCTTTGTCCATAGCCTTCATGTGAGGCTTTATGGCTCATATAGACGAGAAGGAGAACGCCTCGTTCCATTTGTTCGGCGACTTCGAAAACGGGTTGAAGACCTTCTTCCCATCCAACAAATGGGTTAGCTATAACTGCGTCGAAGCCTGCTCTGAAATAGTTCTCGGCAATAATGCGATTAGTGCTGCCTACATCATTGATTTTGCAATCCATTATGGCGGGCAGCTTAAATTTATGTGCTTTTTCAACAATTTTCTTTACGCCGCCGAATAAGCTGAGTGGTAGAACAAGATGATGATTAACCTTCAAGGCGCAGATATAAGGGTGCACCTTATCCAAAATTTCAGCACTTTTAGACATTAAAAATTTGGACTGATCAGAGACTAAATCCAAAGCCAAAACAATGTTTGATCTGTTCCTTCGTTCTGATTCTTTAATTTTTGACATAAAAGACAAATTTAACCCCTTCCATTTCTTCCTCATGCCTTTAAGGTTCCGCCACAAAACATCTTTATGAAATCGCAGGTTACAACTAACGCCTCATAAAGTTTATCCTGACTTATCCCAGGCACACCGCAGAACAGGAGAATTATATTTGCTGTAGCCTCGGTAATCTTAGAGGCTTCAGCGTCTCTGTATGGATATATAGCAACAATCTTCTCTTCGTCCGAAATGACTATTTCGTCTCCCCGTAGTGATAATGGTTTTCTCATGCCGATTCCAAGAAATTTTTCGTCTTTTTCTGAAAAACGCATTATGAGGTTTCCAAGTATTTTATCTTCGTCGAAAGCTGCTATGGCTATTTCTGTTTTTATTGAGGCTAAATTATATGCGTCGACCAAAGTGTTGATGCAAGGCAGCGGATTGCCGTTTACAAGCCTTCTAATCAAAGCCTCAGCAGCAGGGCGATTCTTAGTAGGATCAACCTTTATTTCCCAAAAGAAATCCCTGTAAGCCCTAAGAATAGGCTCGTCCTTTAAAGATTCGATCTTATAGTTTTTTCTCACTTCTTTTATGATTTTTTCTTTGAAGGCTTCAAGACGCGGATCCATCTTCTTAACCGTCACGTTCTTTACAGCGCTAACTAAGACTTGTAAATCTGGAAAACGAGCCTTCACTTTTGAGTCAATATCTAAAGACGTAGCCTTCCCTCTGGATACATGCTCCAATTTCCCTTTAAGCGAAACATGTAATAAAGCTTTACAATAACCCGTGCCATGTCATGTTGAGGATTCAAAGCATCATTTTTTCCAAAATCAAGCTGAAAAAGAAAATAAATTATTTTATAGTTGGAAAAGACTATTGCCAATCTTTTTGAAGATACTTTAAAGCCTCTTTGAGGGTTTGGAATCCATATTCTACTTTATCGAATTCCCGTCTTAAAGCGACTATGTTCTCTTTGACCTCAGAAGGTTTACGTTTTCCCTTTATAACGCCTAACATAAGGTCACAAAGATGTTTTATGCTGTTTTCTTTGAACCCTCTTCTAGTCACATCCTGAAAGCCGATTCTGATGCCTGAAGGTTCTTCACGGTTATTCTGATTATCGTAAGGTAAAAGGTTCCGATTAAGAATTATGTTGGCATCTTCCAGGTTTTCTGCAACCTTCCTGCCGCCGCCATATTCACGGACATCCACCGCCAACTGATGTGACTTCGTGAAACCTTTATGCTCGCCAAGGACCTTTACTCCGTTTTCGTACAAATACTGTCCAGCGGTTTGAGCGTTTTTCACTGTTTGCTTGGCCAAATCTTCACCGAATATCTTCAGTTCTACTGCGGCAATACCTAAAGCGGGTAATCTGCCTAAATGAGTATTAGATGTGCTTAAGGGAAAGACAGCGAATTGCACGTTTTTTATGGCTTTTTCTATTCGGTCGTTTTTTAGATCTGCTAAAATGACACCACCCTGTGGTCCTGGAAAAGTCTTGTGAGTTGAAGCCGTTATAAAGTCCGCGCCTTCCCTTAGAGGATCTTGAAACACTCCTCCAGCGATAAGCCCAAAGACGTGAGCTGCATCGTAAACTATATAGGCTCCCATCTCATTGGCTACTTCTCTAAGTTCTTTAACAGGATGAGGAAAAAGAAAAAGGCTCCCACCAAACGTTATTATCCCGGGTTTCGCAGCTCTAATGATCTGCGCTGACTTATCAGGATCTATATTCATCTCTTTTATATCATAAGCATGGTCAATGTTCTCGAGTCCTAAAACCCTGCCAGCCAAGCCGGTATAATCGTGGGAGATATGTGCGCCGGCGCTTAGCGGTGTAACAACCATCTTACGGCTTTTTGTTGTTAAGGAAAGACCCTTAAACGTAGCAAGGTTTGCATGGGTGCCCGAAACGAGACGCACATCAGCCCAGCTGCACTTATACAATTTTTTTATGAGATCGGTTGCGCAGTCTTCAATTTTAGTTATGTATTTCTGTCCTTGATAATACCTTTTCTTTACATGTCCTTTTAGGTCGTTTTCGCCTTCAGCGTATCTGCTTTCCAAATCCATTGATAATCTAAGCATCTCTTCAACAGCTGGAGACTTCAGACCTTCACTTGCTATGAGGTTTATGCACTCTCTGCCGCGATATGTTTCATGTTTCCCGCTGGCTTCTATCAGCTCGAGAGCCAATTGAATAAATTCATTCATTGGGCTAACCAGCCTTAATTGAAATGTTCACAAAAAATAGGAGGCATCATATATTTTTTGCGTATGACTCTTTACATACGTTTCTCTTCAAACTTCTAGAAATATCTTGACACCCTCTAAGATGTACTGGATAGCTATAGCTGCAATTAAAAGTGCCATAACTCTCGCGATGACTAAGGACCCAGTTTTTCCCAGCACACTGTAGATAGGTTCAATGAACCTTAAGATGAGCCACACGATGACGAACACAATTAATACAGAAATTATTGTAACAATAATTCCAAACGTTTGAAGATTAAAGATTGTAGTTGTTATGGCACCTGGCCCCACGAGGAGCGGAACAGCGATTGGAACAGCTCCTACACTTTCTGGGGACACAGCGCGCTCCTCCCAGCCGCCTACAATTAAAATTCTCACAGCAATTATCAACAGCAAAATGCCGCCAGCAATCATGAAGCTTTGTAGGGAGATTGCGAAGTAGTTGAAAATTTGCTGTCCAGCGAACGCGAATGCTAGAAGGAGAATAACACCTATGAGTGTAGCAATATTAAAAACTTTTTTCATCTGGCCTTTATTCATATTCTCTGTTAAGCTAATGAAAATAGGAATATTTCCAAATGGGTCAACAATGATGAATAAAGATATTATCGCTCTGATTAAACCAGGGATGATTGCTGAAATGTCTCCAAACATGAAGTTATGTTTCTTTAAAGAACTATTTTAGTTTTAAAGATGACTAAATGTGCAATCCTCATTTTTCCATTATTGTTCAATATAAAGTTGCGACGTGGAAAAATCTGAAGGTGATTGCGTCGACTGAGGAAGACACTAAGAGCTTATATTATACGTGATGCACGTAGAAGACAAAGGTGTTTGTTAGAAGAGATGCTTTGAGATGCCTTACTATGTTTACATTCTTCTCTGTGAAGATGGCAGTTATTACACAGGATATGCCAGAGATATAGGGTATCGGTTTAAGCAGCATGAGAAGGGGCGAGGCGCGAGGTATACAAGATCGCGTAAACCCGAGGAAATTGTTTACATCGAGGAATATAACAGCCGAAGTGAAGCTATGAAAAGAGAACGAGAAATCAAATCGCTTACTCACGAACAAAAACAACGATTAATAAATGATAACTCAAAGACTCGTTGAAAAATATTATTTTTTATTTGATTCAAAGAAAAGATATATATAATAGTGAATAATACTAGACGATAATATGTCGTAGAATATATGGAGGAATTAAAACTCAAAGCCATTAACAACAAAACTGGAATGTTTTCTCCAATAAAAAAGATTTTTTCCCTTTACAGTTTTGAAAAATACCATTATAATGTGAGGGATGATTTTGGGTGAAGAAAGAAAAACAGAGAATATTCGATCAATAGATGAAATCAATGCAAAGATAAACCGCGGCGATGCTGTAGTGCTGACCGCTGAGGAAATGATTAAGCTTGTTGAAAGCAGTGGCATCGAGGTTGCTGCTAAAGAGGTTGATGTTGTCACTTCTGGAACCTTCGGTGCAATGTGCAGCTCAGGTGTCTTCCTGAACTTCGGTCATTCGGATCCACCGATTAAAATGGCGAAATGCTGGCTTAACGATGTTCCTGTCTATAAAGGGCTTGCGGCAGTCGATGGCTATTTGGGTGCAACGGCAACAAGTGAGACCAAAGGTTTAGAATATGGTGGTGGACACGTGATAGAAGATTTTGTCGCAGGGAGGGATGTTGAGCTAAGAGGCGAATCTTATGGAACTGATTGCTATCCGCGGAGGCATATTGAAACCATTATAACATTAGATGACTTGAATCAAGCCATATTGTTGAATCCCAGAAACTGTTATCAGAGATACGATGCAGCTACAAACAGCACAGACAGAGTTATATATACGTATATGGGTACACTTCTGCCGAATTATGGAAACATCACGTTTTCAGGAGCAGGTCAGCTTAATCCTCTTTGCAAGGACCCGAATTATGAAACTATTGGAACGGGAACAAGAATCTTCTTAGGTGGAGGAGTGGGCTACATCATCGGAGAAGGAACTCAACATAGCCCTAAAGGAGGCTTCGGAACCCTCATGGTACGGG
>JAWBOR010000127.1:0-5477 GCA_038826015.1 Bathyarchaeia archaeon
GATCTAAAACTTCCACTAGTCGCTATTACATTGGTCAGCAGAAAAGGATACTTTAGACAGGAAATAACTAGAGATGGAAGACAGATTGAGCATCCTCAAGAGTGGGATCCCTCAAAATTTATGACTCTGCTGCCTGCAGAGGCAACGGTGCAGATTCAACATAGAAACGTTAAGATTAAAGCTTGGCTTTATAACGTGCAGAGTATGACTGGCGGAGTCGTTCCAGTAATTTTTCTCGATACAGATGCGGATGGAAACGCTCAGGAAGACAGAGAGATCACTTTTTTCCTGTATGGAGGAGATGAAAGATACCGGCTGAAACAGGAGATTGTTCTAGGAATGGGCGGGGTAAGAATGCTTGAAGCCTTGGGCTTTAAGATCCGAAAATATCATATGAACGAGGGACATTCCAGCCTCCTCGCATTAGAACTCCTACATAAACATGGAATGAATGTGGAGAAGGTCAGAGAGATGTGTATCTTCACCACGCATACGCCAGTAGAGGCTGGACACGACAAATTTCCCTACGATATTGTTATGGAGTTGATGGGGGAAACAGTGGAATTAGAAGTCTTGGAGAGATTCGGTGGACATGACCGATTGAATATGACCCTTCTTGCATTAAACCTAAGCAAATATGTTAACGGGGTAGCCAAGAGACATCGTGATGTCTCCAGAGAACTTTTTCCGGGCTATGAGATCCACGCGATAACCAATGGAATCCATCCTTATACATGGACTTGTGAGAGCTTTAGAAAAATTTACGATAAATATTTGCCGGGGTGGGCGAACGAGCCTGAGCTGTTGGTAAGAGTGGACATCGTCCCTGATGAAGAAGTTTGGCATGCTCATGTAGAGGCAAAGAAGGTATTGATTGATTACATTAACAAAGTAACAAATATCAGTATGGATTATGACACATTGACTCTTGGATTCGCACGAAGAGCAACTGAATATAAAAGGGCTAATTTATTGTTCTCAGACCTAGAGAAACTGAAAAGAATCAATAAGAGGGGGAAAATCCAAATTGTTTATGCTGGAAAAGCCCATCCCAGAGATGAGAGTGGTAAGAGACTGATCCAGGAGATCTTTAGTTATATTGAGAAATTGAGGGATGAACTCAAGATAGTCTACTTGAAGAATTATGACATGGAACTCGCAGCAAAGTTAATTCCAGGAGTTGACGTTTGGCTAAACACACCTTTGCGACCCCTCGAAGCCTCAGGCACAAGCGGAATGAAAGCAGCGCTTAACGGAGTGATAAACTTCAGTGTCTTAGACGGATGGTGGATCGAAGGCTGCATCGAGGGCGTTACAGGCTGGGCTATAGGTCCGAGCCCTGACGAGCACATGTCAACTGAGGAAAGCCGCGTAATAGAACTGGACGACCTGTACAATAAGTTGGAGTACATAATAATTCCCATGTTCTATCAGAGAAGGGATGAATGGATAAAAATTATGGAGAACTCGATAGGAAAAATAGCCTACTACTTCAACAGCCACAGAATGATGCGCAGATACGTAACCGAAGCCTATCTGTAACATTGACTGTCGGAACCTTAATTTAAGTCTGCCTACTATGTTGACAAACGTCCGAGATGCTTTGGAATGTAGCTATGAGATTCACTTTTAGGGTTCTTACGAGGGCATGTTTGTTGATCTTTTGAGAGACTACAGGGACAAAGGCGTTGCGTTACTCACTATTAGCCGGAATTATTGTAAGTATTATAGATAAGGTGCGGCTCTTAAGATTTAGTAATTTCGCTCTGTATAGGTGTTAATCTGGTTTCGATTTGGAGAAAGGGAAATATGAATCTTGGCTTTTTCAGAGATGTGTCTAAAGATTTGAATCTTGGACCAGCCCTCCGCCTATTTTTCATAAACACACTCTTCGATTCAACCTTTATGTTACTTGGCGTAATAATAGGAACTGCTTTCAGTGAGAACCCCAACATCAGAGTGATCTTGGCCACGATGGTGACCAGCAGCCTTGCTCTCGGCATATCGACAGGGGTAAGCGTGTATGAGGCTGAAAGATTAGAGAGGGACATAAAAATCATTGAATTAGAAAAGGCGTTGTTCAGAAAATTGGATGAAACAACCATTGCCAAGTCAGGAAGAACTGCTACCGTGGTAATATCCTTGCTCAACTTCCTGACGCCTTTAACCTCCTGTGCTATTACAGTATTTCCTTTCTTAATCGCTTTGCCAGGATTGATCGGGGTCAAGTTTGCAGCTTGGTTATCCATAGCGTTGGACTTAGGCATCCTTTTTCTAGCAGGAACCTATCTCGGGAGGCTCGGAAAGAGGAACCCTTGGGTCAAGGGTATAAGGATGCTGGCCTTCGGCGCCCTCGCCTTCATAATAGGATACTGGATAGAAACGCTCATCTAAAGATGCCTTTACTGAGGTGTTTCTGAGAAGGTTTAAAGCTATTTGGTAGGTGGTTTAGGCGGCGGCTTCGATTTTGCCACATTTATTTCGTCTATGCCTTTGATAGATACGGCCTGTTCCTCCATAATCTTGGATATAGCCTCATAGTCTACGTTGAGTCCTCTTATAGTGACTTTAACTGTCTCAGTCTTAACATCAACATCTACTACAACGATGTCGCATTCCTCAACGCCTTTTACTGAACATAAGACTTTAGATAAGTCTACTATAGAGGTTTCTCGGGGCTTAAGGGCGTCAAACAAAATTCTTCTAATATGCACGGACATACATATTCACACCTAGAACCAGGGGAACGAAACATTTAAAATTTTCTTATTAAGTGTATGTTAACCATTCATCCGAGGGAGATTGTAGAAAGTAGCTTCTAACACTTCTCTTCGAGCATCTAAAGCTTCCCGTAATCCTTGAGAAATTGGAAGATACTTACTCTTTTTTCTCTTCATTTTATAGTCACCAAATCTCCATCGATAGTAACTATGCCGAACCGCGCCATAGTTGATATTTTCTCTTCCACGATTCGTTTTGTTTCTTCGGTCTTTCCCAGAGGACGAATGATCTCTTGTCTTTTTGCTTTACCATTGTTTTTCATTAGGAACTGATGTATCATGTAATCTTGTACTCCAGACATAATTTCACCATTTAACAATAAATATTATAAATTCCTTATAAGTATTCCTAATCCTACGTTATTAGCTTTTCCCGGAATCCCAATGAGGCACCCATTAAATCCCATCTATTCTTGGAGGCACCTAGTTAAATGTTGACAGATAATGATGCCTTATGCCTTGAAGTTTTACATGGATTTCTCAAGTTTACGGCTATTGCCGATAATGATGAAAAACAATAAATATAACTAACTTCTATAATTATCACAAATTAACATAATGAATTACGCAAATTAAGAGGGTGCCAATTTGGCTACTGGAGAGATAGTGGTAACGGGGGAGGAAGCTTTAAAGGTAGCTGATGCGCTGACTTCGACGAGCTTCAAGGTGCTGCAACTGCTTTCAGAAGAGCGGCTGGATGTTTCAATGATCGCTGAAAAGCTAGGTTTAAGTGAAGCTTACATGAGTGAGCAAGTGCAGCTTCTGGAAGAACTAAAGTTAATTAAGGTTAGCTACGAACGAGGCAGAAGAGGAATCAGAAAGATGTGCGAAGCCGCAGTCAATAGAATCACAATAGTGATCAAACCTTAAGTTCGAACAGGGCACGCAACATGAGACTTTAACTGATTCAACATCGGCTTGCCTTATCCGCTATATGTAGATGCTTTGCTGTTCTCCACGCGTAAACTATAGCCGTCAGAGCCGCATGGGCTGTGATGCTTATAAGAGAATATATTGGGAAACCTGAGAGAACGCCTAGGAGTATATGGATATTATATAGGTTTCTTCTTCCAGCCACCCTTCTAAAAACTCTTTCAAAATCGCCATAAATATCCAAACTCGTATTCATAGTTCTGCTGAACGTGTCATAGCAGTACCTGTAAAAGGAAATGAAGAGAATCGAGAAAAGGCATAATATAAGGGGCAATGCCTCACCAGAGCTTCTGTACAGAAAGAGAGCTATAGCTATGAACCACGAAAATTCGAAGAGTAGATCGAAAGCATGCTCCATCTTGCCAAGTTTTGTTGTTTGATTCTTCGCCCTAGCCAATTTCCCATCTAGCCCATCCATCAAGCCGACTGCGAAGCTCAAAATTGAACCGAGCAAGAGAAAACCTGCAAAGTATAAGGCTACTACGGTATACGCAACGATGTTAGTTAAGAGTGTGATCTGGTTCGGTGTTATCCTCGTGTTCATGAGGTAAAGCACGATCTTATTCTCTAAGGGTCTATGGACATAATAGGCTAGTAAATCCGAAGGCCCTTTATCCTTTTCAAACTTCATCTCTTTCAAGACTCTTCATCTTTGCTTGGTTCTTCCAAAATGGATGCACGCAACGATTTTTCGTTTGCTGGCTGTAAATCTAAGAATTTGATGTTGGAGAGAGGGTTTGTGAAGGACCGCTCAATTTCTACCTTTCCAGGAATTGCACCGTATACTTGGTCATACATCAAAAGCATGTTCTCGGCGATTTTTAAAATTTCAAACGTGTCTATATCGATCCAGTAGTCCTCATCATTTTCGATGCAGTAGGCTTTCATCTTTCCTTGCTTTGCCAGTTCTCTGATACCCTCTGTTAATGAGTAGAACCCTTTTTCAATGTTTCTCTCTAAGATCTTGAAAATATGAGGGGAACAGAGGAATATGCCCATGTCGACACCGTTAAATTCTTCTAATCCCTTCCCTATTTCAACAATTTTGTCATGAACAACCTTAACCTTAGTAGCGTCATCAATATCGAAAACGTACCTCATCCCCATGTCAACACAGAGGACGCATTCGTCTATGCCTATCTTAAACCTTCTCAAAGCGGACAAAATTCGGGGGTTAAAGAGGTGATCCGACATAAGAAGAATAAAATTCTCCTTTAATAGGTTTCTAGCCTCGTAAACTGAAACGCCGTTGCCCATCTCCCAGCGATTATTCTTCACATACTTTATTTTAACGCCATACTTTGAACCGTTACCCAGAAATCTCTTTAATTTCTCACCGAGATGACCAATTACTATCACAACTTCTCTTATTCCCGCCTCCCTTACGGAGATTATTACCCTCTCAACTAACCTCAACCCTAAAAGTGGAATCAATGGTTTAGGCTCCATGTCTGTAAAGGGTTTCAGCCTTTCTCCGCGACCAGCAGCAATTATTAAAGCCCTCATATCTTTGTCATCTCCAAAGGATATTTTTACCGTTACAACAATTCTCAATGAAAACGAGAGGGATCGAGGCGTATCATAGCCGCTTAGCGCTCCCGCTTGCCTTGAATGAACTCTTCGACCCATCTTCGTGCTACGTGATCCTCCACTTGAACTGGCGGATGCTTAAAGGCGTAGGCAGATATGCTTGTTAATGGCCCAGATATTCTCCTGTCCAACGCTATCTTAGCGGCTCTTATAACATCTATGACTACTCCTGCG
>JAWBOR010000128.1:0-5467 GCA_038826015.1 Bathyarchaeia archaeon
CAACGCAAGCAAGTTGCTTACTGGAGAACCCTTTTATGGGATATGGATTTACGCCAGAGGTGGAGTCTGATTTTAGGTTTAGATACTACCGGAATCAAGATATCTGGGAAGCCGTACGTTTACTTTCATTGTGCAGATATTCCATCTAAACTGCCGCTTGTTTACGAGATATTACCTGATAGAAAAGCGGTAAGTATTGAGGATATACTCTGGCAAATTCGCTCAGCTGGTTACTATCCCAGGATAATAGTTACAGATCTAGCGCCTGAGCTATTAGAGGCGATCAAAAGGGTCTACCCAGATGCTCTAGTACAAGGATGCTTGTTCCACCTAAGGAAATGGCTCGATGAGAATCTCCCAACCAAGAGAAGAAGAGTGGATCCGGAGACCTTCCAGAAGTGGGTTATGGTCAAAAAGTTGATTATGCATATTGCCCTAGCCTACAGCAGAGATCGACAAAAATTGCTGGTTAATAACCTTCTTGGCATGTACTCTAGCTTAGATGAAGCGGCCAAGAATGTCGTGCAACTTTTCGTTAATAATTGGCTAAGATATTATCATTCAATGGAGGAGCTCGAGAAGCTTGGTTGTAGCAAGAAGCATGCATACAATAATGTTTGTGAAAGGCACATGGGGAATATCAAGGAACTTGAGCGAAGGAAGCGCGGATTCAAGAACCTTGAGATGGCGAGGAAGTACATTTACGCCCTGTGGTATTATAAGATTCTAGACGAAAAGTCTGAGCAGAGCAGAGTAGCAGAAGAGGTTTCGCCAAATGACCATGAGGAGAAGCTTATTGATTTAAAGTTGCTAATCTTTGTGCCACGGGAGATATTGGACTTAGAAGATCTTTCAGAGACAACAATGATTTCAAAAGACCTTCTAACAAAGCAATTAGAGGAACAAGGTTTGGTGGTTACAGCAAAATACGCCTTCACAAAAGATTACGCAGAAACGATGGTTAAAAGAATTCTGAACAAAAAGCCTCATCAACTTAAAGAAGCAGCGGAAATGGTTGACCTAGATCCACATACATTATATGAACTCCTCAGAAAATTTGGCGTCAGGGTACTGTTCAAAACGCTATACATAGACGAAGCCATAATAGTATACCCTTAAGCGTGAGCCCACGTATTCATATAATCAGACTGTCACAATCAACAACCATTGAGCACAGAACTTATTTTGGTCACGAATTAAACAGTACATGAATGGTCATGGAAATTAAAAAAGAACCCTTTTCGGTTCTTTCTCAAATCCGTGACCAAATCGATTCTGTTTAATCTTCGTGACCGAGGCATTTCATCTCTTCTGTTTAAAAATCGTGACCGAGAGATTCTGCGACTTTTGAAAAAACTGTTAATTTTACATGAAAATCTTTCTTCTAAAGCGTCATAATTTTTATTATACCTGCCCGACAGAAAACAAGCTAGTACGCGTTTAACTATATAAACTATTGGCAATAGATTACACATTTGATTGAAAAGGTTATCAATTTACATTGCTAGGGTGCAATATTACTTTGACCCATTTTTCTTTAGCATTTGTTGGTGTTTCTTCGTTTAGCGCTGTGTTAGGCCTTAAATAATTGTAGTATATTCGGTACCCACTCACTATCTCCTCAAATTTTTCTCTTGCCCCTCGCTTCTCCATAATCCACTCTTTAATTGTACCATGTAGTCTCTCAACCATGTTATTGTTCTCGTCCTTCGCTAGGCCAGCGTTACCTATATGTTCTATTGGTAGATCCAAGAGCTCCAAAGCCTTCCGATAAGATTGCAACCCATCCGTTACAAGCATTTTTGGAATCTTGCCAGCATTTTTAATTGCCTCTTTTACAGCTTTAATCGCATCCTCAGTATCCCGCCTAGGCGTAAGCAAAGACGCTATGTATGCTCTTGTTTCACGATCCATTATATTCCATAAATACATATGTTCCCCATTTACTTTGACAACTGTTTCGTCAGCGAGCCACTTATCACCAACTTCCAGCTTAAATTCCTCGAACGCCCTTTTTAGGGCATTAGTCATCTTCATAACCCAATGGTGCACCGTTGCTGGCGAGACATCTACACCATAAACTTGCCATAAATGATTTGCTATGTCTCTTAGGCTAAGTCCCTTATAATATAGATCTGCCGCTATAACCGCGAGCGCAACCCTAGCGCCTCCACGCTCCAGCGTCGCATTATCCCTAAACCTCTTCTTACATCTCCTACACCTAAACATCCTAACTGGCCCGCTCTTGTTGTATCTGAAACCCTTAGGTCTAACGTCCGCCGATCCGCAGTACGGGCATGTTCTGGTAAAGGCTTCAGAATTTAGCAAGACTATTCTGGGCAAGTCTAAGAGGAAGTTTACGGCATATATATGCTTGCAAGGCTTCCTCCTCTTAGCATAATCAGCGCAGTCACAAACCCACCCATCATCATTCCATTTAACCTTGTGGTGAGATGATGGATCGGATTGCGACCTAACTAGAAAAGTGCTCTCATCAGCTTTTTTAATCTGGCCACCGAGTGCAACAATACTTAGACCTCGAAGTTCTCTGAGGCTAAGTTTCATGGTAGCTTACTCCTCAGGCGAAAGTCGCGCTTTAATTAAGCCTATTACCGCCTCAACGATTTCAGGCAACGTTTTGGGCAATGAGTAGAATAGTTCATCTATGTACTGCTGAGGGTTCTCCATACCGCCTTCTTTAGTTCCTTCGCTGATGTTTTCGTTGTTATGACAGCATCTACCAAAAGGATAACTCAATACAGCTTTCCCTCTGCTGACTATTGCGAACATAAATGCCAAGAGCAGGCGGCTGTGACTCTTCATGTCGATTATAAAGACTTGCCTAAGCTTGACGCGCCATACAACAATGATTGACTGTGGCCTCTCCATAGCGTACTTAAGTATCTGTGCCAAGGAAATGCTCATGCCAGTTTTAACCTCTACTATTATGGCTAGATTCCCCAACTCTATTAGAATCCCTTGTTTACACGCTCTAACAACGATATCTGCACGACCGTACTCGCCTTTAACTTCGCCCTCAACCACAGCGCTGACGCCGCTACTATTCAGTCCATATCTAAGGGCTTCGATTAGCAGGTTTAGGGTAAGATTATGCCCCTCTCTATAAATCGCATCGACATCTTCATCCCTACGCATCTGCGTAAGCTCCTTTATGATACAGTAGGGGCAAAAGTTCCTCGCCAAAACGTCAAGTATAAACGACTTTTTAGGCCTACCCTTAGAGTCGAAGACATTATACTTCTCAGCAATTTGATGACACACTTCGTCAACCTCTTTCTTTAATTTGCTGAAGATCTCATCTTCACAGCCGTCCATAAAGGGCAAAAATATTTGGGACATGCTCATCCCATTTATCAAGCTATGTAAGGAACACGCAATTGCACAGACTGGTTCCCTGCAAGTTGCGTTTTTTGATCACTTTCGTCTTCGGTAGTATCCTTAAAAGCTTCCCGCAGAGCCTTTACAAGGCGAGTATCTTCAAATGGGTAATGAACCCATACTCTTCCTTCATGATCTACGGCAAAAATTCTTGACGTCATGCCAATTATTGCAGACGCTCTCGACAATAGGCTCAGCGGAAACACTAGTGTTACCTCGCAATCCTCGACGTTACTTCTGATGGAGTGAATCAGATCAAAGATGGCGCGAGGATTCATGTCAGCAGTCCTATTGACACAGTGAACTGCTATACGCGATCCAAGTTCATCCTCAGCGAAAATGTGTATTCTGATTTTGCGCCCGAAACATTCGATAACCTTATCAAAGACTATATTTTCGTAACCTTCACTTCTAAGCTCTAACGCTACAGCAAGCTTGAGTTGGTTTAACGTTAGAGTTGATCCAGAGTTCTTTGAAGTAATCCTAATTTGATTCCTACTTCCACACATTCTCATACACCAATACTCCAATACCGTTTTACTCTAATACCACATCAGATATTTAAGTTTTACTCTTTAACCGCTATACCGTAAAAGATTCATACTCTCAAGAGTAAATCTTAAATTTTATCATAACACGTAATTATAACGATGACCAAGCAGAAAACCTCAATAAACGTCGATTCTGAACTTTGGAAAGAATGGACTCTTTTTGTTGTAAAGAAGACAGGGTCAACCAGAAAACTTAGCGAAGAGCTTGAAAAAGCTATCAAAGAGTATATGGATAAGCACAAAAGTTCAAACAGCTCAAAATAATTACTAAGCCCCTATCGCACGCACAGTTTCAATACAACCACTAAACTTTTAGACTTAACCATCTCGGGCGCTTTGAATAACCTCGTTTTGTTAACTTCATTTAAAATGAAAATAATGTGAATTCTATGCAGAAAGCGACAACCTCCACTTTAACAAAAATAAGTTTCTCAAAAATCACTCAACAATTCGATTAGACGTTATTAACAGACGAGTGCGAAAGGTGAGTTTAGGAACAAGAATCTTCGGCTGGTCCATTTCTAAGTTTAAGACGATATGATTACGGCCGGGCTCCTAGTGTTATAGCGACATCTGTTATTTGGTTTTCTCTCATTATTGTCACGTTTACTGTTTGTCCTGGGAGGGTGTTTTCTTCAAGGTAGGCTGAAAGTGTGTCTATTCCTGTTATTTTTGTTCCGTTTATGGCTATTATTATGTCGCCGCCGATGGTTACATATTGTCCAGCTATTAGAACCCGTTTTGTTCCGCCTCTTAATCCGGCGTTTGCAGCTGGTCCTCCACTTACAACTTGGGTTATCAACCATCCGTATGTTATGTTGACGCCCATGGCCTGTGCTATCTCATAAGTCATGTCCACGCCCGAGGCA
Organism: Bathyarchaeia archaeon; assembly: GCA_038826015.1. GTDB lineage: Archaea > Thermoproteota > Bathyarchaeia > Bathyarchaeales > DTEX01 > JAWBOR01. Next base: position 4,820 of record JAWBOR010000128.1, read on the forward strand.
CCAAGCCAAGAGTGCTTATCATAGTATCCCTTGATTACGAGGTAAGCGATTTCCCGAAGAATGGTGTTTGATGGTATTGCAAACCCTAATCCTTGAGAATCACTGATTATAGCAGTTGTTACGCCTACCACTTGCCCTTGCAAGTTTAAAAGTGGCCCACCAGAGTTTCCCGGATTCAGCGGGGCGGTTGTCTGTATGACGTTAGCTATCGGGTATCCACCTGTCTGTTCTTCAGTTATTGTTCTGCCAAGAGCACTTACTATGCCAATGCTCATTGATCCAGCCAGTCCATAGGGGTTGCCTACAGCCACAACTATGTCGCCAACTTTGAGCGTTGATGAACTAACAATTTCAAGGGATTTAAATTCGCATAGAGGTGCATTAACTGAAAGCACAGCTAAGTCTGCATAGGGATCTGAACCGAGAACTGTTGCCGCATAACCATTTCCGTTGATAAATGTAACTGTCAAGTTTATTGCATTTTGAACTACATGAGAGTTTGTGATGACAACAATCTGTCCTGAAAAATTGTAGATGAATCCCGAACCCTGCACTTGAGTGTAGTACGGACGGCGGAAAATGTCATATTGAACTATTACACCACGAATTATTACAACGGAATCTTTAACTTTTTCATATAAATCCGAA
>JAWBOR010000129.1:0-5464 GCA_038826015.1 Bathyarchaeia archaeon
AGTACGGGGATTTGATTCGTTTTTTCCGTTATAAGTTTATATTTTTCAGGAAGATGGATTAATAACTTGTTTTCGATAAGGGAGTTGTTAATTTTTCTCTTTTTCTCTACCTCTAAGAAAGCAATACCTTTCGTTATCCAATAGTCTAGGTATTTGTCTATACACACTAGATAAGCATTGGTGTTTTTTTCTTTATGCTCTTGCATTGTATAGTCCTCGTGCACAAAGGGGATTATTGATGAAATAGATATTTCAAGCATATATTAAAACGGGTCATCATCAATAAATAATGTTTTATCCTTTTGGTGAATAGATTGGGAAGATGGTTTCTGGACCAAACTCGGATCTTTATCTAAAATTTCCTTAATCAGGAAACATTCATTACCTTCTGTTGAGATAAGAAAAAGGCGATTTTTTGTTCTCGTTATAGCTACAAAAAATAATCGTCTTTCGTTACTGTAATGAAAATCACCATTGCCCCAAAAATGAGTATCCAGGTAAGGAATGATTACACAATCAAATTCTAATCCTTTTGCTGAATGAATAGTGGTAATGACAGGCCAGGCAGAGTTAAATTGGCAATCACTGTTATCGTTTTGTGCAAGCTGAACTTTGATCTTGTACTGATTTGTCAAAATACTTGCCAAATTTGTAGCATTTGATTTTCGCCTACACAAAATTCCAATACGCTCTGCCCCACGTGTTTGCATTACAATTTCAGCTATTTTTTGGCTTTGTTGGTTTATATTATTCACAGAAAACCAAACAGGCTTCATTTCATAGTCTCGTCCCTTGACTAAACGTAAGAATTCTTCAGCTTCCATAGAGTTTGGGTCTAAAAATAAAGAGGCCAAACGTGCTACCGTTTTCGGGTTTCGATAATTTTTTACCAGTGTGTAAGAATTCTGAATCGGCGCCCATAGCCTAACAAGCTCATCATGGGATGAAATAGAAGAGTAAATTGACTGCGCGGCATCACCAGCAATGAAAAGGTTGTTGCTCATCATTTGCAGTAGTTTTGAGGCGTTTTCTCGAAAATCTTGTGCCTCATCCACTAAAATAAAATCAAATTTAGGTATTTTTTGGGGATGTTCATGAAAGTACCGAAGCAGTATGTCTACCCATATACTGTATCTTTCTTCACTCTCATCTATAGGAAGAGAGTACTTTTTTAGGAGATTATATACCCATTGGTAAAAACGATGCACGCGTGTGCCAGGAATTTCTAAATCGTCTAGAGCGGATTTTATAAACCCGTATAACACTTTCGTATAAACGAAGACAGCATATTCTTTGCCTAAATCTTGTAGAGTTTTGGCACAATAAAGCAAAATCGCTGTTTTGCCACATCCGGCAGGACCATAAATTAGATTCCTCCCTTTTGATAGGGAATTATGGATGACATTCTGTTGCTCCTCGTCCAAATCTCTAAGTGATGGTAACCATCGATACTGACCTGTCATCTGCAAGTTATTCACCTCTTTTATCCCGGAAGGGTGTTCAAACCAGGAACTGAACTTACATCTACTATATTATCAACTTGTTTTTGCTTTATTTCTTCGATTTTATTTTCTATTCGAGATGCTTGATTCTGTTCTCCCAACAGATAGTAAACATCTTTTAGATAAGATAAATAATAGAGACGATTCGGAAAGTTCTTAACCATTTCTTCTAGTAGCTCACGAGAGCGTTGAAGAGCTTTTTTCGACTCGGTAACTCTGCCGCGTTTTTCTAGCACTTGAGCATAAAAAAACTGGCAAATTCCGTCATTTGGAGCAATTTCAACAGCCTTCTTTATGTAGTGTTCCATTATATCTAAGTTAGGAGCTGTCAGACCAGCATCAATCGCATAAGTTATGCTTAAGGGAGACTTACGAGAGAGCTCTTTATACAACTCATGAGCTTCCTCTATCTCGCCGAGAATCCAATGTGCGTAAGCCTTTTTTTCGATTATCCGCGAGGTTGGATTTCTTGTTCTTTTGATCACCTCGTTAATCCAGGCAATAGATTGTTCAACATGGTTTAGTTGCAATAACGTTTCTGATAAACTTTCCATATCTTGAATGTGTTGATCCAAGGTGTTTGTTTCTTTAGCTTTATTCAACTTTTTTTCTAATTCTGCTCTCTTCCTTTCAGTTGAAGTCATCGGTAATAGCCCAAGAGGATTTTCAATATTCTCCTTCACTTTTATGTCTGGATAGCAAGGCAAAAAGGCTTCTATCCCGAATACCTTGTTCTGATCCAAACGGATCATCAATGTAAGAGGAGTGTTTTTAGGAATCTCTTGGTTAAAATCTAACCTAACATTGTGAATGGGACGTGAAATATTTCCAGCGCAGAAAATTAAGTCAACATGATCCATACCATCACGCGGGACCTTAAATTGTTCGTACTTCATCCATCCATAATCATCTGGGAAAGGTATTGTAGAACCAGCAGGCACGAGAGGAACAAATTGATTTTCCTCCACAATCATTCCAATTGTATCCCCTACAATTGGCTTTAGGATATCATGACCTAATACAAAATGCATAAAAGCATGAACGGCTGCACCTTCCGCAACCAAATATTCCATGTCAGATGGTCGCTCAATGGATGCCTCGGGAAAGAAATTCTGAATAGCCTTTTCAACCAAAGGGTTCTTAGAACTTCCTCCTACTAACAGTATCCTTGTTATGTCCTTTGGCATTAACATCGCTTTATTGAGAGCGTCCTTGATAGGGGAAAAGATAGATGTAATTCGATAAAACTCTTTGTCTGCTTCTTTAGAACAAGAAGGATCAAGAAATGGTTCGAGTAGGCTATGAAAAATGTCCCAGTTCAATTCTAGGTTGTTCAATACAATCGGGCCTATGGATGTTTGGATAGTTTGAGGTGGAATCGTAACCTGTATTTTGGAGATCTTCTTCTCGTCCCATGAACTCAATTGCGAAACCACTTCTAACTCTTTACAAAACCGGATCTTCATCAATTCAGCTACTTTGGATAACTGACTCCATATTCTTCCCTTCCTTTCAGCATATGACCAGTCTCTTTCTTTCGTTCCAGTGGTTTTGTAAAAAATGTCTTTCAACCATTCGTGAACTAAATGTTTATCGATATCGTCTCCCCCCAATTGCTCAAACCTGGATAAGGCCAAATTCTTTAGAGTTATGGCATTTCTAACAGGAGATAGGCTGACCTCAATAATAGATATATCACAAGTGCCTCCCCCAAAGTCAAAGATCAGTACCGTCTCGTCTGTATTCCAACGATACTGAACACGACGTCTGTTCATATATGCAAGTAGGGCTGCATTAGGTTCATCGAACAAGTTTTGTTCGTCGACTGGAAATCCAGCCATTTCGGCGGCACGAATTATGTCACGGCGTTGAGGAGACTGAAACGATGCGGGAACAGTAATGACAGTGGGTGTGTTTTTAAGCGAAATATTCAATAGATTTTCCGCTGCTTCTCTCATTGTACTAAGTATCTTAGAAGCAACCTTCACTGGTGTGTTTAGATCTGGAGTTACTGCAGCGGGGTAATGAGGATCTAGATCTTTGCCCAGATCCATTTTTATTGAATAGAAAACTTGTCTACCTTTTGCATAAAAATATTTCGCCTCACTCGCTCCCATCCCAGCAAAGAATCGACTATTAGGTGTTTCCTGAAAAACAACCGATGGAAATAAGTAATGAGAAACTATCGTCCCGTCCGGAAATTCTTGGGGTAGTTGAAGCACTTTTACTGGAATGAAGTCTGGAAATGAAGTTTCCCGCTCATTTGGATTATCCTTTACAAAATTTGGATTGTCTTTGAGTTCCATCCCTGCAATTGCCATAACCGAGTTTGTCGTACCGAAATCAATTCCTATCACCAATGAGTTTTTGCGTTGACTTAATTGGTTTCGATTAATGATCAGTTCTCTCATTGACCCGTACTCCAAACTTAATCTTACTTTTAGTATTTACTTGAGGGACTTAGTTTGTATGTTACTTTTGCCCAATAAGGTCACGGTAACGACGAGAGTTAACTAATTAAATTGACACGCCATAGTGATTTACCGTTCACCTTTTCGGGAAGCAATTATACTACACCCAGTTTTGTACAATTTCAGGAATAAAGGCGTTATCTGGGGATTTGGGTTAGAGTGACCAAATTTAGTTACATGTTAGCTATTTTTATCGAAGTTGTCCAACATGTGAATAAACTGCGCTAAATCAGAAAAGATAGATTGAGCCTTAACTTTTTGTGTCAAGAATCTAGCCTCTCACGGTATAATCATCCCCAATGAATCCGCAGAATGTTCGTCTTTACGTTGATCACTGGAAGGCGGTGGAAGAAATCGAACGCTGCGAACTGTGCACCACGACGCCCGAGGAGCATTGGCTATGTTGTACCTCCCCGAACTCTACTACCTTCAAGATCAAGCAGATTTCCCTTTACAAAAGGCAGTCGAAGTCACGGCGGTCACGGTCAGCCGCTGGTGTAGCTATTATGAGGTGCGGTTGATTGCCCCGTTCTCAAAGGACATCGTTCCCACTCAAAAAAGCGGCGCTCTGCCCGAAGCGATGGCGGAGCGAGAACGCTTTGTCGGTGAACTGGTGGCGTGGGTTTTCGCCAACTCCAACCCGCCGGAATTGTTCGCCTTGAGGCTCAATGATTGTGCCCTCTCGGAAAAGGGCAGCGTTGCCAAGTTCGATCACCCTGACGACACCTGCTGCTGGGTGTTGAATTTATCCGAAAGCGAATTTGACGAGTTGCAAGAGGCTTGGCAAACCCATGGGCTGCCCAAAGACCTTTTTTATCCGGAAGGGAAGCAGATTTGTGTTCCCTATCCCGGCAAGGGCTGGAAAGCCCGGCTGTCCCGGGCACTTGGCGGACAGCGGTGTTATACCCCTAAGCAGTGGGAGCAGGAGGCACTCAAATAAAAAAAACAGGTGGATATCTGGAAGAGCGGTTGTGAGAAGACCTACAGCTCGTGTAGGCTTTTATTGAGGATTTCTTTTCGTCGTAAGTTTGCTGATAAGCTGGGGCGAGGTTTCTGTAGTAGAATTAATAAACAGCTCTACGTTTTTTTTGTCTTTAGGTTGTCCAGGAAGGTCTATCGCTCATGCCCGAACTGACCCTCAAGATTCCGCCCGATTTTCCTAGTATTCTTAAGATGTCTGAGGCGGATTTTGCCCGCGAAGCTCAGATATTATTGGCTGTAAAACTCTTTGAACTGGGCAAACTTTCTTCGGGCAAAGCAGCCCAATTAGCTGGGATGAGCAGAGTTCATTTTTTATCTATTCTCTCGCAGTATCAGGTGCCGGCGATCAATTTGCAAGCCGAAGAAATCGATTTTGAAATCGAAGCAGCTAAGCGGATCACCTCCTAAACATGGAGTTCCGGGTCGTCAATACAACGCCTCTGCTTTTCCTATCGAAAATTGGGAAATTGGAATTGCTCCGTTTAGGGGTCGATACGGTATATGTGCCCA
>JAWBOR010000130.1:0-279 GCA_038826015.1 Bathyarchaeia archaeon
TTTTTCAGCTCCAGGATTCAGATCTGATACGCTTAGTGTTCCAAAATTATAATCATTCCAGTACACAGTAATGTCGAAGTTTTCAGGCACGTTACCTTTATTCTTCACGATTACTGTCACAGACACGGGGTCACCAGCCTTCACTACATCCGAAGAAACTTCGACGCTGACGATGGAAATATCCCTTGCTAGGTTTTTGAAGTAGCCGTCTTTTGTTGTGTGTGAGACTTCTATTCCGCCGTAGCCTATGATTTTGGTGTCATAGAGGTCTAAAACAGT
>JAWBOR010000130.1:289-5405 GCA_038826015.1 Bathyarchaeia archaeon
TGCTCATCAAGGTTCCATTGCCGCTGGCTGAAGATTCAGGCGGCTCTTCAAAAAGAGAACAATCAGCATAAAGAATGCCCTCTTCTTGGTCTAAATACGTAAAAGTCGTGTTGTAGGAGCCCTGATTAAGAAAAGGTCCTTCTTTAACATCAATAACGCTTAATAAAACTGGATCCCACTTTATTTTAAGGCTCCAAGCGTAAATGTCTACAGCTTGAATAATGCTTATGTTGATGCTGAATGTGCTGTCGGGCAGCAAGGATGCATTTACAATATCTGAGGGCTGAACACTGACTGCGAAAGCAGATGGGTATTCAACACCGGCTAGGTTTTTGAAGTAGCCGTCTTTTGTTGTGTGTGAGACTTCTATTCCGCCGTAGCCTATGATTTTGGTGTCATAGAGGTCTAAAACAGTGATTCCCAAGGCTTTTACATGGAATGTGATGCTCATCAAGGTTCCATTGCCGCTGGCTGAAGATTCAGGCGGCTCTTCAAAAAGAGAACAATCAGCATAAAGAATGCCCTTCTCCGCATCTATGTGAATAGTAAAATTAGTTTTATAATAGCCCTGGTTGAGAAAGGAGCCTTCTTTGATATCAGAAACGCTTAGCAATTTTGGATCCCACTTTAAATTTAGGCTCCAAGCGTAAATATCCAAGGCTTTGACAATATTTATGTCGATATCAAAGTCTTTGCCAGGTAATAAGGATGAGTCTATAATTGTCAAGGGTTGAACATTGATCTCTATGTCTGTAGGGTACATGAAATGGTATTCGCCATCCTCGGTCACGTGGGGCATTTCATTCATCATATGGCTGAGGAGTTTAGTCTTATAGAGGTGTAGCAGAGTTTTTCCTTCTTCTTTGACTAGAAACTCGATTGTTGCTAGCGTTCCGTCTCCGTTTGCTGCGGCTGTAGCCGGCTCTCCTAATAACGTGCAGGCTACATACACATAGCCACTGACATTAAAGGGATCTGGAGTGTTATATACTCGTGGATTGAAACTGGTTTTGTAAGTTTTTTCCGAATTGAGAAACGGGCCCTCAGTAATGCGAGTCAAATTAAGTAATCTTGGTTCCCAGCTTAAATAAAATTGGTACGTGTAAAGATTTTTAACATTGGCAACTTTTATGTCCACAGTGAAAGTTTCACCCGGCTCAGCTGCGACGGATGGAGGATGCACATAAATTTTAGTCTCCTCTTGCCCTTTTGTGTTTGCTAAGGCAGAGCTTAAAACATATAAGAAAACGAGAGATAACAAAAAAAAGGTTTTATATTTCAATAATTTTCACGCTCCATAATATTCGTAAACACCTTAGTATAGTATCATTTAAATAAGCCCATATCTCCATTGCTATCGTTCTCTTCCAGATTATTCATTCATTAAACCACTAACAACCATATTTAAAAACCTTACATAAAGAATAGAAAATAAAGGCTATTTTGAGGAGAATAGGAATTGAGATTTCTGAATTAATCTTCATGTGTCTCTTGAAACAAGCTTTTACGAGGATTCAGGTTTAAATATAGATGCAAAATCATCGGTGCGAGCGCTAGAAAGCTGCAAAAAACATTTCTCTATTCTCTCGCCTTAAACAGCGGAATCTCTATTATCCGCTCTCATAGCTCTCGCATTTTTCTGTTTTAACAAGATGAAAAATTTGAAATATTCCTTTTATCTAAATCATAAAGATGTTTACTAACATTTTTTGTGAACAATAGGTTCGTTAATGAAATATGCGAAAAAGGGCGATCGATATGGTTAAGATCGGGATAATAGGCGGATCTGGGTTAGAGGATCCGAAGATTTTGAAAGAGGCGAAAGAGGTTGAGGTTGAAACCGTCTACGGGAAACCGTCTTCTGCGCTTTCATTGGGGAAGATAAAGGGTGTTGATGTTGTTTTGCTTTCGAGACATGGGAAAAAACATACGATAATGCCGACAAATGTCCCTTACCAGGCTAATATCTGGGCTTTAAAAGATACTGGTTGCACGCATATTTTAGCCACAACAGCGTGTGGGTCTTTACGGGAGGAGATAAAACCGGGAGACTTTGTCTTTATAGACCAGTTTATAGATAGAACAACAAAAAGAAAGTCAACTTTTTACGAAAAAGACATAGTGTGCCACATACCCATGGCTGAACCTTTCTGCCCGAATCTGAGAAAACTCCTATATGAACAGGCAAAGAAACTCGGTTTTAAATGTCATGAGAAAGGAACGGTTGTTACAATTGAAGGACCAAGGTTTTCTTCTAGGGCAGAAAGTCACATGTTTAGGCAGTGGGGTGGTGACGTAATAAATATGACAACCGTTCCAGAGGTTGTTTTGGCGCGGGAAGCTGGATTGCATTATGCTACAATTGCGATGCCTACTGATTATGATTGTTGGAAACCCGGTGAAGAAGCCGTTGACGTATCGATGGTTCTCAAAACCTTCAAAGCAAATGCTGAGAAGGTGCAGAAATTGTTAATTGAGACGATTCCCCATATAATAGATTATGATAACTGTCGCTGTACAAAAGACATTGAAACTGCAGTAATGGGGTGAAGCATGATGTCAAGAAAATTGAATGAAGACATAAAATCCAAGATACGGACGATCCCTGATTGGCCTAAGAAAGGGGTGATGTTCAGAGACATCACTACGTTGCTCAAAGATGAAAAAGGTTTTGGGGAAACTGTTCAGAGACTTTACGATTATTACAAAGATAAAGCCATAGATGTTGTCGCTGGGATTGAATCACGTGGCTTCATCTTTGGTTCAACTTTAGCGATGCTTCTAAAAAAAGGATTCATACCCATTAGAAAGAAGGGGAAACTGCCTGCGGAAAAAGTATGCCAAGTATATCAGCTCGAATACGGCACCGACCAAGTTGAAGTTCATAAGGACGCAATTAAAAAAGGCGATAAAGTGCTCATAGTTGACGATTTACTTGCTACTGGCGGCACAATGAAGGCGGCGTGTGAACTGATTGAAAAATGCGGTGGAGAAGTTGTCGGCTGCGCCTTCGTGATTGAATTGCCGGATCTCGGTGGAAGAAAGAAACTAGACAAATACGATGTCTACAGCCTCGTCGAATTCGAAGGCGAATAAAGACTTTTAAGCGTACTGAAACTTTCCTTGTTTAGTTTTTATTGTTAGTTTGTTTTTTCCATCGCTTTTCTCGCATCTGCCAATGATTTTGGCTTCAAGTCCAAAACTTTCCGAGATGCTTATCATGTCTTCAGCTGCTTCTGGGTTCGCAATTATCTCGAAGCCTGTTCCCATGTTATAATTTTCATACATGAATTTCCAATCTTCACCAGACTCTCTTTGGATTAGATTAAATATCGGGTCTGCTTCAAAGAGATCGTCTTTGATGTAATGGATGTTTCTACCAATTCTAAGACCCTTTGTTAATCCCCCGCCCATGTTATGCACCGCGCCAGATACATCGGCTTTGTGCTTTTCTAAGATTTTGAAGACTACTGGCGTGAAAAACCTCATTGGAGAGATCAAAGCTTCGCCAACGGTCATGCCAAGTTCGTCAAGATACTGTTCAACTTTGAACCTTCCATAATAACCTTTTCCTTCAGGGTCAGCGATCTCGGGATATTTTTCTTGGTAATCCTTGCGCATAAGGCATAGTCTAGCTAAAGTAAGTCCGTTACACATGATTCCACTGTTTTCTTTAGACTCAAATTTTGTTTTTCCGCCGCTTCTCAGACCGATGATGACTTCGCCCGGTTTAATCTCTGTTCCAGTTATAGCCTCAGACAATTCAACGCGTCCATTCACCACACCTGAAACATCAAGAGTCCTAAGCATATCAGGCAAGTCAGCTGTTTCGCCGCCTGAAAACAAAACATTAATTCCGTTACGCTTTAAAACTCCAAAAGATTCTTTAAACCCGAAGTTTAGAACACTGAGAAGTTCAATTTTAGGAATTTTGAAGGGGTTCAAAGCTACATAATCCACAAAGTTGATCGGTTTGGCCCCCACGCAAGCAATGTCATTTAAATTCATCGCTAAAACATCTTGAGATAATCCCTTAAACTGGTTTAGATCGCCTGTTTCCTTCCAGTTAAGATAGGCTTGAACCGGTTTGCTGCCAGCGCTGTCGGCGTGTGTTACTAGACCGTAGCCCGGAAAGTCAGGGTCCTCTGTGACTACGCAGAAGGCTTCTGGGAAAAGATTATTGACAGTTGTTTTAAATACTTCAATTCCTCGTTTCTTGACATCGACGCCAGCTTCAGCGTATTTAGAACTCATTTTAGGTCATGCCTGTTCGTTCGCCGAATTTTCTTCCTGTTAATCTTTCGTAAGCTTCCATATATTTTTTAGAAGTTTCGAATACAACGTAATCCGGTAAAACCGGCGCTGGAGGCTGCTTGTTCCAACCAATGGATGTTAAATAATCTCTAACATACTGTTTATCGAAGCTGACGGGGTCCTTTTTCGCTTCGTATCGGTCTTTTGGCCAGAACCGTGATGAGTCAGGGGTCATCAATTCATCAATTATGAGAAGGTCGCTGTTGTATAGACCAAATTCGAACTTTGTGTCGGCGATGATTATGCCCCTTGACTCGGCTTTTTTAGCTCCAACCTTGTAGATTTTTAGGCAAACCTCTTCGATTTCTTCTGCCAAGTCTCTTCCAATTATCTTGGCTACATCTTTATTTGTCAGCTCAATGTCATGTCCGATTTCAGCCTTTGTAGTAGGCGTCAGAATAGGCTGCGGTAGTTTCTCAGCTTTTTTTAAGCCTGTTGGAAGTTTGATTCCAGAGACGGTTTTTCCAGCTTTGTAGTTTTCCCATGCTGAGCCATATAAATAGCCTCGAACAACAAATTCAACTTTTATCGGGGTAGTTTTCTTTACGAGTACAGTTCTGGGGTCAATTACGTCTAGAATGTGGTTTTGTATTATTTTTTTGGTCTCGTTGAACCAGTAAACCGATAGCCTGTTTAATGCTTCACCTTTGTAGGGTATGCCATTCGGCAGAACGACATCGAAGGCTGAAATTCTGTCTGTGGAGACGATGAGTAATCTATCGCCTAGGTCGTAAAGGTCTCTAACCTTCCCTCTTTTAAGCAAGGGCAAAGGAAGATTCGATTCCAAAACGACATCTGCAAC
>JAWBOR010000131.1:0-5254 GCA_038826015.1 Bathyarchaeia archaeon
CTTTCCTAGACGCCGGTAGCTTTCGCGTTTACCCGACTCTGCAGCTCTAACCCCTCTCACCATTATAACGCCATCATTATATCTTTCATGAATTAACTTATTCATCTGTGAGAACTTTTGAGTCTTGCAACACCATTTCATGAAGCGACTGGGCGGTCCAATGAGTTTACAAAGTTCCATGAACTCATGATCAGGTTTGACGGAGATAAGGTTAAGGTTCCACAATTCAGCAAGTTTCACAGTATATTCCACTGTCTCAGGTAATTCAATTGTGGTGTCCAAAAAGATCACATCGAAATTCTTTTTGAGCTTTCTAGTAAGAGCCAAAGCAACTGCACTATCCTTGCCGCCGCTAAATGCGACCGCAAGTGGAAGATTTGAATGTTTTTCAACCACTTCGTTAAGGAACGCAAGGGCTTCATCTTCTTTCTCTTTAAGTATATGCTCATTCGCTTTCATAACCATCTCAAGTTCTGACCCAATAGTCATCATTTTTGCTCCTTCATAGGCTTTTGTAGGTTCCACGTACCACATCTTTTTTTCTGGCGAAAAGCCAAGTCTCAAGGGTTTGATACCATCAATTAGTATGTACCCTTGTATGTCCCTAAAACTGAGGTTCTTTGGAATAAGTTCTTCGCTTAGACCTTGTCCTTTTAACAAATTTTTGATTTTCTGTTTTTCAATTTCAAAAATGGGCTTAACCTCATGCGATCTAATGACATCAGTCTTAGCACCGCAAATGCCACATTCACCAGCATCCAGAACTGGAACATTGCAGTTGTGACACCAGCCTAAAACTGCTATGGCTAGTCCCTCCCTTTGAATTGTTCTATCGATATCTTCAATGCTTCCGTCACTTCTGCGCTCATGTTTCCTCTAAGTTTACCATGTTTCCGTATTACCATTTGCTTGAATTGACGTAGAATTTCCTTGTCAACTTCAACGCTGAGCCTTTCCTTTTTCTCTGTCATAGAAATCGACATTACTTTATAGTAGTAGGCATTTATAACTTTCTGCATCTTTACTGCTATACAGGTATAGCATTTTAGGATAATAGAGCTGCCAGAAAGCCAACCATTTAAGTCATAATTATTTAAAACTCAATTACGGAATGCTTTAAAACTTGTTAATAAACTCGCTAATTTTGTAAAACTCGATCTCTGCCTAATTTAGGCATCCTTTCTAAGGTTCTGCTCTTTTACTTTCTCCATGTAATCTTTCACTTCAAGCGTTGAAAAACCAGAATCTTAACAGGGGTCTTGCTTCGAAGTAGTAGTTTAGAAATATCGGTCATTATCTTTTGAACTTGTCCTGAGCTTAGTGGTGTACCTTTTTGTGTTTTTTCTTCAGCAATGCCTAAAACTTCAATTGCAATTATTTCTCGTTCTTTTCCTAGAGTCTCTTTAACTCTAACTATATCAATGCCGTGAACACCAGCTGATGGATATTCTTTGATGAATTTAAAATCTGGACACTTTGCAGATAGTAATCGGCGGAGTTGATTTTTTGGGATACTCATTGTATTCCAGTTTTGTTCGAAAGTCTTACATAGTGAAAGACGTTTCAATCCTCACTATTCTCTTTCCAAACTCAGTCTCCTTTTCGTAGGTTTTTTTATCTGCTCCTGCTTTTCTCTCAACCACCTATCGTATTTCTCTAATACTTCATCAATTTGTGAATGAATAAAATCAAAAGCTCCGCGATACGGTGCGTTCATTTCTCTGAAAGCAGTTTCAAGTTTTTCGTATTTATCTCTTGGGATTTCTACATACTCAGAATTTTTATTCAGAAACTCGAGTCTCCACCTTGCTGCGTCACGGATAAACTCTTCTTTTGTCGTGAAACCTAAGTGCTTGTTTTTCTCTATAAATTTTTCAATCTGAACCAATAATTCTGGTGGTAGCAATAACGAGTTATTAAGCATATTTTCTATAGCGTCTTGATAGGTTTGAATTTTCCCTGTCTGGGCCATCAGTTGCCCAAGAATGCTTGTGAGTTTCTGGTGAACTTCGTCTGATATTCTAATGGACTTCAATCTTATCGCCTACTTTCTGCGATTCTCTAATTCTATTGGTTACAGCAGAAGTGTTTTAAGTCTTTTTGGATAATTTAATATACTCAGTATATGGAGTGGATCATGATTAGACGATTAACCATAAGCCTAACAATCGATAAGGATCTGTTGCGTGAACTTGAGAACTTGCGTGGAAACGAAAAACGCAGTCCATTCATCGAGCGTCTAGTTAGGCAAGGCTTGCAAAAACGGAAGGAAAGCAGTAAAGATCCGCAGACTGAGCCCGATTTCTCCAGCTGAACATACCTAGCCACTTTTGTGGGTTCTTAGCGACATGAGTCTAACGGAACTTGAGAATAACGAAATCACGCAAATCAAAGCAGACAAGCTCAGAGTTCACCCAATCAACAAACAAATCTACATAACAGATGAACAAAGAAAGGCAGAGCTAAAAGAAAGCATCAAGGAACACGGCATTCTTGAACCATTAATAGTAACACCAGACGGGGAACATTACACAATTCTAAGTGGGGCTCGTCGTTTTGAATGCGCACAAGAACTCGGATACACGGAGCTGCCATGCATAGTCACTTTTGTAAAAGACGAGACTTTAGCGATAATCGAACACAACAGATATCGGCAGAAAACTCCGATCGAGATTTACAACGAAGCTCAAGTCTTGCGTAAAATACTGGAACCCGAGGCTAGGCAAAGAGAATATCATAAGCTAGAACCTTCATCAAATTTGATGAAGGCTCCATCCTCAATTGATGTTCAAAGAGTTGTTGCTGAGAAACTTAACGTGAGCACTGGTTATCTGTCTATGCTTGAGCAAGTGATGGAAAACCGTGATCAAATTCCAGACACTATAAAAAAGCTGGAATACGGTCGAGAGACAGTTTACTCTGCCTATAAGGAGCTTAAGAGCAAGAAAAATAGTGAAGTATCTATCCCAAACATTTACATTGGCCACTATTTTGCTGGAAAACAGAGGCTCGTTAAGGACATTATTGCGAGAATGCCTGCTCATCAATGCTATGTGGAAGTTTTCGGGGGATTTTGCTCTGTACTCTTAAACAAGCCTCCTAGTGAGGTTGAGGTCTACAATGACATAAGCAAGGACGTTGTCAACCTGCTACTCTGCATCAAGGAATACCCGTTTGATCTTTTCAGCGAACTTAGCCTATTGCCCTACAGTCGCTGGCTGTACGAACAATTAATAGGAATAGTTGAAGATCCCTTTGAGCCGCCTAATCCGAGAAGGGCAGCGCAGTGGTATTACATCAACGAATCAACCTTTTCAGGATTTCATTCTGAGAAGGCGTGGTCTGGAACTTGGCGACATGGACTAACTAGAAATCAACCACTTGAGATCAGGAGAAAAGCTATGCAACTTTTTGCAGTAGCCCAAAGACTCTACCGAGTCACCATCGAAAACAAAGACTATCATTACATTCTTGAACACTACGATGGCGACGACACACTATTTTATCTGGATCCTCCTTACTATCATACGGATGATGCGCTTGGGATCAGTTGGACCAAGGAGCAACATGAAGAACTAAGTCGATGCCTAAAAAATCTCGGGGGAAAATGGATTCTGACTTACAATGATGCCCCAGAGATACTTCGTCTATACAATGACTATTCTATAGAAAGAGTCACAGTCCCCAAGGTAGCTCCCAACTCTAAGGAAACTGACGGAATGCGCGAGTACTATGATCACCTAGTAATAAGAAACTGAAAGTGGAATGTGCATTGAACAATCGGCAAGTTTGGACTTTATTTTGGATCCTTATGCCTAGTTCATAAATTATATGTTGTCCCCTACAGACTCTATTTTTCGGTGCGACTTATGAGTTGGCAAAAAGCAATTATACTGAACACCAACGAACAAGTCTTGCATTCATGGGATGGAAATTGTGAACGACGTCACAAACAAGTTTTCAAGGAAAAAGGTCTCATAAGAGACAAATATGTGACCAAGGAAGCCAAAGAAGTAAACTCTGGAACTCTGGTCTTGACAAATCAAAGATTATTGTGGTTCGAGAGAAGAGGTTTCTTGTCGAAGACTCAGAGAGCTTCATTTGAAATCGACCTTACTGCACTCAAAGGTGTAACTAGTGGTGGAGCAATCGCCAAATGGGTTTCAATAACCGATGACAGCGGCGAATACATTTTTCATCTTAAGGGTGTAGGTTCAAGGGAAATAGAACCTTTCAGAGACATGATCTTAAGACAAGTTCAGAATGTGAAACAGACGGCATCTGCACCTCAAGTAGTCAATGCACAAGCCATTCCAATCCAGAGAGAAGTTATTACTAAGGAAGTAGTTATGTTGCCCTGCAATTACTGCGGTGGACTGATGCCGCAAACATCGTTATTCTGTCCAAATTGCGGTGCATCAAGGAAGAAGGGCTAGATGATCCGAATGAGAGGCCGGAAGATAAAAACTATCCTTGGCGATTTAGAAGTGAGATCATTTCCAACGGCTTTGATCCCCTCTAAACCAAAGATGTCGCCCAGAGACACTAGAAGAATTTTTACTCCAACGCAAAAGAATGAGATACTCCATCAACAGAATGGCAGATGCGCTGGTACCCACTGTCGCCATCAGAAGCTTGATCCTAGAGCAATTTATTTTCATCACGGGAAAGCTTGGTCAAGCGGTGGAAAAACAATCGTACAGAACGGGTATGCGCTGTGCCCATTATGCCATAAACTAGCGACACACAAACAGCAACTCGAGAAAGTTGACAGAAGAAGATGATGCAAACACAAGCTCAGCAAATACATAATTGATCTATTTATAGATGTAGATCAAATTCGATGGAAAATATGGCCATAGTTTTGAGCACGAATCATGCAACATAATTCAACCGACTATAGCAATCTCTTTCGAAAGGATTACCATTAACAAATTTCAGGAGTTCTCTCAACACTTGCTCGTTTCTTTCCGCCCAATCAGGATAACAACACACTACCTCAACCGCATTCGGATGCGAAGCATCTCCAACCTTAATGACAATCCCATTACTCTTCGCAAATAGGTCAATGACAAGCTTGGGCAACTGCTGCTCTGTATCAAACACGTAATGTGCCCCCTTAAACCTGATACCAGCCAAAACTCCCTCCAAAACCTTAACATCCGTAATCAAACCCGTAAAACTAAACCCGTTACAAACAAGCTGATACGCCCTACCTAAATTAGCAGGCTTACGCACATACAAATTCACCCTT
>JAWBOR010000132.1:0-5212 GCA_038826015.1 Bathyarchaeia archaeon
CCACTGTTCAAGAGGCAATCTGTCTAAGTAATTCTCTGAAAATTCCTTTTCATCCTTTTTACACATATTTCTGGTCCAATATTTCATTGCAGGATATCCAGAAACTCCGTTTTTGGCTTCTTAACTCGCAAGTTAAGTTTGGAGAAACAGGAATAATTGTTGAACTAAGGGGAAACATGGAAGAACTTATTAAAAATCTTTTAGAAAGGATATGTATCCCTCATAGAATTAGTGGAAGTGAAATCATAATCGAGGGAGAGGAGGCCCACGCCTTTGCCTTTACACTAGGGTTTCACAACCCTACGAAAAGGATAATAAATGAGAAATCCGTCATTGAAAACCTTACTCATTTAAGCGGAATTACCATTAAAGATAAAGCTCCGTCTTTCATTGGAGCAAGAGTGGGGCGACCTGAAAAAGCGAAGAGACGTGAAATGAAACCTGTTGTTCAACTTCTCTTCCCAACTGGGCTGAGCGGCGGTCCGAAAAGAGACTTAATGAAAGCCTGTGGAAAAGGGATTATACATGTTGAAGTTGTTAAGCGGGTGTGTCCGAATTGTCGAATGGCGACGTTTAAACCACTTTGTTCAAACTGTGGAATAGAAACAGTTTTAGAAATGATTTGTCCTAAATGTGAAAGAAGTTTAGATAAAGAAGAATGCCCCATTTGTAAAGTAAAAGCTAAGAATTATCATAGTCAATCAATTCCTTTAAAAGACATGGTTGAAGAAGCATGTAGCAATGTAAAATATGTTCCTGATCAAATCAAAGGAGTTAAAGGTTTAACCAGTAGAACCAAAACACCAGAAATTATTGAGAAAGGGGTTTTAAGAGCTAAATATGATCTTTCAGTGTATAAAGACGGCACGGTGCGGTTTGACGCAACCAATGCTCCTTTAACACATTTTAAGCCGTCGGAGATCGGCGTATCTGTACAGAAACTCAGAGAACTTGGATATATCCACGACTACATGGGAAAACCGCTTATTAATTCGGATCAAATATGTGAATTAAAGGTTCAAGACATAATAATTCCATGGAAAAGTGTGGACTATCTGATTCGTACTGCAAATTTTGTTGATGAACTTCTCCAAAAGGTTTACGGGCTTCCTAGATATTATAACGTGGGTAGCCTACAAGACTTAATTGGGCTCATCGTCATAGGTTTAGCACCTCACACATGTGCAGGCATTGTAGGAAGAATAATTGGTTTTACAAAGCTAAACGTTTGTTTCGCTCATCCATTTTGGCATTCAGCTAAACGCAGAGACTGTGATGGAGACGAAGACAGCATAATACTGGCATTAGATGCCTTCTTAAACTTCTCTAGGGAATATTTACCAGATCAGATTGGAGGAATAATGGATTCTCCGTTGTTTGTTATTCAATCTATTAGCCCTGAGGAGGTTCAGAGGCAAGCGCATGATTTTGATGTGGCATTCAAGTATCCTTTGGTTTTTTATGAAAGCACATTTAAGAATATTTCGCCTAGAGATGTTGTGAACCTTGTAGATATAGTTAAGCATAGGTTTAGTTCCGAAGCTCAATATCAAGGGTTTGGCTTCACAGTCCCTACGTTTAATATTAATTCTGGCAATCAAGAAAGCGTCTATAAAACTTTGAAGCGTATGATAGACAAGCTGAATGCACAACTTAAGTTGGCGGAGAAGATTGAAGCCGTCGACGCCCGCCAAGTTGCAGAAACTGTTTTAACTACACATTTCATACGAGACATTTCTGGAAATCTTCGAGCTTTCACAACACAAAATTTCAGATGCAAAAAATGCAATAAACGTTTCAGAAGGGTGCCCCTTAAAGGCAGATGTTCAGAATGCAACGGTGAACTGACTTTAACAGTATACCGTGGTGGAATAGAGAAATATCTTGAAGCCGCACATCAACTCGTGAAAAGATATGGGATATCTGAATATTACGCTCAACGTCTCGCTCTGGTTGAGGAAGAAATCAGCTCGCTTTTCGAAAGCGGCAAAGATACAAAACAAGTAAACCTTTCCAAGTTTCTTGCTTCCTAGGTAATGAAAACTTTTTTTAGGGTTTTCAAGCATAGTTTAACGGTGTATGTTCAAAGGTTCTTATCATCCTAAAGCTTTCTTACTGCATAAAAGAAATATAAGAAGTGGCTTAACTATCAGGTCAAAAATAGTTTTAAGCCTAGAAGAGAAACCTTCACGTGCCAAGGAGTTGGCTGAAAAGATTGGAGTAAGATACTCCTCTGTTTTGTATCATCTTCATTTATTAGAAACCGAACGCATAGCTGTTAGACAAGGTGAAATTCCTTACCTTTGGAATTTATCAGGCATGGGTCAGCAGAGGCTGATCGGTAGATAACGCTGCCTTTGTCTAAATTTAAGGCTCTTAGTAAAAGATGGGTTCCCCCTTTTATGTACATTTTCAATTTGGACGTTAAATTGGAGGGGTGGGGCACTATTGCTGTACGACCTAACTTTATCGCACGTAGAAGAGAGTCTAAATCTCGACTTTCTGAGTAGACAAGTGTATATGCGTCTCCCACTGTTTCAGGAAGGTGAGAGTCGCTTCCTGCGAGAATTGACACTTTTAGACTCTTAACTATTTCAAGATTTTTTCTCAAAAAATAGCGCGGTGACGGAGTAGCCGCGGAGAAAACTTCCAACCCGTCAATTGAAAGTTTTTTCATAGTTTCTTCTTTAAGTTTATTGAAGAAAGGTACAGTGGGGTGAGGTATAATAACCAAGCCTCCTTGAATGTGAACCATATTTATGGCTTCAACAATTGGCAGCCTTCTCGGAATTGCTTTTTCAATTCCTAGGGCTAGTATCTCCCCCCGGTCAGTTTCTACTTCCTCGCCAGGTATGACGATTAGACTCCCCTTCTTTTTAAGGGCTTCGCATGCGCCTTCAATCGTGTCGTGATCAGTGATTGCTATGCCGTCAAGTCCTTTACGTTGGGCTGTTTCCATTACTTCTTCAACTGAGCCAGTTGAATCAGAGAACCATGTGTGAACATGTATGTCGATCTTTAACATCGTTTCCAAATCGAACCCTTTTCTGTGCATCACCATCTTAATAAACAAAAGTTAGAAATTTTCGAGTTGTAAAAGAGATTTAAAAATAGAAGCTTATGCTTTTGAATATGGCTTATTTCATGTTTTTGTCGGCGTAAGTTGCGACTATCTCGCCGAAATATAAGGTGTGGAAATCTCTATTCGGGTAATGGATCTCAATAATGTTTTTTGGCAAGTACGGCGGCATTAAATTTGTTTTATAGACTACTTTGCATTCATAATGCATATTGCACTCAGATATTATCGGAGAACGCACATATTTGCTGGGCATAGGAGTCAAACCTTTCTCCTTAAATTTATCATGCTGTTTTCCTGACACTGTGCCACAGTAATTGACTATTTCCTCCATACCTTTTTTGGGAACATTCACTGTGAAATCGCCAACTTCTTCAATAAATCTAAAGGTGTATCTTGTTGGTCGCACAGCTACAATAAAGAAAGGTTTCTCCCAGATCCGCCCGAGGAAACCCCATCCAATAGTCATAACATTGGCTTTTTCCATTTCGCCTGAGACAAGTAGAAGACCACATTGCGATAGCATGTTAACAGTTCTGTCAAGATAAGCGTAAGGTAAAACATCAATTTTCCCACTCATTTATTCAACCTTCTATGCTTTGATACATAGCTTATTTAAGCGCTCTGGCAAGTATCGGAGCAACTGAAACCTTTGCGTACTCGTTTGCAACGCTGTCGGTTCCAACAATCTCGTCTACACCAGAGTCCTTTAAGAGCTTTAACGAATCACCAAGAAGCAACGCGTGTGAAACTCCCACAAAAACTCTTCGAGCACCCTGGTTTTTAAGAATATTCGCTGCGTTAGCTGCTGTCTTACCCGTGCTTATGATGTCATCAATAATAATAGCGTCTCTTCCTTTTACATCAATCTCTTTCTTGAAAGTGATAATTTCGCCTGTTTTCCGATTCCTTTCCTTTTCTAAAAAATCATAATCAGCATTAATCATGTTGGCAGCATATCTTGCCCTTCTTGCAGCCAGTTCTTCAGCATCAGGAGCTATAACAATAGGATCTTTAAGATTCTTTGCAACAAAGTATTTAGCTAATTCACCTGAAGCCGTCAAATTGTATACTGGAATTTTATACCTTTTCAATACCTTCTCATTGTGTATGTCAACCGTATAAAGGACATCGGCGCCTAACTGTTCAATTATTTCAGCAATCATGGCCGAGCTTAGGCATTCGCCTTCCAAGTATCGTTCATCCTGTCGGCTGTAAGCAAGATAAGGAACAAAAACTTTGATGGACTCGGCTCCCAAATCTCTAGCTGTCTGAAGCATCAGGAATAGTTCCATTGCGTGAATATCTTGAGACGGATACAAACTTTGCACAATTAACAAGTCTTCACCGAAAATTTTTTCATCAAATTTAAAGTAGAATTCTCCGTCTGGGAAACGTTTAGTTCCAACTTTTGCTAATGGAAAATTCAAAACTTCACTTATTTTGTGCGCCAAGTCTACGGAACTAGGCCCTCCAACAATCTTCAATGTAACTTCCTCCTAAACAGAGAAGATTAGACCATTAAAAAGATAAAACCTTTGCTTTAAAACAAGTTTTAAGCGAAATTTTTGGCAGAAATTGGTATTTAAAAATGAAAAATAGTTTTTGAACGAGGATTATCTATTTTATTAACATTAGCCGTCATTGACACAAATATTATTAAAAATTATAGAAAAACTTAATAAACTTCTGAAGGTTTTGGAAAATATGATTAAAACATGGCACATATTCATCTGCCTGACGGCGCTTTCCAGTTGCAATGGGTTATATTCTGGTTTGCGATAGCTTCATCAATCATTGTTCTTTTAGTGTTAAAGTATCGAAGAAACCATTATTTCGATATAAATAAACTCTCAAGAGCCGCAATCCTTGCGACCTTCACCTTTGCAATATTTCAAGTTGAAGCACCATTTTTCGGCGGTCTTCACCTCAGCTTTACCCCCCTCCTTGGAATAACGCTCGGACCTATCCTCGGCTGCGCTTCTATATTAGTTGTAAATATATTCAGCGCAGCTCTAGGACATAGCGGTTGGAGCATATTGGGGGCGAACTTTCTTATCAACTCCATCGAAGTTACAATTAGCTATGCCCTTTTTCTGCTTTTTGAAAAATTCACTAAAAGCAGCTTCGCGA
>JAWBOR010000133.1:0-5171 GCA_038826015.1 Bathyarchaeia archaeon
GGCTGTCCTGCGGGGTGAAAGGGCAAACAGTAGTCGATGAATCTCTGTGTGAGACTCAGGTAGCCCGTTTAGCCGAATGCCGTCTAAAACAGAAGGCGGGTTACAACCAGCACACCAACCAACTTATTTGGGGCATTTCGCTTCGATAGCACACTGGGATAAGTCTTATATGTAGTTGGCTGAAAAACCTTGCTGTTGAGTTTTTCTAGAGTAAATTGCAAATCTAAAAGAACTTAATTCAAGAACAACTAGCCAGTAAGAAAGCATAATGCAAGTGTAAAAGAGTAAGATTCTTTCATTAATTGTCAAAATAGCGGGTGTTGAGTATACCTCGCCCATTTTCTACATGTCCATTGTCTTAAATGGAAATTGGAAATATTATAACCTATCTGAATGAAACAGATGAAAGAATCTTTAGATATGTGGGGGCTTATCGAAAAACAATAAATTGGAGATGATTTTACTAGTTAATGAAGGCTGTGATAATTGGTTTCAAGGCTTACCATCATAGAGGAGGCTTCATGTAAAAAGAGGTTGTCTAAACCTGTTTTTTCAAGAGTTTTTGAAGTTGTAGGTCCCTACGCGATGAATGAACGTTGGGAGGAGATTAATGAATTACCGGATAACTGTTTATTGTTGGAAACTAGGCTTACTGGGATCTGCCATGCCGATTTAAGATATGTGAGCGCTTCACGTCCGCCCGAGATACTACGTGAACGATTGCCTATGTGCGTTTTTCATGAAGGAACCGCAAAGGTAGTAGACTTTGGAACCAATGTTCAAAACTTTTTGAAAGGCGATCTCGTGGTAGTTGTTCCAAACATACCGTGCTACATACATAATCCAAAGAAGTACCCAGACAACTACAGAGCCTGCAAAGCCTGCAGACCTCAAGGGGCAGGCGAAAACCTTTGTGAAGACGTAAGATTTCTCGCCAGCAACGCACAGGGGCTTTCCAGAACCCTCTTTGTTCATCCTGCCGCGTGCGTTTTTCCGTTGCCGAAAAATGTTCCAGAAGAGATCGCTGTTCTAACAGAGCCTCTGACAGTAATTAACCGAGCTATTAAACAAGCCGAGGTTAATTTCAATGGTCGAGTTGCTGTTTTAGGCAGCGGTTTCATGGGCTTCATAACAGCAGCTGTATTATCAAAGATTATTGGAATATCAAAAGACAATCTTCTTGTAACCGACATCATGGACTTCAAATTAGAGAAAGTGAAAGATTTGGCAACAGTGTTCAATACTAAGGATAAACCAATAAGCAAGGAACTTGCTTCATCCTTTGACGTAGCATTTGAATGTGTAGGCGGAAAAGCCTCTGAAATAACGATTGAACAAGCCTCGTTCCTTTTATCGCCAGGTGGAAAATGCATACTCATAGGCGTAAGCGAAGAAAAAATTCCAATAAAAACACGGGACATACTAGAAAAGGGTTTAACTATAAAAGGCACAACGAGAAGTGCAGCTGTTGACTATCCTGAAACATTAGAATGGTTAAAACGAGAAGAGTTCAAAGAAGTTCTTAGACGAATAATATATCCTAAAATGTTTACTCCAAAAGATGGCGAATCCATAATCTCTGCGTGCAAAACAGCGGAAAACCCCGAGACACACGGCAAAGTTTTAATCGACTGGCGTAAAAGAACTGAGAACTAAAAGGGGAAACGATTTCAAAAATGTATTATGCGGAGCTGGAAAGACCTAGAGTTTTGAGGGTGAAAGAGGGAGAAATCCCAAAAATAGAGGAAGGCGACCTACTGGTAAGGGTGGCAGCATGCGCTATATGCGGCACAGATGTTAAGAAGTATTTCATGGGGCATAAGCTTATAAAATCTTACCCAATAGTTCCTGGGCACGAAATTGCAGGTGAGATCGTTAAGGTAGGAAGAAAAGCACGAGAATTCGATGTTCAAACCAACGGCGAAAACGAAAAGCGAATTTTTACCGAAGGCGAGAAGGTCGTAATAGCACCGGTCATCGCTTGTGAAAGATGCGTAAACTGTGTCGAAGGAAGACCTGAATCATGCAATTTCCGTGAGGACTTCGGCTTCAACTATGACGGTGGATACAAGGAATACACAGTGATTCCGGAGAAACTACTGAGAAAAAAGATTAACCCTGTTATTTCAATTCCCCAAAACGTTCCGCTTTACATGGCAGCGATCTCAGAACCATTTGCATGTGCACTTCACGCCCATAAAAAATTGGTGAGGCATGGAAGATGGGGCAGAGAAGTAAACTCCTATGATATTGTTCAAGGCATAACTAAAGATGACATCGTTGTGATATTAGGTGGCGGCCCTCTTGGATGCATGCACGCTGAGTTGGCAAAAAGTTCTGGCGCTGCAACAGTTATCATCGCGCAGCATTCAGACTGGAAACTTGAACTAATAAAAAAATTGAATGTAGCCGATCACTACGTGCTCAGCAAAACCACAGAGGTTCTTGAAAAAGAGATAGACAGAATAACGAATGGACGAGGCGCAGATGTTGTCATAACGGCTGCAAGCAACCCCGTAGCTCAGATTCAAGCTATAAAGATTGCACGGCAAGGCGGCGTTGTAAGCTTTTTCGGCGGCGTTGATCGAAACGTAGTAGAGATCCCAACAAACAAGATTCATTACAATGGGCCAATAATCACTGGTACAAGCGGCGCTTCACCTTACCATATACCCATTATCTTGAAACTTATGGCTGACGGAAAAATCGACGCCACAAAGTATATCTCGCATATTCTAGGTCTTGATTCGCTAGAAAAGATTCTTTTATTGAAGGGGGTTCCAAATTTCGAGTCTCTTGAAGGTATAATGTCAACACATGGGAAAGCTTACTTGAATTTTCTCTACGACAAGAACTTCGGACTCGAAGGTTGCAAAAATCTTTCTGAAAGAGCTGAAGTCTTCAAAGGTAGCATATTAAAGGCTTTGGTGGTTCCTTCGCTTACCTTAGGCAGAGGGATTATTTCTCTTCTGGATATGCCTATAAAGGATAGGGCGAAATTCCTCACTGAGACAATAAAATGAAATATACTTTGTCAAATTGAATGTGAGTTAGGTGAAGGAATGTGACACAATATCTGATAGGCGTAGACCTCGGGACATCAGCTTGCAAAACAGTAATCTTCACCCTTGAAGGCGAAAAAGTCTCAGAGGCTCTTAAAGAATATCCTGTTTATCATCCTGAGCCAAGATGGGCTGAACAGAAGCCTTTTGAATGGTGGAACGCAGCGGCTGATACAATTAAAGATAGCTTAAAAAAAGCGGGAATAAAAGGAGAAGACATATCTGGTTTAGCTGTTGATTCTCAGAGAGAGGCTGTTGTGCCCATTGGAAAAAATGGCGAAGAACTCTATAACAGCATAATTTGGCTTGACAACCGTACTGGACCACAAACCGAGAAGATTAGGCGGTTGATAAGCCAAGAAAAGGTTTTATCTATAACAGGCGTGGGAATAGACCCGATTTATTCGGCTTCCAAGATTCTTTGGCTTAAAGAGAACGTTCCCAAAGTTTTTGAAGACGCTGAGTGTTTCCTCTGCGCTAAGGATTATATTATCTATAAGCTTACTGGAGAAAAAGTTACAGATTATTCTATGGCCTCGAGAACCATGCTCTTCGATGTCAAAAAAAGAACATGGTCAATGGAATTATGTTCTGATCTTGAGATACCAGTTGAGAAGCTTCCACCCGCAAAAGAATCCTCATCTGTTGTTGGCGAAGTTACATCTGAAGCTTCAAAAGCGACTCTTCTTCCAAAAGGGCTTCCCATCATTAACGGTGGAGGAGACCGCCCATGCGAATGCTTAGGAGCAGGCGTTACCCAATATGGAGGCGTAAATATAGGAACTGGAACAGGATCGGTAATAGAGGTTCCGTTGCACAGTCCTGCTGTTGACATGAAGGGCAGGGTCAGCTGTTGCTGTCACGTAATTCCTGACACATGGGAATACGAAGCGATAATAACGACCACAGGCGCATCCTTGCGGTGGTTCAGGGACACATTCGGACACGAAGAAAAAATGGAAGTTCAAAAAACCAATTTGGATCCATACGATCTTTTAACCGAGAAAGCCTCAAAAGTTAATCCAGGATCAGATGGACTCTTTTTCTATCCCTATCTTACAGGCGCCTTCTCGCCGAAGTTCAATGAAAAGGCTCGCGGAGTATATTTCGGCATTAACCTCTCACATAGTAAGGGGCATTTTGTTCGCGCGATTCTGGAAGGTGTGGCTTTTCAATATCTCGAAACATTCGAGCTACTGAAAGACTTAGAGGTGGACATTCGAGAAGTGAACATGGTTGGAGGAGAAACAAAGAGCGACCTCTGGAATCAAATAAAGGCTGATGTGAGTGGAAAGACCATACGAATACCGAATGTTGACGATGCAGCTGCATTAGGCGCAGTTTTGCTTGCCGGCGTAGGAACGAAGCAATATTCGAATCTTCGCAAAGCCGCTGAGAAAGTGGTTAAAATAAAGAAGATTTTTACGCCGAACTTAAAGAATCAAAAATTATACTCAAGAATACATCAGGATTATAAGAGAGCCTACCATTTCATCGAGAAAGGATACGAAATATATTAATTACAAACCAGTTTAGTTATGTTTTAAAAGGTGGATATTTTTATTATCTACTATGGCTCAGCAGAGATTAATCATCATAATGGGTTCAAAGAGCGACCTTTCCTTCGCCCGACAAATCGGCGAATTTCTAGCAAAAGAGGGTTTCTCCATAAAATGCGAATACAGCGTGGCTTCGGCTCATAAAACACCTGAGCTCTTGCTGAGCAAAATGAAAGTGTATGAAGAATCAGATGACAACATAGTCTATGTGACCATAGCAGGGTTATCTGACGCCCTTTCGGGAGTCGTAGCTGGGTTCACGAAACATCCGGTGATAGCTTGCCCACCTGACTTGGATAAACATGGTTGGAAGAAAGCTTTCTCGTCGATTATGACGCCGAAGGGGATTTCTGTTTTGTTAGCGCCTAATCCTGAAAACGCTGCCTTATCCGCTGTTAAGATTCTAGCGCTTACAAATGTTTCTCTTCGCAAAGAAGTTTCAAAATATATGCAAAAAAAGAAAGACGAAGTTATTCAAGCCGATAGGGAGGTCGCTGCCGAGAAAACTTAGGAAACGGGGGTTGTAACCAAGAATTTGGATGTTGCAGAT
>JAWBOR010000134.1:0-5075 GCA_038826015.1 Bathyarchaeia archaeon
ATTGAAATTGTGACGCTTACGAGGTTAATAGTAATTGCAGACAACGTTGCCAAAGATCTAGATTCTTGTCCAGGAAAAGCAAATGTTATGAATGGAATGCCGAAGAAAGCCGTACTGCCAAAAATAGTACTTAAAACAAGCAGATAAATGGTGTTCTTGGCGGATCTGAATACTAAGAAAAGAATAATGCAAACCATTAACACGATAAAAATAGGTATTATCCCTACGAGAATAAATTTGATATTTTCCACAGTAAAGATTTTTTCAGATAAATCGACAATGAACAGTGCAGGAAGCGCAAAGTAATACAAGTATGCGTTAAGAACTCGTTCATCCCCATTTTTTAAAACTTTTGTTTTCTTAGATAAAAGACCTATCCCGATCAAGAAAAAGATGGGAAATGTCGTTCTCAAAACAATATCAATGTACATTTTTCCTCAATTATCCATAAGTGCTGCTCTTATTACTATTTTGGAAATCATTGCCCATTTTTTGTTATCTGGAATTGAAAAACTTATTATTTTCAACCATTTGCTAGCTTTTCTAAGATGCCCATATCAAAATAATCAAATGTAACATATGAACCAAGATCCATAAAAAATATAGGAAGAAATCTTCTGCAGATATAGTAATTTGCATGCTTTCTGATCAAAGGTATTAATAAAAAAATGCGAAAAACCGGTAATAAAAAACGCTTCTTAAATTACTATTTAGATAATCTTTGAGAAGGGCTGAAATAGTTGGATTTGAACTAATACTTGCTGAGGGACCACCACACTTCTCCATTCTTCATGGCTACTGTTACTCTGCCCTCTTTCAGATGTTTCAAAAGATGAAGCCTTACAGTGCCATGACCTCTAGGTGCAGGTTTATTCGGTCCCAATGCAGAGGCGACGGCTGAGGAAATTTCGGCTGTGGTCATAGGTCTATTTGCGGTTTTCAACGTTTCTAGTATTTTTGCGGCAATTTTATCACTCATCTTAATTGTCAATCTAATCATTTGCTTGGCTTTTTCTCCTCTTAATGCAACTTCTTTTAGTGGCAAGTAAGGATGAGAGGTCAAGAGAAGGTTTACATCAAGCTTTTCGAGCCGCTTTAAAGTGAAGGTAAAATCGTCTAAACTTTGAATAACGATAAGGTCATCAAGGGTTGTTCCTTCTCCGTTAACTGCATCGCCTGTGAAAAGTATCTTTTTTTCCTTATCATACAGAGCTATGCTGTCGATGGTATGACCTGGAGCGTAAATAACCCCTAATTTTAATGGATCAGCATCTATGATTTCTCCCTCTTTTAGGTAATAGTCAACAATTAAAGGCTGTCTTTTATGGCGTGGTGTTCCGTGATAATCTGTTCCCTCCAGAATTTGCTTCTTTTCTTCTTCAGTTAGATATCCTTCGAAACTTTTCTCCTCCCATTCCATTATGCTAGCGGGATTAGCCAAAAACGCCGCAGTCTTTTCTCCAGCAGCTATTATTGCACCAGTTTCTTCTCGAATTTGTCTTGCGCCGCTAACATGATCGTCGTGATTGTGGGTTATGACAACTAATTTTAATTCTTTAGGGTCGCGATTGATTTTTTGTATGTAGGGCTTAATGACATTGTTCCATGATTCGAGTTCTCCTGCATCGATAAGAGTTAGATGTTTGCCAGTGACAAGATACACGGCAGTGTATATTCCGTGGTATTCTGACCTAATCATGTGAAGGTTCTCAGCAACTTCCATTTTTCTGTTTTACCCTACTAAACGGATTTTGTCAAACTATGTAGTCGAAAAATAGAAAAATGCGGTGCGATACTTATGCTTTTAGATTCTTCTTCGGTTTATATCATAATACTGAAACCCATAAAAATATGTAAAGAAATCTTGAGTGTATAGAAGCCTATATATTTGTGGTTGAAGGAGCCAATGAACATGCGAAAGATTGGTGTTGTAACGGCTGGCGGAGATGCCCCAGGGATGAATGCAGCTATCCGCTCCATAGTTCGCACAGCTATATTTCACAAGTCAGAGGTTCTTGGAATAGAAAGAGGCTACGCTGGGCTCATTGAGGGGCAAGTTCGTTTTCTAGGTCCTCGTTCAGTGAGCGGGATAATCAATTTGGGAGGGACCATACTTAAGACTGCACGGTGTGAAGAAATCAAGACGAGTGAAGGCATTGACAAAGCAGTAAACACATTGAAGACCTTGAATGTGGATGGATTAATAGCCATTGGAGGGGACGGTACATTCAGAGCCGCAAGTCAACTTCATGAGGTCAGCGGATTACCTGTAGTAGGTGTGCCAGCAACTATTGACAACGACGTAGCTGGCACAGATGACACAATAGGTTTTGACACGGCTGTTAATACGGCTCTTTTCGCTATTGACAGAATTCGAGATACAGCGACATCTCTTGAGAGGATTTTTGTTGTGGAGGTGATGGGGCGAAAACGAGGTTTCCTCGCATTGGCCGTGGGTTTGGCTGAAGGAGCGGAGTTCATCCTTATCCCCGAAGTAGAATATGACATACATAAGATATGTGTGAAACTTGAACAGGGCAGAAGAAGCGGCAAAACATCAGAAATCATAATTATGGCCGAGGGAGCGGGAGACTCCGCTTCCGTTGTAGAACACATAAGAAGAGAAACCGGATTCGATGTACGTTTGACCATTCTAGGACATATGCAAAGAGGAGGTTCTCCAACAGCTCAAAGCAGAGTCTTAGCCAGTCGGTTTGGGGCTAAAGCGGTCGAGATGCTTCTTGAAGGTGCAAAAAAGAACATGGTTGGGATTCAAGAGGGAAAAATTGTTTCCGTTGATTTGGACTATGCGTGTAAGGAAAGAAAAAAGTTAGACATAGGCTTATACCACTTAGCGGAGATTCTGTCCGCGTAGCAGTATTCAAATGTATTCAGCGAATAGTATTTTTCTTTTAGTCGTTGAATAAAAATACAAATGGTTTAGCTAATTTTCCAGATATGTCTTCAAGGTTATTTCCTCTTTAAGAAGGTTTATACGTTTGAAAAAGAAGGATATAAAGCTAATATTAAATTCGCGGGATAGGAAGTATCCGATGAATTATCAATCCTTAATAACTTTAACGTTTTCGAAGATGCAGGGATTAGGAAACGACTATATCCTTATCGATAACAGAGACGCAAAAATAAGAGAGGATAAGATAAGTAATCTTGCTCAAAAATTATGTGTGAGAAGATTCTCAGTAGGTGCCGACGGTTTAATTTTACTGTATAATTCAGATATAGCCGATGCGAAGATGAGAATTTTTAATGCAGACGGCAGTGAAGCCGAAATGTGTGGAAACGGTATTAGATGCCTTGCAAAATACTGCTATGAAAATGGTATAGTTAATAAAACTGAGATGGAAATCGAGACTCTTGCTGGTGTAAAAAAGATTTGGCTAGAACTAGAAGAAGGAAAAATCAAAGCGGCAACGGTCGCTATGGGAAAACCCGTATTTGAAAGATCGTTGATTCCAATGATTGGAAAGGGGAAATGCATCAACGAGGATCTAAAAGTCGACAACGCAACTTACAAGATAACATGCCTCTCAGTTGGGAACCCTCACTGCGTAATCTTCGTCGAGGATGTTGACAGTTTCCCCGTTGAAAAAATAGGACCTAAAATTGAAAGACACGGTCTCTTCCCTAAAAGAACTAATGTTGAGTTTGTTCAAGCTCTGAAAAATGACGAAATAAAAGTTCGCGTCTGGGAAAGAGGTGTTGGTGAAACCTTCGCATGTGGAACAGGAGCCTGCGCAAGTGTTGTCGCAGGCAATCTGCTTCAGAAATCCGCCAAAGCCTGCACAGTTCATCTTTTAGGCGGCGATCTCAAAGTGAAATATGCCGACGATAACATAATGATGAGCGGTCCCGCTGAAACCGTTTTTAAAGGTGTTATGGACTTGGAGGTCTCTTGATGAAGATAGAAATAGCTGAAAGGGTCAAGAACCTCCCGCCTTACATATTTGCGGAGCTGGAAAAAATCATTAACGAAAAGAAGAATCAAGGCGTCGACTTAATCTCGCTCAGCATAGGCGACCCTGATCTTCCACCGCCACCTTTTATTTTAGAAGCCATGAAGGAAGAGATTTCAAATCCTAAGAACCACAATTATTCATTTAGTCAAGGTGAACCTGATTTCCGCCAAGCTGTCGCTGAATGGTACAAAAAACGGTTCAAAGTTGATTTGGACCCAAGTAACGAGGTTATCGCTCTTATAGGTTCTAAGGAAGGCATAGCCAACTTCGCCCGCGCCTTTGTCAACCCTGGAGACAAGGTTTTGGTTCCAGAACCTGCGTATCCAGTTTACGCGAATGGTAGCACGATCCTTAGCGAAGGCGTGCCTATTGTTATGCCTCTTTTGGAAGAAAATGATTTTAAACCAGATTTTGGCTCAATAGAAGCGAAAAATGCTAAGGTGATGTTCCTTAACTATCCCAACAATCCAACAGGCAGCGTAGTTAATGAAGATGTTTTAAAACAAGCGGTTGAATTCGCTAAAGAAAATAATGTTATAGTATGTTATGATAACGCTTATTCGGAGATAGCTTTCAACGGTTATAAGGCGCCAAGCATTCTCCAAATT
The DNA here is from genome assembly GCA_038826015.1 of Bathyarchaeia archaeon. GTDB lineage: Archaea > Thermoproteota > Bathyarchaeia > Bathyarchaeales > DTEX01 > JAWBOR01. Next base: position 4,586 of record JAWBOR010000134.1, read on the forward strand.
GAGGGAGCAAAGGACGTCGCCATAGAATTCCACTCATGCTCAAAAACTTTCAACATGACCGGAGACAGAATCGGGTTTGCCGTCGGAAACAGTCAGCTTATTAATGGACTTGTAAAAGTCAAATCACAGATTGATTCAGGACCGCCTGTTTACATACAAAAAGTTGCTGCTAGAGCACTAAAGAGTTATGTTAATGACGAACCGCCAGGTTTCCTCAGAAAGGTTAACGAGATATACGCTGAGAGAAGAGATGTGCTTGTGAATGGATTACGGTCGATGGGATTAAAATGTAATAAGCCTTTAGCAACTTTCTATGTCTGGATGAAGTGTGAAGGAAGCTCAATGGAGTTCGCTTCAAAACTATTGGAAGCAGGTGTCGTCACAACTCCCGGAATAGGCTTCGGTAAATACGGAGAAGGCTTCATAAGACTCGCTGTAACACAACCTAAAGAAAAAATAAGAGAAGCTTGCCAGAGAATCGCAAAAACAC
>JAWBOR010000135.1:0-5074 GCA_038826015.1 Bathyarchaeia archaeon
ATACCAGCGATTGATTTGACAGTATGTTGTTTAATCTCCTTTCGCTCTCTACGTTCCGTAAGTTTAGCAATGTATGCTTCAACATCCACTCTTGCCAATTGTTCTATGTTTTTCCCCCTTTCTTGCATCATAAACTCATGGAATTCCATAAGTCTATACAGGCGACCTTCTCTTGTTCTAGGCGAAAAACGAATTGCCATGTAATCATCGTAACGTCGTAATATGGGTGGAAGCTTGCGTTTGTCGATTTTTCTTCCTGAACGCATTTTTTATTACCTCCATTTAATTATCCCTCCATAAAGTCTGCTAAGCTCGCCTTTTCCTTCGAGTTCGAGTAGAACTTTGTCAAGGACACATATACTGGAAGAAGCAGTGGCGTATAGAAAAGGAGTAAAGGAAGGGTCTATGGTTTTCAGTTTCTCTTTTAGTTGTTCTACCGTTATGGTATTTTTCTTGCCTCTTCGCTTTATCATCAAAACTGCTTCTGCAATCCTTTCTTTAATTGCCAAATTGGGATAATTATCTTCTACTGATATAGAGCTGAGTTTTTCTTTAACATCTTCAATTTTTTGGACAACGACATCACGCAAATTTTTAATGTCTTCCATCATAGGGGCGATATCTAGGCTTGCGTCCCTCAGCCTAATCACACCATTAACAAGGTCGCGATTGGCTATGTAGAGGCGTGTAGCACTTCGTATAACGTCGGTTCTTTTTACATGATTTTCCTTGCAATAAGCGTCTAATCTCTCTAACTCTTCTTTAACGAAGCTAATTAAAACCCTCCTCCATTTGTTTGCCAACATTTTTCACTCAACCGAGTAAATCAAATATGTCTGTATGACTATATGATTTTATGACTTAAAAGCTTTACTCTACATTATGCACCTCGTCTCTTTCAAAACTCCTTTGAAGGGCTTTAAGGCGAACGGATAGCAAGTCTTGTTTCGTTATTTCATTGTAAAAAAGACGAATAGATTGACCGATGCAATCTGCATAACTCGAAACAATTCCTCGAGACTTTAATTCCATCAAAATTTTTGCATTTTCTCCTCGCAATATTAAATTTAGACGAACCTTGGATTCAGTGTTTTTTGATGATACTTTTTTGGTTATTTGGCTCTTGTCTTTCTCAAGAATTATTTTTGAGCAATTTGTACTGTCAGTCAATATCATTCCTTCATAAAATTCTTACTTAATCTCACACGAATTCTTTTCCTCGGTGAAGATAAGCCGAAAATCCGCATATTGGTGACGGATACGAGTAAAAGAATGTTTGAACAGCTGAGTAATGCTGAACAGAGAATTTTAAAGCAACTTGCACAAAAAGGAGAGGCAACAGGCTATATGCTTTGCATATGGGATAGGGAGCTTAAAAGAGGAACAACTCGCGATGCCTTGAGAAACCTAGAAAGCAAAAAATTAATAAAATTGGTGCGTATTGAAAAGCACAAACCTAGAAACAAAAAGTACTACGATATTTCTCTCCCTGGATTGTTGGTTTTTCTTTCTGAAAGAACAAATTGGTTGGATAGAGATGGTATTAGCGATATCGCAAAAAAGCATCCAAACATGATTCCTTCAATATTCGGCAATTGGACGTATTTTGTTTCAGCAGGAGTGAGAGATAAAGTTATTGAGGTCTTGCGAAAACTCTTCGCTGATGAAGATGTAGTTCACTGGCTGTATCTTGTTGCCTCTGGAGTTATCCTTCCGCCAAGAACCTACAATGAAGCACAAATGAACCAATTAGGTGAATATACAATCATTGAACAAATCACAAAACGTGTGCTTTTCGAAGGATTTGACCCACAAACAGAAAACATAGGCGAATTAGCCGTAGGACATCTGATTACTCGGCATGTGCTTTTCCTCGGACTTGACCCGCGATTCTATAATCTGTATGAGTATAAAATAAACGATAAAGCAGTGATTGACCCAGAGCTGCTTAAATGGATTTCGGTATTAGCAGGAAATGATATTTTGAAAGAATATGCCTTAGAGTATTTAGAAGAATGCCGCGAGTATTTCACTGAGCGATTGGAGCATGTTAAGTTATGGAATTTACTAATTAGAGCTGCTTCAAGGTCAAAAAGAAGTCGAAGAGTTAAAAGACCCCTAACTCCAGAAGAGGAAAAAATTCTATACGCTATTTACGGTCGGATTTTTGAAAAAAAGTAATTGAAGTGTTACTTTGAATCTGTTGAAAACCTATAAAATGGACAATGCCTTAAGAAGTGAAAGTTAAACGTGAGTTCAAATCTAACCCTCCACTGAATCTTGATTGAAGGCTTAAAACTGTCAATCTCCCGAACGCAATCTAACATGGCTCATATCCATGGTTCCTTTGCTTATTGAAAAGTTTGGGCTATCTATACTTGCATAAATAATAAAAACTGATTGAACAGAATGTCACATTGTAGAATATAGATGTCGAAAGAAGAAACTTATACTACCGGCGAAGCAGCGAGACTTATTGGCGTAAGTTTTCGAACTATTAAGCGATGGATTTCTTCCGAAAAAATCTCTGTCTTAAAAACGCCAAGTGGAAGGTATTGTGTTCCAAAATCGGAAATAGAACGCATTAGAGGACTGATGAGCAGAGAGCTAGAAGAACTCAGCAAGATTAAAGAAGAGATTTTGGAGTTAGTCAATCGGAGAAAAGTCGCGTATCTGCGTGAATTGCAGGTTTGCTTGGAATATCATCATTTACATGAGAACACCTATGAAGCATTGGATGTACTTGTCAAAAATAAAGAACTTAGCACTAGAAGCTTTCAAGGCAATCGCTGGTATTTTAGAACTGATTTGAATTGGGATGATGTTGAACCAATTGCTTTGCAAAAAAGGGAATTGATAGAGTTCTACGTAAACTATCCCCGAGATTTTAAGAGTGGCAATGTTCTTTATGACGATTACTCTGAATTTCTTGTCGAAAGGGCTTTAATAGATGCGGGTTATGTAGTGGTTTCAAAAAATGCCTATTATTTCAACGGAAATGCTTACCGCCAAAGTGTTGGACCAGGAAGACCTAAAGACTTGGATTTCATTGTGTGTTTCCCTCCGAAAAACAAGTATTTGGGCTTGCAAATCAAAAACAGACTGGAATATCCCAAAATGGATGATGTGTATATGTTTTTGGATATTTGTCACACTCTGCATGTGCTACCTATACTTGTCACTAGGATTTCTCATCCAAGAGTTTATTCGGTAATCAATAATGTAGGTGGGAAAATAGTAATTTTTAAGCGGTATTTGCTAAAGCCGGAGTTTCCTAGAGATAAATTCAATCAAATAGTAGATGGGTTAAGCATCCCTCTTGGTGTTTATAGACGTGTTCCGGATTTCTTGGTTCAGAAGTTTGAGGGTCTGCGAGAGGAACTATGACAACTGCTTGGAGTAGAATAATTACTAAATGTATAGGTATTATACACTAAGCATATTAGAAAGATTGGAAAATAATTTAATGGTGCCATAATTGGTTGAACGATGGTTTGTTTCACATATTTTTCTACAACAGAGAGCATATAGAGAAAGAGACATTATTCTTCTTGATGCTATAAAACCAGCAGTTGAAATATTGGAAAAGGAAAACCTTATTTCGACATTTCATTTCTTGTTTGAACCTAACTTTGAGATACTTTTTAGAGTTCGTCTTAAAGAAGACGCAGATATGGAAAAAGTCAAATCGATTATTTCTGAAAAACTGAAGCCTATAGAAAATCTCTGCAGCAAAATAGACCATGACGAAAACTATCACGGAGAAGGAGACCCTGAAGCAGCATGGAGTTTTGGAACAGAAGGTTGGGCTCTTACACAAAAATTCCTAGAATATGGTAGCAGAATTACTCTCTTGATAAGAGAAGTTGAGATGGAGCGTAAACCCCTTAGTGCAGGGCGTTTAGATTCGCAATTTAATATAGGAAAGTTAGTTCATTGCTTTCTTAATCAAGCTGGGTTAGACATGTCGAGAGAAGCTAATTTTCACATCGCTAGGTTTTTTGAAAGAATGCTAAGAGCTTATGGCTATTTCGACGCTCTTGAAAAATTAGGGGAAATCGAGAAGCGGCAAGTGTCTACTTAGCCTAAACTAGGTTTTGCACGATACTGGGGAATATTGCGTCTGATATTTCTTTGAGTCTTTCAAGTATTGTTCTGAAAAGGTCTGGTGCAACTATGCCGATGATTACTAGCAAGATTATGCACATCAACAGCATAACACCAAAGCCTATATGGATTACACCTCCGATTTCGTTCACCTCCTAACTTTTTAGGAGGCAGAGACTCGCTGGTTTTCCGAAAGTCTTAAATTGCAATAGCTTCATAACTGCTAGATGCATCCTATAGGAGCAGACGATGATACTGGTGGAAACCAGTAGAGTCTTGCTGCACTCCATGAATTCCACGCTTCAGCAGTACTTGTTTATTAAATCTTTTCACATAATCACAGAAACATCACTACGACTTGTAGAACTTGCTTATGTTCATCTTCTACATTTTTACAGCAAGAAATAATGTAGTTTTTGAGTTATTACGGAGTATTTAAACAGTTTTCTTGGAAAACATGCTTTCATTTGTTAATTTCAGTCTTTATGGTATAATCTTGAAGTTTGAAAACTAATAAAAATTATTTCGATAAGTTCTAATGCCTTATCAAGGTGGATGACACTAAACCACTTACTAGATGAATCATAACATGTATAGTTATGCACTTTTTCATCTATTTGAATTACCCCACCATCATACGTGAAGAAAACCATAAAAGTATGCACTTAAAGAGAGGGTGACAGTTTTAAATGACAGTATAAACCTAACCCCCCGCACTAAATCTCGCTTGAGCGTTTAAACTGTCAACCTCTAGGAATCTAACGTTATAGTTTCAAAGCATCTATGATTTGCTGTGTGGGATAAAACTTAGCCCTTGTGTGCATAAAACTTTACCCCAACCAACCAAATTCAAGGCAAGTGCGGAAAAGTTATAGCTGAACAGAGAGAACTTGTCTAATAGAAGTGAAAATATGGAAAGCAAGGTGATTATGGAAAACGAACGAGTGCGAGTTGTTGACACGCTGTT
>JAWBOR010000136.1:0-5067 GCA_038826015.1 Bathyarchaeia archaeon
TATCGTGGAGACATTCGTGCAGATACAATCAAAGAAGTTTCTCATATTGAAGAAAGGTTAAAGAGCTTTGAAAATGCTCATAAATATGTTTTACTTTTACTTGGAGATTCTAGTCAAACTGCTTTAAGCAGGCTTCGTTCTTTAAAGGAAAGTCGACTTGAAGTTTTAAAGTATGAAGAAATAGAAGCTAGACTCATTGAATTTCTTCCAGAAATATTTTTTGATACTCAAAAAATTTCTTTTCTTTCGAATCAAATTGTAAAGTTAGAAAATGAACATTGGCTTTCTGAAAAAGGCTTTCAACTTTCAGAAGTTTTTACCGATCCACTTCTCTCTACAATAGAGATTGAAAACTTAGAAGAACTTTATGAGGAAAGTATAAAAAGAAGACCACTCACTAAAGTCTTCATCTTTCTTCACTGTAATACCAAGACGGCCGGACATCACATCACTATGTATGCTGCTCTGTGAAAAAGGACACCACGTACTTATAAATAACCCCTTTACTCATACGTGATCAAACAAGATACAGGTGTTACAGATGCCCCAGAAAAGAAAAAGCAGGGGAAGATCAAAAGGTGGCAAAGGACGTTCTGAACTAGTTCAATGCACCCAATGCGGAGCATACGTTCCAAGAGATAAGGCTAAGAAAGTCACAGTTCCAGTACGCCTAGTTGATGTAGCACTTGCCAAAGAACTGAAAGAAAAAGGTGCATTACTACCACGTAGCTTTCATGAGAAATGGTATTGCATTAGCTGCGCGGTACATAGAGGGGTGGTAAAAGTAAGAGCCAAAGCTGAACGTCTTAGCACTTAATGGAGTTCAAAGTTGTCAACGGATTCTGCATCAAGATTCATCGGAGCCAAAGTGAGCGTTAGAATTGACAGGCCGTTAGGTTCAAAGCATCCTCGTTGGAGATTCAAATACCCAGTCAATTATGGATTCGTCTCAGAAGTAGTAGGAAAGGATGGAGAACCTATCGACGCTTATGTTTTAGGTATCGACAAACCGTTAAAAGAGTTTAACGGAATCTGCATAGCAGTAATCCATAGGTTTGGAGACGAAGATAAACTTGTTGTGGCTGCTGAGGGTTGCAATTATACTAATGAACAAATATTGAAAATGACTCATTTCCAAGAAAAATATTTTAAATCCATAATCATTCGATAACGTTTTTGAAACTTTACAGCTATATTCGATCAACGCAAACATACCCCATATATAATTGTTTAATATGTTAAAGGAAATATCAGATAGAACGAGGTACAGGATGTAAGAAGACAGCCATGAAGGAAAGATTCGACTCCTCTGTCCCAGCTATGCCATCGCTAGTTCATCGAGCAAGCAAAGCCTACCTAAGACTAAAGTCCTCAACGACTAGAGAAAACCTCTGGTTGTATATTTTAAGAATGCTCCTTGATAAACCAATGTATGCATATGAGATCGGCAAGGAGCTAAATGACAGATTCGGATTCTCTACAGCAACAGTCACCGTCTACGTTGTTCTATACAAGCTGCAGAGAGAGAACCTGATTCAAAGCTATGATGAAAAGACAGTGCGTGGACGACCTTCAAGGAAGTACTACATAATCACCGAGCTCGGCAAGGAAGAACTCAAAAAGGGAATAAAACTGCTCCAAGATACGATTCATCTGCTAGAATATCCATAGAACCTTTCATAAATTGAAAGGTATGAATAACCGCTAAATAGAACACGCTTCCTTCTTCATATCTAAGGCTATGCTACAGTCCAAGGAGCGAAGGGCTGGTACAAACATGCTAGTTCTGTTATTGGAGTTGGTCGAAAACTCTACCCAACTATCTAAATTAGACAAGTGAAAATCCGCCTCAAAGCAACAATATTAGTTGACAAGAATATGCCTGGAGACTCGTCTAGGTTGTCTTCGATAACTCACATCATTTAGAAAGCCTTGAACTTATCGTTCATTTCGTGTTCGCGGTACCTTGAATACTGTAGGAAGCAAATTCTCGTTCTTCAATTCCTTTATGATAAGGTTCCTAAGCCACTCAGATGCGGTAAGTCCCTCTCTAAAGGCTTGTTGCTCCACGACTTCCTTGATTTCTGGTGTAACTCTCGTTGTAAGTTGGGCAATCTTGGATTCAGAGTCGGTTCTGGGCATATTTGTTTACCACATCCTTACCGCCAAGGATCCGTATCCCTGAACAAGATATCTCATATTCATGGGTCATCATAGAATGATTTGTAGACCTCATCTTAAGAATTCTGCACATCCTTCTAAGTCTACCATTTTCATCAAAGTGCGTCTGAAGCAAAATAATACCATCTGCAATGAACTCTTCTACTCCTGATCCTATCAACTGTGAACCCCATCGGGTATCTGAGATTACCACCGTTGTACACCCCATCTTTTGAAGAAACCGATAAAGCAGATGCATCAGAAACCTTATGTCAGCTGGCTCTTTGAGAGCCATTGAAAAGGCACTGAAAGAATCGATTGCAAGTCTTTTTGCCCCTATCTCTGTAAGCCTGTCCAAGATTAGGTTAAGATTCCCCTGTATTCCACTTTCCTTTGTAGTCGATAAATCTAGAACAGCTACTTGGCCTTTTCGTTCAAGTTCAGCAAAATCCCATCCAAAACGCAGAAGGTTCCGCAGCAAAATATTCTTTGTTTCAGCAAAACTGACATAGAGACCTTTCTCAGAGATCATCGCACCTTGGAGAAGAAACTGTGCTGCAAACGTGGTCTTTCCTGCTCCAGGAGTCCCTGCAACCAAGATAATGCTATCGGCTGGAAAACCATCTTCTATGAGTTCGTCTAAGCCATCAATTCCTGTACGTACTCTACGAACGTAAGCCATTGTAAAGCAGATTCCGTAGCAACAATTAAGAATTTTTCTAAACCATATTAGAAATCAACATTCATATAAAGAAGCGATGCTCTTTGGGCTGATTCAAGTAGCTATAGAACAGAGAAATAGGTGGCAACATTCACACTGCAAGATGACAACGTTAAATTCTTCCAAGAGTATACACTATCGTCTAAAAACGTGACCAGTTATGCTAGATAGGCTAGAACGCGAGATACTCCAAATAATAGGAAATGCCACCTCTCTTGTAAGAACCGTGACTAGAAAGGAGATAGAGACGGGGGTACTCTTTCCCTCCGTAACGGCTGTAGACATTAAAAGAAATCTACCTAGTAGCGTTCAGCTTAGCGTTATCGAAAGTAGACTGCAACTACTGGAAAGGGGTGGATACATCTTTTCCGAAGGTGGTCGTTGGTGGCTAACAAAGAAAGGACAGCAAGAAGTCGGGTTTCAAGGTGAACATCAGATATTTGTTGAGAAGGAGAGAAAACCTGTTGTAAGCCAGATAGAGGAATTATTTGCAGAACACGGTGAGACGCTGAAGCCAGTAGAATATGGAACTTTAGACAATATAGATAGGATCTTGCTAAAGATTGAGGAGCTATATGCGAACTCGCATTTGGAAAAGGAAAAAAGAATGAAGACTATAAGAGAGATGATAAAGAAACACTTTATGCCTAGCGATTCTTTGAGAAGCTACCTTGAAGCCCGCTGTACAGAACTAAGCTCAGACATAGAGAGACTGGAACTTGAGCTCTCAAAGAAGAAAAATGAGTTAAGAATGATTCAACAAACGTTGGAAGAATACAATACGCTTCAGAATCAGTAAAAAAAAGATTAGCTAAACTTGAAGAATATGATCTAGATAAATCTCATTATCAAAAAAGATACTGAATCTTTTCTCCTACAAGAGTTAAACCATACTCATTGGCTTTAACTTTTTTCTGTTTTAAACTATTTTATAGTTTTTATATTTTCATATCGATTGATTAAAAATATATAAGCTTTCTGAGATGGTCGGCTTATATGTCGATGAGTCAGAAACAGACGAAACCAGTAACACATGCATATATTCCCCAGTTTACTAGTTTCAACTGGAGGCATAGGTAAGAACCTTGCCACCCTCATGTTATCGCTCTAACCTATGGATTTTCTGCTAACGGAGATATGGATGATAAAAATTTTGCTCATGTATACTGAGGCCTCAAGGCAATAAAGCAGCAATATTCTCAGAAAAACACATGTAGCCCTTCGTTAACTTCAAATGCTTGGACAGTATGAGTCTGAATCTTCTCAACTTTCCTAGAAAAAAGCTAGAGTCTGTACCCCGGGAAACAGTATACTCCTATGCAAAAGGTTTGAGGCAAAATGATAACATAGCGAAGGATATTAAGCTCCAGTAACAATAAATGATATACAGAATTCGGTGTTTCCTATGAGTTTTATATTGTCTACGCTTACATATGGTGAATTTGTGCGCCTCGTAGTAAGCTTAAGCATTGACATTATTGAGTATGTTGTTCCATTCCTTTTGCTTCCTGTTGTTGGAACGCTTTATGCAATAATTGGATTTGCAACATCGCTTTATCTATATGGATGGATAGGTCTACTGGCAGCATTGGATTTGATACCTGGTCTGCATATTATTCCTATGAACACAGTTACATGGGTTGTGTGGTTTATTGTAAAACGTCAAAATGAATCTATGAAGCATATTATTGGAGAATAAAAATGTAATCGTTTACTATATAATGGTTCAACAGCCCAAATATGGATAATTAATTAAAAAATAATGCATGAAAAACTACAGAACGTAACGAGCAATACGAAGATAATGAGTATCATAATAAGGTTTAATGTTCTAGGAAGAAGCATTATTTAACTAAACCCACTTGACAGAGATTTTAGGAAATTGATCCATTAAACAATCGCCAACAAAAGAGGTGCCTGTTATGATGTTTATAAAACATCCAAAAAAATAATTTCGAATAAATATTGGATTTGATTTAGTAGACATATTCGATAACGTGTCTAGGCACTTAAATCTTAGCAAAATAGGCGTAAACGAAGGAATTCCTCAATAAATTATCAATATTTTTCATGAATAAGTTTAAGATGTTAATGTTCATTACGTTAACTATTCCCAAAAAAAGCTTGTTACTTACAAGAAGCCAGACATGACAAACATTGAAGAAGCTCTACACGAATCTTGGTCT
>JAWBOR010000137.1:0-5040 GCA_038826015.1 Bathyarchaeia archaeon
CTGCCACTATCTCAATATCACACCCAGCACATGAACCAGTATTCAAATGAAAAACCCACGGCGACTTCACACGACTCCTCGCAACAAAACCCATACAAACCTCCAAAGACAAACTAAAACAAGCTATAAAATACTTACGCTTCGCAAAGCAAGTTTATAAAATCCAGTTACAACACAGCACGCGCTGGTCTATAGAACCGAAAGAAATCAGTTAAATCTGTGTTATCTGACCACACCAAACATAAAGCTAACAACTATCCTGCCCCACATATTAAAAATCGCAACAATGAACGAATACGTAAAACGCAAAGCTGAAAACTTTTGTGTCATCAAAATACTTGCCGGTACCCTAAATGAAAAACAAACCCGAAAATGAAAAAGAAGGGCATCATAACTAGGGGGATAAAGCCCGCCAGAGGCGCCATACAAATCAAAAATATAAATACCTTGTTGCAATTGTTTGTTTTAGTAGATGTCTCCGCTTTTAAAATATGCCGTGGTCAAGGCTTAAGGGAGTATGGATGGGCCTCATGTATCTGCTGTTTTGCTTAAAGTTAGATCTTTGGGATGAGGCTTATGTCGCCTGTGTATGCGGCTTCAAGAGTTGGCTTCATGAGTCTGTCAACATGTCCCATTTCAATACTCATTGGGATGGGCATGCTCTGTAGTTTCATCTTGAGTTGAACATCCTTAGCTGCAGTTATCATTTTTTCAATATGTCTCTCTAGGGCGCCTGCCTCCTTTAAAGTCGTTGGAAAATCTATACTTCTCGAAAACTCAATCATCCCCCTTGCAACTGCTTCAGCCAAATCTCTACCTTTCAACTTCGTCTCTTTCTTGCTTATGAAGCCTGCTTCTGCATAAATTTCGCTTACCCTGTGAAGCTGGTCTTGTATGGCTGATGAAAAGAGTATGGTATAATAGGGATTCAGAACAGCGCATGCTCTACCATGAGTAAGCACATCAACCAGTGAGAAGCTTCCCAGATGTGGACCATTGGTCCCACCGAGCATTATAGCATAGCCACCTAAATCTGTTCCCAATCCCAAGGCATATCTCGCCATCATGTCGCTGCCATTTTCTAGAGCTTTCGGAAGAGCGTCAACTATCAGTTTCATTCCAGTATAGGCTACATCGCTTATTCTTGCATAATAATCCTTTCCAGTCGCACCCATCCAGACTTCCCAACAATGCGATATGCCGTCGAGTGCCCCGTCTTTGGTTAGATTTGGAGGCATTCCTTTTGTAACCTCGTATGGAAATACTGAAGCTATCGGTACAATGGAATCGTCAACTATGAGCTTCTTCTGAAAAGTCATTGTGTCAGTAATGTTCGAATATTTGGTTAGGTGAGCTGCTGAACTGCTTGCGGTTTGGATGGCTATTAGAGGAATACTCTTGCCACCTGATTTGGCGGATACCTTTCCAGTTCCGAAATAATCATCGATTAAGCCGTCATAAAGGGTCAGAACAAGAGCAGCTTTTGAAGCGTCAATAACGCTTCCGCCACCAATCGCGATTACACCATCGCATTGTAACCTTGTAAGCTGATACGCTAGCCTATATACGTCTTCTCGCGGAGTGTTAGGACCCGCCCCTTCTAATATGCCTAGAATTTCTGAACCTTTTCTTTTGAGAGAATTCATCACAATGTCGAGAATGCCAGTTTTTCTACCGGTTCCACCCGTGATTATTGCCACTTTTTTACCTATCTTAGTAACATAATCTTCTAAACGTTCTAAAGCTCCGTCTCCAAATGCATACTCATCGCCTTTAAATTCTTTAAGAAACTTTTTGGCTTTCTCAATGTAGATTTTGTTCATTTTAGTCCCTCAACTAACATCTATACTCGGCTATCTCTTGTATTTTATTATTTCTGTGGCTGCACTTATTATATCGTTGACCCCCAATCCATATTTATCCATTAGCTCAAAGTAGGGGCCTGTCTCAGTAAATGTGTCATGGATTCCAACACGTTTTACAGGAACAGGATACTTTTCAGCCAAGAAACTACATACGGCTTCGCCTAAACCTCCAATTATGCTATGTTCCTCTGCCGTTACAATGGCACCGGTCTCTTTTGCAGATACAAGAATCAATTCTTGGTCTAAAGGTTTTAAGGTGTGAACTTCTATAATTCTGGGATCAATCCCTGTTTTCCTCAGTTTTTCTGCTGCATCTAGACATCGGCTGAGCATGACGCCAGTTGCAATTAGAGTGACGTCAGAACCTTCTTGAAGTAAAACGCCCTTACCAATTTCTACGCTGCAATTTTCATCGAACAAGACAGGCACTTCGGCTCGACTTATTCTTAAATAAACTGGTCCATCCCATTCTGCCACAAGTGGAACCATCTTCCGCACTTCAACAGCGTCGGCTGGAACAACAACTGTTAGGTTGGGAATAGCTCGCATAACAGCTAAATCGCAGATGGAATGATGAGTCGGGCCATCTTTTGAATCAGATAGCCCACCATAGGCTGCTGCCAACTTAACATTCGTACGAGCATAAGCAACACAAGTACGTACTTGTTCTGCGGCTCTAAGCGCTATCAGAAAAGCAAAAGTGTTGACGAAGGGTATTTTACCGCCCAGAGCCAAACCCACAGCGACATCTACCATCCCAGCCTCTGCTATGCCAAGATTAAAAAACCGTTCTGGGAAACGCGAAGCAAAAAAGTGGCTCTGCGTTGAAGATGAAACGTCAGCATCTAAGACGATAACATTAGGGTTTATGGCTCCATACTCTGCAAGCGCTTTACCATAAGATATGCGCATGGATTCCAGTTTACTCATCCTTCTCTCGCCTCTCGGATAATTCTTTCATAGCTTGCCTGTATTCTTCATCGTTTGGTGCTCGTCCGTGCCAACGATATTGATCCTCCATGAAAGAAACCCCCTTTCCTTTTACAGTGTGCGCTATTATAATCTTAGGTCGGTCATGAATGTTGTCCATCAAATCCAAAGTGTCAAGCACCTCTTTCATGTTATGGCCGTCGATTTCTGTTGCATGCCAGCCAAATGATTTCCATTTTTCTGTTACAGGTTGTATGGGCATTATTTCATGAACTGGGCCATCTAATTGTACATCATTAAAGTCCAATATGGCTGTGAGATTATGAAGTTTATATTTAGAAGCCATCATAGCCCCTTCCCATACAACTCCTGCTTGGGTCTCACCGTCTCCCAAGAGTACATAAACCTTCCACTTAGCATTACTCAATTTCGCGGCTAAAGCTAAACCCACGCCGATGGCAACCCCGTGTCCTAGAACCCCCGAAGTCATCTCGACGCCCGGAGTTTTTAGTCGATCCGGGTGTCCTTGAAGACGGCTATTTAACCGACGAAAGGTTCTAAGCTCTGAAATAGGAAAAAACCCTCGTCTAGCTAACGCAGCATAAAGAATTGGCGCTGCATGACCCTTGGAAAGTATGAATCTGTCCCTGTAAGGTATGTTAGGGTTTTCAGGGTCTATGTTGAGATGATGAAAAATAAGGGCCGTTATAATATCAGCTGCAGATAATGAACCGCCTGGATGCCCTGATTGAGCAGCATATATCATTTCAATTACGTCCATTCTTAAAGTCCAAGCCAATTTGCTTAATTCTTTAACCATTTTTTCGGAGTGGAAACTCAATTTGCATCACAGAGAAAATTTTTAGTTTATTCTATAAATTGTGAAGATTAAATATATTAATCCTATCCAGCCCAAATCTTGATATTCTATTGTTACAAATTTCTATGTTTGTTTTTTCGAAATATCACCATATATTTCTGGGCGTCTGTCTTTAAAGTAGCAGAAAGAGGCTATGTTTTTCAAAGATTTTTCGATGTCTTTTAAAGTTCTTACATAGTAGATAGGGGAATCTTTCCGTTCTTTTTCCAACCATGTAAGATTAATCTCTGCTGTGATGGCTCGTTCACCTAATCCAGCTTCAACAAGAACCCCGCCACGAAATCTTGGAGACACTATATGCGTTGAACAATCATTGTAATGCGCACCGACAGACACCACGTAAACTTGGTTTTCGATAGCTCTAACTATTGAAATTTCTTTCCAAGGTATCTGAAAGGGATCCGGCATCCTCGTTGTGCAGAATATTATCTCAGCGCCTCTAAGAGCTAGCATCCTCGCCGCTTCAGGGAAACAATGGTCGTGACAGATGTAGCTCCCGATTTTTCCGAAATCCAAATCAAAAACGATCCAGTCTGAACCAGGAATAACGCCTGGTCCTTGGAAAGGAGGCTGTGTTACACTTCTAACCCCTTCCCAAGGCCACAAATGCATTTTGGGTTGAAAACCTAAAACGTTTCCATTTCTGCCTAATAGAACGTTAGCGTTGTATTTTTTTCCATCATCCGTTTCGATGAATGTTGGCGCGATAACATACATGTTGTATTCTTCTGCTATTTTACCGATTTCTTCAGTCATGGGTCCTGGAAGACTCTGTGGGGGAACCTGTGAGCCCAAAAAGAGCTCTGGGAGACAAGCTATATCTGTTTCTTGTTTGCCTACCTCTCGCAGGAGTTTCTTTGCACTTTCCATACAGGGTTCAGGCCGATTTTCAGGTCTAACTCTTGATTGAAGCGCAGATATTTTCACCTTTCTCACAAAATTGACCTCCATCTTTTCAAAAATTTACTAGAAATTTCCGTAGATGTTGCATAAATGCTTTAAGATCGTTCTTTCTCAGGTAACAATCACCAATTTCTGAATCAGTATCGCTTTGAAACGTTTATTGATGAAATATGATAATTAGATTAAAATAAAAAGGTGTAAATGTGGTTCTAGAAAGAACTCTGCTGTTTGAGGAGGCATCCTTTGTATTAAATAGTTTTTTTCTCCAAACTGGTGTAGGATAAATAAAATAAGTGGGCTTTCACGATGTCGTTTATATCCGTTTTTAGCTGAGTTTTTATTCAGGTTTCTTATTTTTAAGATTTCTAAGAATTAGAAGGCGTTCAACCAATGGACAAAACTTTCTGGATGATATGTATAACGCACATGTTTCTCGAAACTTTTTTTCTTGTACAGGTAGCT
>JAWBOR010000138.1:0-5038 GCA_038826015.1 Bathyarchaeia archaeon
GTGTTGTTGAAAATAAAGCCTATCTACGAAATGGCTGTTAAAGTGAGAACCCCAGAAGAATTTGAGGTCTGCAACGGCTGTCTATGTTTTACTTGCGATGAGAGAGGCGAACATGAAGAGTGCAAATGCCCTTGTCCGGGATTTCCAAAGTCTCCAAGTAAAACAATTGAATGTTATCTAAGCACGAATTGAAATTGTAAAGAGTCCACAACTTATCTAATTAATAGAAGATTTTAATTTTTGAATAACGCTTTCTTCCCATTCTCTAAATTTGTCTGGATTCTTCCAAAACAAGTTCCACGCGTCATTAAGTAACCTTACGATGCTGTTGGGATTTTGCCCTTCGAACTTTTTTGGAGTAGCTATTGAGAAATGACTCTCCTTCATCCCTACAAGAAAAATGTCTGCAATTTCATTCATCAAATTCTTTGGATAAGCATACTGATACTCGACTACAGGCTGCGTATTTACGACTAGTGGTATATCCTTCCACTTAGACAAAACAAAAGTAGCCTCATCTTGAAATCCTAATTTATCCAAGCCTATAGCCAACATTTTCATTCGAGAGTCGTCGGAAGGATGGCTTTGTGGCAGAACACGAGAAAATTCATAGACATTTTCTGACTTCTTTGTTACTAAATGAAGGTGAGACCAAGCATAGGCGGGTCCTAAGGTGTATAATGCAAAGAGGTCAGGAAAGAATTCATTAATCCAATAAGTTTTCCATTGTGAATGAATATGGGCGATTATTAATGGCGTTGTTGGCGGACCAGTTTCGCGCATCTTTTTTGCCAACAAATCCTGATAATAATTCGTTATCCTCTCTATTGCTGAGAAATAACTTTCCTTTATCTTCTTGAGCCTTAATTCGTTCTCCATGTTAAATATGACTTCATGGCCTATTTCATGAAATACGTCTGGTAAATGCAAAAGGAAGTTGGATTCCCCGACAGGAACAAATATCACGTTTGTGAACGGATGAAAGTAATAATATTTTGTTGATATACAGGCGACTGATGGTGGGGTAAGAGGTAAATTGATTTCTTGATGAATCTTGAAAGCAAGCTTGTTCAAATATCCTATTTCTGGAGTCTCATAATACAGAGCTGAAATGCCAAAATACTCTACTAACTCGATGTTTTGGGCACAACGTCTGATGCCTCGAAATATGTCTCTAGTATCATTTTCATCTCTCTTCTGGAGCTCTTCGAGAAGGAATTTGAGTTGCCCGATCGTTTCATCTATTATCCTGCCGCAGCGGTCTGCAAGGCTGGAAAGCTCCGCATACTTTAAAGGATGGGGTATGAGTTTTTTCAAGCATAAGCCACGGTTTATTTGCTCCAGAATTAGAGCTCGGAAATATTCTTTCATAGTCCTTCACTCATTCTACGAAATAGATTTGCGCACTCCGCGTCTAAAGCATCAGCAATATCATTTAGAAGCTGAAAATCAGTCTGCGATAGTGTAAATTCGTTCGAGTTTAGCTTGAGTTGCAGTTCTTGTATTCTTTCCCTGTAGGTTGGCCACTCTCTGTTGTGTCTGTTCCGAATGATGTCAACCACGCTGCGCTCATTTACTGTAATTGATGCAGAAAGATTTCCCTTAATTGATTCTAGAATTGGATTGATTACATTCAACAACTTGTTTATGATGGCAGTTACTTCAGATGTTCGTGTTACTTTCTTATTTTCCATGAGGAAACGAAGAGCCTCGTCGAATTCTTTTAGGGATTTGCTGTTAAGATTGAATTTTGATGCGTAGACTCCTAAGTCACCCATATCAATCACTCCTCTTCTTCACCAAATCTCAACGCATCGACATCATATTCCCCAGCAAACTCTCTAAGCCTGATATCGGTCATTTTAATTGAGAGAGGCTGACGAGAGCAATCGTCTATTTTTGTCCACGTCAGATTTGACAGGTAAAAGACGTCTTCTAGCAGATTTTCGAGAGCATGCGGCCCTTCAACTTTAACGACATGTAAAGGTTTCGTTGTTCCTTGATGTTCGTAGGGCAGACCTGTGTTACAAACGAAGGAATCATTCTCTGAAAGAAGAACATAGGTGCCAATCGTAGGGTTGTATATCATTTCTTTTTGAGTGCCAGGTAAAGTCGTGACATAGAATAGTCTGAATGGTATTCTGGACGTTGTTCTAATCTCTAGAAAGGTGCACTGATGATCTTTAGCTATTAGTCCTTTCTCCGCAACTATACCCAAAGCCTGAACAATACCATCTTTTTCCTGAGGAAATAGTTTCCCCTGTCTGTGAATAACTATATCCCTAATATTTCTGGGCAACAGCTTTTGTTCATTACTTATTATCTCGATAATTTTCGTGCAGACTTGGCTCGCCCTTAATTGCTCTTTTTGATCAGATTCGCTGAAGTAGAAGGTAATGTCTGCACCATTCTTGTGGATTACGGTAAAACCCGCCATATTATTTTTTACGTCAATCCCTATGGTCAAGTCCGCGTTTAAAGGAGTTTTTAAGACAA
Source organism: Bathyarchaeia archaeon (assembly GCA_038826015.1). Taxonomy (GTDB): domain Archaea; phylum Thermoproteota; class Bathyarchaeia; order Bathyarchaeales; family DTEX01; genus JAWBOR01. Next base: position 2,497 of record JAWBOR010000138.1, read on the forward strand.
ATGGCCAAAAAGAGTTTAGAATCAAAATTTTGTTCAAAACCACATTCCTTAGATAGCCTTTGTATTTTCCTATTTGCTTTCTGTCGTATACCAGCCTCCATTCTCCATTTTCTTCATCAGTTGAAATAAATTCGTAACTTTCTGTTGCCACGGTACTATGAATTACTGAGACGTAAATTTCCCTCTCTCGTAATTCTCGCATCACTAGGCTTGCTAACTCGTCCTCTTTTCTCATCCTTCTTGACTTTATTTCTGGTATCATGACAACACCGAACCCTGGACCGACGTCATTCTCTTCCACTGATTTTATAATCGCCCTTCCAACAGCGTAAATGGATTTTTGGACTGAATCATCATATGTAATTATGGTTGGTGAATAGGATATCTCATCTTTAGGAGAATACATTTGTTGGACTTCTGCTATGGCATCTTTTAAGAATTTCTTACCGAACGATTCGTAGATTGATTTTGGAAATATGAAATACTGGTGGTCGAAGGGTTTCTTTATGAAGAGGCCAGCGTCGTTAGAATACAGAAGCTCTTTTTTCTTTAATGGAAATTGCTCCAAAGAACTATGGATTGAATTAAGGGTATTTCTTAGTGATAAGATCTTATTGTTTCCAAATTCAAGGTCAGGAACTACGAATCTCTTTTCAGGTATTGAGACAGGTTTCTCTGAAAGGATTATTTTGTTTGAGCCAAATGTTAGGTCTCTGAAATACTTGTTAACCACAAATTGTATCTCTTTTCTTCTTACGTGAGGGCGTTTGATAGTTATAGAATGGAAGGATTTTACCTGTGGATGTTCTGTAGTAAAAGTCAATCTGCATAATCCGGAAGGCGCATGCCGTGGTTCTCTGAAAGTCGAATAATAAATGAGAACGGAACAATCTTTTGGAAGAGCAATTAGCCTAGGTGACTTATGAAGGCCTGCCTTGCGGTGGACATCGTCAAAGAGAGAATCACCTTCGGGTGGTAGTGTCAACTCGCTAGCATTTAAATCACTTAGACCCTCTATTTTTATTTCGTACCATCGATTGCCATATTCGTACAAGCAATTCATTCCTTGGTACTTTCTTTTGAAATCCTCATGCCCGATATGAGTAGGCAGCGGAAAACGAGATACATACTTGCTACTGACATCCACACAGATCCCGATTTTTCCATGAGGCAAGAGTACAACTCTGAAGGAGAATCCCCTATGGAGGTCAACATCCTTTGATAATCCTTTGAACTCTTGGTCTGGAGATTTATGATAAAATGGGTATCCTGAACGTGGCTGCCACAATGAGGGATTATTATAGAATTTCCTTTCTATACTGCTTTGCAAAAATCTATAGGCCAGGCTTATAGTTGTTGAGTCAAGTGCATCAAACCTTAACTCCTGTAACTGGGGTGTTCGCTCTATTTTAACAAGGGCTCTCACCAAATCGTACGAATCGGGCAGTTCCTTAAAGCCATCGGGTTGAGCGATGAAGATACCATCCTTTGTCTTAAACGCGACGCAAGGCGAATCTGTTTTATTGCTCAAAGACTGAACAAGCAATTGAATATTTTTGTCATAATCTTCTGAATCGGGAGATATCCCTCGAATCTGATAAACTCTGTACTTGCAACTTAATTGTTTGAGATTTTCGATGAGATAGATGTTCGTTTCAATTTGATTCATGCCCAACACACCTCGAACAAAAGTCTTTGGACTGGCGTTTTCGCCCAGCAGAGTTTTTTGAATTGACATGTTTCGCAAGTTTTTGGTGACCGAGCAGTTTGAAACTGGTTAATGTCAAGTGAATCGTGTTTTTTCCCATTAACTAGTTTATTTATTTCAGTGCACGATGTAAAAATGTAGTCATAAATGTCGGCTATATCTTCTCGAGAAAGCGAGTATTCTCTCTGCTTATTCTTTAGAAGCTGGTATTCAACTAGGCGAATGTTTATAGGATCATTCAATTGATTTTTAATGCCATCGGGAAAATCCTTGTGCGGCTCTATTCTTGACAAAGCGACGGCATAAACTCCTAGCTGAAGCCATGATTCAGCATTGCTAAAAGAATGAACTTTCCAGTCAACAATTAACGGTGGTGCATTATTGAAGAATGTGAGCAAGTCCGGGGTACAAGATATAGTCGTGTTTTCAAACTGAAAGACCAACGACCTTTGAGCAGCAACGTAAGTGCTATTAGTCATAATTTTTCTAAGAAAATCTGAATGAATCAAATTTCTAAGAGCCGTCAAAACATCTTGCCTTGCTTCGTGTAATGCTTCTTCGCTTATTCCTCCATTATATTCCACTTCGTAAAATGCACAGTATTCATCATTTCTCTTCGATTTTGTAACGTTGGGGCATCTGTGTTTTGAAGCTTTTCCAAATTCAAGCTGCTTATCCATAAGTTTCATAGAAAAATCGATCACTTCATCTTCTGAAGGAAGACTCTTAGACCTTATTTTCGGAACAATAAGCTTGTGTATGACGCTATCGACTAGGCTACCTCTCCAAGCATACATGCTCTGCAACTGTTTAAGCATGTAGGCTTCTCTTCTC
>JAWBOR010000139.1:0-5019 GCA_038826015.1 Bathyarchaeia archaeon
TTTCTTCGATCTCTAATATTCCCTTTATAAGGCGATCTCTCAACCTAGTTAACCTTTGGGCTTCCGGTTCCATCTCTTCTCTTCGGAGCTCAACAGCTTTAGCGAAACCAACTATGTTTGGAACGTTTTCAGTGCTTGACCTTAACCCAAACTCATGACCTCCTCCGTGGAGTAGTGGTTCAATCTTTACATCTTTCTTTATGAAAAGCGCCCCTACGCCCTTCGGTCCATAGAGCTTATGTGCATTAACAGTCATCAAGTCTACCTCTACATTTTTTACATCTATGGGGATTTTACCGAAACTTTGCGCTGCATCGGTGTGAAAGTATGCACCATACTCATGACATATTCTTCCAATTTCTTTAATAGGTTCTATCGTGCCAATTTCGTTATTAGCATGTATAATGGAAACCAGTGAGACACCTTGCCGTAAGGCATTTTCCAGTTCTTCCAAATCTAATAGGCCGTACTCGTCAACAGGTAGATAAGTTACTTTGAAACCTTGCTGTTCCAGCCACTTGGCTACATTTAGAACACTATCATGCTCCACTGTGGAGATAGCGATATGAGTTTTTCTTTTCCCTTCTTTGAAAGCAAAACCTTTCAAAACCATGTTATTGGCTTCTGTGGCACTTCCAGTGAAAATTAACTCTTCAGGCTTAGCGTTCATGAATCCGGCGATGGTTTTCCTTGAATCTTCTACGGCTTGTCTAGCTTCCAACCCCATAGCATGAATTGAAGAAGCATTACCGTAAACCAGTGTAAAGTAGGGTGTCATAGCTTCGAGTACTGTTGGATCCAAAGGCGTCGTAGCCGCATAGTCAACGTAAACTTTTCTCACTTATCTAACACCAAGTTGCAATTCTTCATTTCTTCTTTGACTTATTGTTTTTATAATGGAGCTCAGGTGGCGCAACAATGACCTTGGTGCCTTCGGGAATGGGAGATGTTATCCAAGCGTTTCCGCCGATGACGGCGTCATCGCCTATAACTGCTTCACTGCCAAGGATCGTTGCACCTGAATAGATAACTACGTTGTTTCCAACAGTAGGATGCCTTTTTTGTCCTCTTATGAGTTGACCTTTTTCGTCTTTGGGGAAGCTTAAAGCACCTAATGTTACACCTTGATAAATCTTCACATTGTCACCAATCTCCGTGGTTTCTCCAATTACCACCCCTGTTCCATGATCAATGAAAAAATTTCTGCCTATTTTGGCTCCTGGATGAATATCTATACCCGTTTGTGAATGAGCCCATTCGCACATTATCCTAGGAATCAGCGGGACCCCCCTTATATAGAGCTCGTGAGCTATCCTATAGGTGGCAATTGCGAGAACACATGGGTAACTAAGAATGACCTCATCCGTGCTTTTAGCAGCGGGATCTCCATCGTAAGCTGCTTGGATATCGCCACTTAAGAGCGCCCGTATATCAGGAATTTTCTCTAGAAGTTCCTTTACAACTACCTGTGCCCTTCGTAAACATACATCTTCGGGGCATTCCATGATTCTTCGACAAACATATTTGAGGCTTTTATCCACCTCGTTTACAAGGCGATAATAAATCGAGTTTAAAGTGCTGCCTAGAAAATATTTTATATTAGATTTAGTAATCTCTGCTTTTCCAAGATACCCAGGAAAAATAATCGTTAAAAGATCTTCTAGAACTTCTATGATAACCTGTTTCGATGGCAAGTCTTTTCCTTCTAAGCGGTCCATTCCCCCATATGTTTTGTAATTCTCCATGATTTTGTCAACAAGCTTCGGTAACCCCTCGTCAATCCAATTGTCTTTCACAGTTTCTTTCCCCCTCATTATCATCTCAAGCATCTGCTCTGGGCTCCATGCATAAGGCTGCTCGTTACTTTGGTCAAGTTCTTTCTGTTCTTTTAGATTGATCCGCTCTAACTTCGGCTTCATCCTGCTTCTCCTTCACATAATTTTTGAAAAAGTAGATATTAACATAGCGTTTTCTTCGCAGGACGATTCTAAATGGAGGGGCCGAAAACACCTAGTGATTCCTGAAACAAAGGAGTACTAAGATAACGCTCTCCAGTATCTGGAAGAATGACTACTAAGAGTTTGTCTTCATTCTCCGATCGCCCTGCAACCTCCAAAGCGGCGAAAGTCGCTGCTCCGGAAGAAATACCCACTAGTAAACCTTCTTTTTTGGCAAGTAACTGAGCAGTTCTCATGGCATCCTCATCTTTCACTTGAATTATTTCATCAACTAAATCAAGTCTCAGAACATCCGGAACGAAACCTGCGCCTATACCTTGAATTTTATGTGGACCAGGTTTTCCTCCGCTTAAAACTGGTGAATTATAGGGTTCTACAGCTATAGCCTTAAACATGGGTTTAAGAGGTTTAATATATTCGGCTACACCTGTAATGGTTCCACCAGTTCCAACGCCGGAAACAAGGATGTCGACCTTTCCATTAGTGTCGTTCCAGATTTCGGGCCCTGTCGTTTCTCTGTGGATTTTTGGATTTGCTGGGTTCTTGAATTGTTGAGGAACAAAAGAGTTTGGGATACTTGCTGCAAGTTCCTCAGCTTTCTTGACAGCACCCTTCATCCCCTCAGCGCCTGGTGTAAGAATCAGGTCGGCGCCATATGCTTTCAAGAGATTTCTCCGTTCTACACTCATAGTTTCAGGCATGACCAGAATAAGACGATACCCTTTGACAGCAGCGACCATAGCTAAGCCGATTCCAGTGTTCCCACTTGTCGGCTCTATGATCACCGTATCTGATTTTATTAAACCCTGCTTTTCAGCCTCATCTATCATGCTAAAGCAGATTCTGTCTTTCACGCTACCTCCTGGATTTCTAGATTCAAGTTTCGCTACAACATTGCATTTTAAACCAGATGTTATCTGATTCAAACGAATTAAAGGAGTGTTTCCTATGGTTTCCAGCACAGAGTTGAAAATTCTACCCATTTTTTTCCTCCTAGCAAATGCTATAACGATGTTATAAAAGTTGCATATAACATTTACGCTTTTATCATCCAGGTATGGCGCCGAATCTTCTATAAGGCGTTGTAGAGATACATATGCTTCGCAAGTTTTGTAAAATTTAGCAATTCCAAGAAGAATGAGAAACAGGAAATTGAATTTGAAACATTCTTTGAGGTTTAGGATTGTCTTTTTTCTTTGAACGAGGCGCATAGTTTGCAGAAGGTTAACATAATTTCGCCTATACCTATTTTTTCGTCTGCAATTCGTTTCGCGGTTTTTGCAGCCACATTTTGGACTATCGGTAGGATTTCCTCGTACTCTGAAATACCCTTGCATCCACGTTTCGAGTGAATATATTGGCTTATCGCGGCTTGAGTCGTGCCGAGTTTTTGGGCGACCTCCACCTGTGTGAAGTTATATTTCTCAATGAGCTCCTTAGCCAAAAACGATCTGTAAAGAGGCAAAACAAATCGTGAAATAGACTCGCATGGAGGATACATTTTACTTCATCACATATATAACACACTTATACTTATAAATCCATACTTTTAGACATAGGCATATTATTTTCGTTTCCTGAAAACCTTGACCCCGTCAAGTCATATAAACATATTCAAAGCTAATCTCTACAAGTTTGCAGGCTCGTAGATTTTTTAGCAACCTTAGTACGAGCTATTCTTGGCAAAAGAACCTCTTCATTCGTTCTGAATCCGGAATCAGCGCTACGCTTATGATTCCCACTTTTTTACCGATAAGCGTTTTTTCAGAATAGAATTTGAAATTCTTATCAATAAGATCTTTCATTACCTCTGGAAGGTTGTGATAGTAGATGGGTGCTCCTACTATTATTATGTCTCCTTTTTTATTTCCTCAATAAGTATATCAAAATCGTCATCTTTGATAGGACAGTTTCCGGTCTCTCTACATTCTCTGCATCCTAAACAGTGTTTAATTCTAAAGTCGGCGACTCTCAGAAATTTGGTTTCTACCCCCTGATTTTATGTTAATCATTTGCGGAATCTTTTTTATAATAATATGCGTGTTTCCGTCTCTCCTAGGACTGCCCGAAATGCCTAAAACTAAAGTCTTTGTAGACAATTCAACTCTTTGCTCCTCTACTTCGATTAATCTAGCAATCTTCCAGATACTTTTAAATATTTTGAGAAAAGGATACAAATTTAGCGGTCTTGGTTTTAAAACTTAATAATATAAGGTTTGTGACATAATCATTTTATTGTGAAGTGAAAGCCTATGACGTGGAGCCATAGAAAGCGATTTTTGACTGCAATTGATTTGAAGGAACCTGATATGGTTCCTATAACTGATTTAGGTTTAGACCCCCCAGTTGTAGAAGCAATAATAGGGAAAAAACTTGGAGGTTTCAGTTTAGTAGCTGGTTCAGGTAAAGACCCTTGGGCTGTTTCGGTAAGAAGTAGAATTGCGGTATCTGAGGCTTGTTTAAAGCTGGGTTTCGATGCTGTTCCAGCGATAAGCGATTACTCGATGTGTAGCAAAAACTATAAACCTAAAATGATTTCAGAGAACAGGTTCATTGATGAGTGGGGAAGGCTGATGGAGTCGAGGGCAGACACTAAAACAACTTGGTGGATAAGCGGAGTAGTAGAAACAGAAGACGCAATGAATAGCTATGAACCCCCTGATCCTGAAAGAGAAGGGCTGTTTGAAATGGTTGAGCAGGTAGTTAAACCCTTGAAGGATAAAGATGCTGTGATAATCGGGCAAGGACACGGTGGTTGGCACATGGCTTTCCAAGTTAGAGGAGGAATAGACAAGTTGCTAATAGACATGTATATGCGACCGAAGATCACATTAAGGTTTATGGAGAAGATTGCTAAAGCCTGTTTGGGATTAATAAAACTGATGATTGACGGAGGGGTTGAGGTTATCTTCCTTACTGATGATTATGCTGACTGCAAATCCCCGTTTATGAACCTTAAACAGTTCAGAGAGTTTGAGCTTCCTAACATAGGCCAAGCGGTGGCTTACGCTAAAAGCAGAGGAGTGCCAGTTTTGAAGCATTCGGATGGGAATATTTACCC
>JAWBOR010000140.1:0-5011 GCA_038826015.1 Bathyarchaeia archaeon
GAAGAACATACTGCGTAATAAGGCTATCTTCAATTTGCACGAATAGCAGCAGCCCCAAATTTACTAACAACAACAAATTATGTAATTCATGAAATTAAGTTTTAATTTGCGCAATATAAACTAGCTAAGGGTGAGACTAGATTGTATCCTATAGCTAATTAACGAAGTATGAGATTTGAAACGCCTCGATGGAAACTTAATCTTTAGTCCCAGAATGAATCAATTATTAATATTCATCAATATTCTCGATGACCATGGCATGGAACAGATCTAAAAAGGATACACATATCAAAGACCAACCTAATTAGAGAGAACTAATTTTCCGTAACTCAAATAAGCAGTGCCATGTTTGTTATAGTTATGTTAGCTGCTAGATTTGTGGGGGCTGGAAAGCCTTTCTCTGTGGAACATGTCGATATTCCCATCATTGGACCTGATGATGTTCTTGTCGAAGTAAAGGCAGCAGGAATATGCGGTTCAGATGTCCATTACAAGAAGGGTGATTTCTCGCCTGATATTGTTCCGATAACCTTGGGGCATGAGGGCGCAGGTGTCGTAAAGGAAATTGGAGAAAACGTTTCGAACTTGAACGTTGGCGATCACGTAGTCATTCACTATGTGGTCTCTTGTGGAAACTGCAAGCCCTGTCTACAAGGGTTTGACAACCAGTGCCGTACTCGGAGATCCATTGGCGCCGACATGGATGGCACATTTGCTGAATACATAAAAGTTCCTTCTAGAAGTGCACTGAGGATGAAGGATAATGTTCCTTTTGAGTGGGGAGCCATCGCAGCCTGTGCTGTGTCTACAGCCTATCATGCTGTTAGAAGGTCAAACTTGATGGTAGGGGACACGGTTGCAGTCTTCGGAACGGGAGGAGTAGGGATACATGCAGTTATGTGGGCAAAATTCTTTGGCGCCGGAAAAGTGATCGCAGTAGACCTTGTTGACTCAAAACTTGAAACGTCAAAACTATATGGCGCAGACATAACAGTGAATCCAAGTCATGAAGACGTGCTGAAGGTGATCACAGATGAGACAGATGGGTGGGGTGTTGATGCTGCTATTGAATGCTCAGGTTCTTCAAAAGCTTTAGAACAAGCCATAAAAGCCGTAAAAGGAAAGAACAAGTTTGAGTCTGGAACAGTGGTGAGCGTAGGACTTCAGACAAAACCTTTTCAAGCAGAATACTGGGGACTCAGAGAAGGATGTCTAACAGTATCAGGAGATCACACTAGACAAGAACTCTATGAAATAATACGATTGATGGAAACAAAAAGAATTGATTTGACCAGATCGATCACCCATCATGTCACTATCCAAAAAATCAATGAAGGCATTGATTTAGTTGAAAGCAGAGAAGAACATGTGCAAAGGGTAGTTGTAGACATTAGTAAATAAAAAAGCAACATACAAAACTAGATGTCCAGGAACCAAACAGAGCGGCACATGCGAAAAGGCTTAGTATTCTTAGGGGAACGCGGGTGTGTTCTTATTCTTAAGTTTTCTTTTATAGCAATCAGCTCAGGTCTTAATGAATTACTCATCAACCCGAGAGCTAGCGTCCAGACGATTACACAAATCATGGTAAGAAAAGTTTTAAGCGCAGATACGCATTCTGATGGCTAGTAGGCTTATTAGATAAAAAATTACTCTATGTTCTCGCCACTTTTTCTTAGAAAAGCCTTAAGGTTCTTCCAGCACTGACGAGTTCCTTTGACTTTTGGAGTGAAATGTGTCTCGATTGAAACAAATCCGTTATATGTGTTTGCTTTTACCTTTTCTAATTGTTCAAACAATTTGGTCTCGCCTTTTCCAAGCGGTACAAATTTTGCTTCGCCGGTCTTGTTGTCGATTACGCAGTCTTTTAGGTGGATGTGTGCCAGAAAGTTTTTAACATGGCTATAACCAACAGAAGGTTTTTCACCGACGACATAGGCATTGCCAAGGTCCCAGTTGATCAATAGATTATCACGATTAACTGCCTCGACAAGCCTAGCTGTTCTTTCTCCAGTATCCGCAAGACATATCGGTTCGTTCTCAATGGCAAGCAAAATGTTTCTATCAGCAGCGTGGTCAGCTGCCTTAGATAAATAGCTAACAGCTAGATCGAAGTATTCATCATATTTCTTTGCATCTCCAATGAATCCAAATATTATTATTAGATTTGTTCCAAGATCTTTTGCGAGTTCAATGGATCTGGGAAGTCTGTCAGATAAGTGGTTGTAGATGTTTGAAGTATCTTCGATACCACATTTGAATAGTCCTGGGGATATTGCAACAACATCAGCGTGATATTGCGTGAACAAATTCCTTAACCGTTCTTGTGTGAAGGGCTGAATGTCTGGCACTCTTCTATCAAAGAGGTTTCTAAGTTCAAAATGTCGGATACCCCAATCTGTGGCAATCCCCAAAGCTGTTTCTGGATCACGACTAATTTCATCAGTAGTGACACAGACCTTCAATGCATGTTGCCCCACAATTCTGTAGCCAAATATTTGGAGGCTACACTAGAAAAAAGGTTTGCGTGAGGCTAATATCATATGTTCTAATAAGTAGAACAAACCGAGTTGCATTTGTCAAGGTAGGTGGTAGATAGATATTAATGAAATTGATGCGATATTCCGACTAAGAATTTGAGGGGGCTAACTATGGATCCAGTTTCATTCTGAATAGTAGGGGTGGGAGGACACGGCGCAAGATATGTTAAGTCAGCGTTAGTCCTGGAGCAAGAGGCCTTGGGTAAAATCTCTGCTGTTGTGATTAGAAGTCCTGAAAAATATGCTAAAGAGTTGGACTTCTTTAAATATCGTGGCGTCAAAATATACAAGGATTATAACGAGATGCTTGAAGCGGAAAAGTACAAACCGAAATCGTGGCATTGACAACAGCAATTTATCAGCATAAAGAAATGACCATTGAAACTCTTGAAAATGGCTATAATTTGATTGTCGAAAAACCTCCCGCCGCTACCATTCAAGATCTTGATGAGATGCTTGAGGCTGAGAGAAAATCTGAAGTTCTGTGCTGTTAGTTTTCAATTTTTATACATGAAGACGGTTCATATACTGAAAGAATACATTTGTGACGGAAAGTTAGGGGAAGTAAAAAGGGTATTAGTAAGGAGAAAATGGAAAAGATAAGACTCGTATTATGGAAGAACCCCCATGAGCAGGCAGGTTTATCTATGATGGGCAATATGTCCTAGACGGCGCAATTAATAATCCGTTAGCTCATTATCTTATGAATTCTCTCTACTTTGCAAGCAGAAAAGGGGCGAGGCAGATAATCCTAAACTTGTTAGAGCCAGACTCTACAGAGGCCATCAAATCAAGGGAGAAGATACTTCCTGTCTGCAAGTTGAACTAGATGGCGATGGTCAAATATTCTTTTTTGCAACTTTTTGCAGCCCGAAGCAATCGGATCCCTTACACCGAATAGTTGGAACAAAATGTTGTGCTGATTGGATCGCTGGAGAAGAATTTTTCATCAAGTATAATGATGGAAAATGTGAGATAATAAAAAACAATGAGCCCAAAGAAATGACTAATGTCTTAAGAAATGTTGCTAGGTACCTCAGAGGAATGGATGATAGAATTAATTATCCTCTTCGCACAACTAGACCCTTCGTTCTAGTGGTTACGGAGCTTACGAATCAGTTCATTCTATCAAACAGATTCCGGACGAAAATATCCTAAGGACAAAAGAGGGTGAATCAATATTTACGATTATAGAGAACATAGACGAAATTATAGATCACTCTTTTAAAGAATACAAATTGTATAGTGATTTAGGTATTAAATGGGCATATAAAACGGATTTCTTCTGCCTTGATGGACACAGTCATTTCGACATAGAATTATAGAGTATCATATCAATTGTATTGTACTTGTTTACCAAACACAAATCGCCAATTAAATTGTTGACGGGGGCTTATGGAAAACGTCTCTAGAATACCTCTTCCTCTCTACTGGATTTCACATGCCCACCCCAATATGGTGATTTAGAAAGGTATTTATTGAAGACCAGCCCAATTGGAGAGGCTGGTTTCCCGTCTTGTTTTTGATAATTTAGGGGAAATGGCAAGAAGGATGGGAAAATGAAGAAAGATAGTACTAAAAAAATAGTTCGAAAGAGATATGCAGAAATTGCAAAGGATAACGGTTTTTGTTGCGGTTCCTATTTATCTTGTTGCCAAAGTACATGTGACGTCAGCGTTGATCGCAGTAAAAGTATCGGTTATAGCGAAGAAGAACTTAAGGCGGTTCCTAAGGACGCGAACCTTGGTTTAGGATGCGGCAACCCCGTTGCGTTATCTTTATTGAAAGAGGGAGAAACTGTTCTTGACCTTGGCTCAGGTGCGGGGTTTGACTGTTTTCTGGCAGCTAACAAGGTTGGGCGAAGGGGTAAGATCATTGGCATTGACATGACGCCTGAAATGATCGATATATCTAGGAGAAACGCGGTTAAGGGAAACTACAAGAACGTGGAGTTTAGACTTGGAGAAATTGAGAACCTGCCAGTTGCCGACTGCACAGCGGACGTTGTTATCTCGAACTGCGTGATAAACCTTTCGCCAGACAAAGGAAGAGTGTTTCAAGAAGCTTTTAGAGCTCTTAAGCCAGGTGGGAGACTTGTGGTTTCAGACATCGTACTGCTGAGAAATCTTCCTAAGAGTATAAGAAACGACGCTCAAGCATACGTAGCATGCGTGGCAGGCGCCGAAATGAAAGATAAATATCTGGAGCTAATAAGAAACGCCGGCTTCCAAGATATTAAGGTAATGGAGGAAACACGGTTTCCAATAGGTGCTGTATGCAGTAATGTAGATGCTCAAGGAGCCCCGCGAACCTCAAAAAAGGCTATACAAAAAGAGGTAAATTATGTCGCAAGTATAACGGTTTCAGCGGTTAAGCCGAAGAATTCGTGACTTAGGAAGAAGAGAATTATGCGATTACCGTCGGTTTTAGAATGAAAATGATCTTCCAAGGGCTATTGTTTCTTTCTTCCA
>JAWBOR010000141.1:0-4978 GCA_038826015.1 Bathyarchaeia archaeon
TTCTTCACATAATGAACATTAACCCCGAGTCCTTTACGAAGCCACGGATAAACTACTGAGGGATACTCAAGATCCGTTGTAACAACTTTAGAGCCTCTAGGATAACGAAGCATGTTGGCCACTATGTTCAAGCCCGTCGAGGTGTTCTCCACGAGGGCTATTTCCTCAGGCTTAGCATTAATCAAATTTGCAAACAGCGATTTTCCATAGTCGCCTTCAAGTTGGGAGAACCCAAAATTCTCAAAATCTTCAATATATCTGCGCATGACCTCCGCTACGGGTTTCGGAAGAGGTGACTGCGCGGCATGGTTTAGAAAAATTCTGTTCTTAACAATTGGAAAAAGCTCGCGGCTTTTTTCAATATCCATCACGGCCAACTCATCATTTTCATAGCGAAATAATTTTTAATCTCTTATTTAAAGCATGACCATTTCTCCTTCAAAAGACCCTTGAGCTCATTGATTGTTTCCCCAACTTTTCTGATGCAGTATGATGGCTCGATAGGTGGGGCATAAGGCTCCTTAATATCTATGTTTTCCAAACCCACTAAGCCAGATGCTAATGCATACCAGCACATTGGCAAAACATCAGGGTTGTAGCCGCTTCCCATCATCAAAACGAGCTTACCACCACAGACTCTATCAGCGGTATTCCTGATTAGACGTGCTAACTTGAAGAACCCATTAACAGTGAGTCCTAAACTTCCAAGTCTATCGGCAAAATGGGGGTCGCTTCCCCCATTTGCAAAAATTATCTCGGGCTTAAACTCCTCAGCTAATGGTACGAAGATCTCACTTAAAGCGTAAAGGTATGTGTTGTCTCCTGTTCCGGGAGGAAGGGGAATATTGACGTTAAAGCCCTTGCCTGGCCCCTCCCCAATCTCCCAAGTGAAGCCTCGGCCTGGATAAATGGTGAAGGGATCTTGATGTATAGAAATGAAAAGTACGCTCGGATCGCGGTAGAATATATCACTTGTACCATTGCCAAAATGGGCATCGTAATCCAAAATTAAAACTCGCTTGACGTTCATCTTCACTTTCACCCATTCTGCTGCCACCGCTATATCGTTAAAAATGCAGAACCCGCCACCATAATCTTTCCCGGCGTGGTGAAAGCCGCCACCTATTGAGATGGCCTTTTCTACATCACCTTTCATCACAGCCTTGCCACATTCAATGGAACCTCCAACAAAAAGAAGTGCGGCTTCAAGAATTCCTGGAGAAATTGGTGTTTCCACATCGTATGCTATACCTCTCTCTGCAAGGCGGAAAATTGTATCAACATATCTTTTATCATGAACCATTAACAAATCCTCTATGGTGGCAAGCGGAGGCTCCCTAACAGTCACATCATCAAGATTTAGTAGTCCATGCTCCCTGAAAAAATTCATGGCATTGACGTACCTATCACCTCTAAGAGGGTGGCCTTCGCCCAAGTCGTATTGCTTAAACTTTTCATGATACATGACCAAAACTTTGCTATTCAATATTACACCAGTAAAAGAATAATTATGTTGCTCTATAAAACTTCTGTAAATGGCAAAAATAAAATGGAAAGGTTGGAAAGTTCTTCTTAAGAATTCTCGCTTTTTTCCTCTTCGACGCCCTCTTCGAATGACGAAAATATTTCTTGGGGCATCTCAGATGTCTGCGTCTCTTCAGGTTTCGTCTCCATTACTTCATGTACTTCTTCAAATTTTTCTTCTTTAACTTCTATTTCTGTAGCTTCAGTTTTATCGATTTTTTGCTCTGTAGGTTCCGGAACTTTTTCTTCAACATGTACTTCTGATTTGCTTTCATGCGTCTCTGGAGCTTTTGGGGAGCCAGCAAGTTCATTAATGACTTCCTTTGTCAATTCTAATTCTTTCTTTGCATTTTCAAGTCCAACGTTTAAAAGTGCCAAATCTCGCTGGTAAATTTCCTCTTCAATTTCGCCGCCTACATGCTGAATTTCTAAGTTAGCTAAAAGCTTCTCTAGAACTTTAATTCGTTCTTCAAGTTCCTTAGTCTTATCGCTTATTTTTTCCAGTAATAATTTCCTTTGCTTTTCAATCTCTGCAATGGCCGATTCCATCTCCCTATCAAACGTGTCAAATGTGGACTGCGAGATCCTGCCGCTACTCAAGAGACTATTTAAAGCTTGCTTCTTTCTCAAAACAACAGCGTATTCCTCGTTTATCTTGTCCAAATACCGTTTCCAATAAGCCAACTTCTTCACCTCAACATACAAGTTGAAACCAAGGAATTAACCTTTCATATCATGCCAATATATTGCAAACTGTTAAGAACAAAAATGCCGGCATTCTAATGTAAAAAACTCCCTTTAAAAACCCTGGCAAATAAAAACAGATTATTTAAGGGTTTAAAAAGATTTTACACAACTTTATCGCATCACCCACATTAATAAGGTTTAATTAAATAGTATAAACAAAAATGTATAAGTTTTAATATTATGTCATAAATATAATAAATTTAAACTTCGAAATCCGAATTAGAATAAAGTTTAAATATTTATATCTAACAAGAAATATTGAAGTGAGTGGTATGTAGGATATAACAACAATTAGTGGCGCCGGGGCAATTGAAACAAAAGTATTAAGGCAAATGCGTGAACGAATAATAAAAAGTTTCATGGACATAATAATCATGCATGAACTAAGAAATGGACCCCTAAGCGGCTATGACGTGATCTCTTTAATACATAACAAATTTAACCTCTTGGTAAGCTCAGGCACGGTCTATTCAATGCTTTATTCCTTGGAAAGAAACGGACTCATAGAAGGAAAATGGGAAGAAAGGAAAAGAGTCTACAAACTTACGGATAAAGGCTTAAAAACCATAGAAACTCTATTGAACTCAAATGACAAAATAAAAGACTTCATAGCAAAATTCCTCCTAAAACCATAAAATCATCGAAAGGCTAAAAAGCTCCCTTCTATTCTTCTCTAAGAGCGAAATGATATCAGGGCCCGTAGCTCAGCAAGGATAGAGCACCGGGCTTTTAAGCCTGCAAGGACTAGGAAACCCGGGGGTCCCGGGTTCAATTCCCGGCGGGCCCGCCACTTTCTAGAGTCCGATTTTAAAAACAAGCAAACATTTTACAACTTTATCGTGTAACTTTATGGCAAGTCATTAACATTTAAAAATAACAACATCACTCAAAATGATTTAAGACATACGCCTTAAAAATAACAATTAAGATGGTATCACTTCACATAAGTAACAAGCAAAATCCTTAATAGCAGTTCTAACTCCGTTTTAAACACAGCAAAAACCCTTGGGCCGGTAGATCAGTCTGGAATGATCGCAGCGTTGGCATCGCTGAGGTCGCGGGTTCAAATCCCGCCCGGTCCACCACTGTTGTTCGGAATTTTGTGCAGAAATGATAAGGGGCGTATTATATATTCAATCTTGAGTAATGTTTATTAATAATCCATAAAATTAATAGACTTAGCAATCCTACTGAACACAAGAAGGAGCAGCTATGATCCCCAAGAAAATATTATCGTCGTTAATGTTTATGCTTTTTCTAACTCTCTATCTTTACTCTTCAATTAATTTGGAAAATGTTTACGCTCAGACAACTCCTTCTAAGCTAAAGATTTATGTTGGTCCTCCAAAGGTGCCTGCTGACAATAAAACCTACGAAATAATTTATATCCAGTTACAGGACGCCAAAAATGCCCCTGCAAGGGCTCCAAGTGATATTAAAATTTCATTATCATCATCAAATACTTATGTAGGTGATGTCGATCGCGAAGTCGTAATACGTAAAGGAGAAACATATACTAAAGCAAAGTTTAGAAGTACTTTCAGCCCTGGAACTACGCAAATAACTGCAACAGCGCCCGGTTTTGCCACAGTTCAAGAGTCCGTAACAACAGTTGGCCCTATTCCCTCAAAACTCGCTGTATATGGTGCAATACCGGTTGTTCCCGCTGATGGTAAGGAATACAATATAATTGTTGTTCAATTGCAAGATTCTAGCGGTAATCCTGCGAAGGCTCCGATAGGTGATGTTGAAGTAACACTTAGCTCGTCAAATACTACGGTCGGTAGAGTCGATTCCTCAGTCGTAATAAAAGGCGGCGAAACATATGCTGTAGCAAACTTTTATGCCGGAACATGTAATGGTACTACAACTATTACCGTGCTAGCCTCTGGTTATGCTTCTGCGCAAACATCGATTAAAACACAAACGATATCGCCCGCTGCGAGGCCTACTAAACTAAGGGTTTGCATAAGTCCATTGAAGGTTCCGGCAGAAGGTGAATCGCATAAGATAATAGCCGTGCAACTACTCGATTCCAAAAACAACATTGTCAAGGCTGATCGTGACATAATCGTGGATTTGTCCTCATCCAACATGGATGTTGGAAAAGTTGATTCATCAACTACTATATGGAAGGATGCAAACTACGCTTTAGCTAACTTCTACTCCACCTTCAGATCTGGAAGTAGCACTATAACCGCGGCTTCATCGGGACTTACCAGTGATTCGGAGTCTATCACCACTGTTGGTCCCATCCCTTCTAAGCTTGCTGTTTACTGCGTACCCTCAGTTTTACCAGCGGACTACAAGACATACAACGCCATTGTTGTTCAGTTACAAGATTCCGGAGGCAACCCTGCAAGAGATCCCATGGGCGATATCAACGTAAACTTATTCTCCTCCAACACTAATGTCGGTGACGTAACATCTGCTACAACCATACGTTTCGGAGAAACCTATACCACTGCAGCTTTCACTTCAACGTTAATCGCTGGCTCCACCGAAGTCACAGCTACAACATCCGGATATACTTCAGGTAAAGCGAAAATGCAAACATCCATAATAGACGAGTTTAAGCTTCAAATTTCGATCGAAGTTTCTCCTAGTGTTATAAAGTCCAAGGAAAATGCTACTGTGAAAATCCACGTAAAAGTCAACATTACTAACGACCAAATCCGTGTAAACTATCTTGACCCTGCTCCCATCG
>JAWBOR010000142.1:0-4927 GCA_038826015.1 Bathyarchaeia archaeon
GCTGACAAAGCGACAGTGATATATGTTATTATATGAATCCACCAGATTTCGTTGTTTAGAAAACCTGTTTTTTTCCGAAACCAACATGGAACAATCGTTCCATAATCCTCCTTTTCCAGGAACTCTTGTTCTATGTTAGAGATT
This sequence comes from Bathyarchaeia archaeon, assembly GCA_038826015.1. Classification (GTDB taxonomy): domain Archaea; phylum Thermoproteota; class Bathyarchaeia; order Bathyarchaeales; family DTEX01; genus JAWBOR01. The sequence continues at coordinate 145 of JAWBOR010000142.1, forward strand.
AAACCCAAGTTACGTACAAACCAAAGATTAGCTCTCAAGGCAATAGCAATTGCCACAAAACTAAAGATCAGAAGCAGTGCAAGAAAGCCTAGGTTGCCTATTACGGGAAGAGCAAGCGATAGACCTGCAAAAAGCGCGGTATACGAAGCAAATATCTTCCAAGCATTGTCTTCAGCACGAGTAACATTGTCCCAATATTCGCTGTACATGCGTAAAAGCTTTCTCTCTTGGTCATACAATCTCAAATCCTCTGGGCAGATTTCATCTGATTACTAATATATTGCTTCTTATGACATTTTCCCTTGAATGGACTTGGGTCTGTGTAAATTAGCGCAAAAGTGTAGAAAAGAGTTAAATACGCATTAATGCGTATTTAGGCGTATGAAACCTCCGGCTAAAACTAAAGAGAAGTTGAACGTTACCATCGACAAGAGAGTGAAACAAAGAGCAATCGCTGAAGCTAAGAGGAAACACATACCGATTTCAAGACTCATAGAAAACTTTCTGGAATTTTTCGCAAACCCCAAAGTCTACTGCTACAAATGCGGAATGGCATTCTACTCTTCAGACTCAAAACTCTGCACTAAGTGTGGATGGATGATCTGCCCAAAATGCAGCACTTGTGGGTGCTCTATAGACGAAAAAACTGCAACTGCAATGTTCCAGATGAGAAGGGTTTATGAAGACCTACTATCAGGGAGAGTGAAAGAAAGTTGACAACAAATTCTGTCCATACAAAAGCCTTGAGAGCTTCAAGAATTGGAGTATTCGCTGCCCTTTACGTTGCTACGAGTTTAGTTCCAATAAGCATGTTCATCGGCGCACCCAGCTTTCTTGCATTGAATCTTGTTATAACGCCAGTGATGGCAATTCTACTATTGCCTTCAGAAGCATTGTTTGCGTCTTTGTTTGGTGGCATCATTAGCTTCTATGTTGCTCCAATGCAGGCAATGTTTGGACCCTACACAATATTGCTGCCGGTCGCAGGAGCAACATTTGGAAGTCTCACTTATCATAGGGGGAAATTGGGAGCCTTAGCCACTGCGTTATTTCTTACCTCTGCAATATCTGCATATCTTGTGCCGAATCATCCATTTCCTTATTTTGTCCTACCTCATTGCATTGCACTATTTGTAGCACTGCTGAGTTCGTTCAAAAAGATGACCCCACCGAAAGTGAAAGTGCCGATGTACGCATACGTCTCAACCCTGACTGAACAAGGAATGATGATGATCTTCGCTGTCCACTTACTAGGCCTCCCCTGGCAAGTTTTTGAAGGGATCTTGCCATTAATGATATACGAAAGGTTGGTAGGGACCATTGGAAGCACAATACTAGTTCTCACACTATTGAAAGCAGTGCCAAAATACTTTAGTCAACGACCAAACTGAATCTCAATGGTCTTCATATATCGCTAGATAGTAGTAAACTCTCTGCCCAACTGTTAAGCCTTCCCTTTCTCGTTTTATTTCATATTTCGGAGAAAGTAGAGCAGTCTTACCAACGTGCTTCATTTTCCTTTCAGTGAGAGGACTTTTTTTAGCAAGAGTCATGAGGGGTGCCCCACTTAACTCGATTCGCCCAACATTGTTCAAATAGATAGTATGTAGTTTTTCATCAAAAGCCTTTCTTGAAATTTTTAGATGCTCACAAATCTCTTCTCTCAGTTCTGGTATTTCGACGAACACTCCTTTTCGTCTATTTTGCGTGGAAAGGACTTGGTAGCTTTTGCAAAGGACTTTCTCAAAAATTTTAAGTTCAATATCTGCCTTCAAGGCATAAACTCGTCTAGTGTATAGATTTCGTTGTATAGTGCCTAGTCGATCACACCAATCAGACAAAACCTCAATCGCTGTTTGATTCAGGCTTAACTGACGACCTGTGGATTCTTCTTTTATTTCCTCTAAAGATAAGCCTTTTTCATCGTTAATGTGAGCGTTAAGTATGGTAAAATAATCACCATAGAACTGATAGTTTTCTAGGAAATATTCATGAATTTTATCCCATTGCTCATGTTCAAAATGTTCAAGGAACTCTTCAGTGGTTCTTTTCGCTGCATAACCGTCTCCAAGACTTTCAAGCAGCTCCATTTTCCGTACCTCAAGGATAATTTCTTCAGCTCTAGAGCGACTTACTCGAAGTTTCTCCGAAACAATGGACGCGTTTATTACTTTATTCTTGCTTGCTAAGCTACAGATCTCTATTACTCTTTTGAGTGTAACTGGCCTCATTGTTTTTCTTGAAGTCATTTAACCACCTGAGAAACGATATCGTATTCGATGTTTTGCATATTCAAAGGCTTTTTTAGCCCATTTTGCCCTTCTAAAGCGATGAGAAAGATGCTCTTCCAATCTTCCTTCTTTTATAGCTGTTCTTGTTTGCTCTATCTCATCCCATAATGTCCACAGATTATGAAGTGTCAGCAATTCCCTGCTTCTTCTTAGTTCAGAAAGTGAGTGTTTTTGGCACACAGGACACCGGCATGGTGGTAAATCAGATTCGCGAATATCCCTAAATTCAGTACGTCCATAACCAGGAATGGAGTAGTTTCTTTTGCCAGAAGCAACTACAAAATATGAAGAATCAAAAGAATCTACACCAAGATACATAAGAAGATGTGTAACAAGCGGACTTCCTAGTCCATATACATGTATCGGAGTGCCAACAGTCTCAAGTTTCACAGCGAGTATGAAATCGACCAAAAGTCTGTAGTTGCTATACCTAGGCATCAAACTGCCTATAGCGAAACCATCAAAATCGCCTGATTTTTTCAAGTGTTTGACAGCGTTTCGCAATACTATAGGATCATATCCGTTTATGCTGGCAAAAAGTAGCAAAGTAGGATCTCTTCTTAGCGAAAGAGCCAGTTTAGCATTCTTTATCGTACGGACAACATTATTATTCTCGGAAATCGCCTTGCATTGAATTGGATAATCAAGAGTAGAAGCTATATCTGCTCCCATTTTCTCTTGGATTTCCAAGATTCTTTCCGGTTTGAGAGTCAGTTTGTACTTCTTGTAGATGAACCCACCACTATCCACGAATGATATTCCAAAAAACCTGATGAAACGCTGGACACCTATTTGTAGGATCGTTCCGAGGTGCCCCCCTCTATTCATCGAAAGAAAAGAAGCATTGAACATTGCTGTGTTAATAAAAGGATATTTCTCCCAATATCGTGGTGTATTCCAACCACCTTCTGCACCAAGGTTATGAACTGGAAAGAGCACAGGCGTCTTCAAGGGTCCATGCTTTGTGTTTAATACACCAATCCTTGCTAGATTATCTGAAGACAATATTTGGAACATGATTAAATCATCTTGTGTTATGTTCTAGTTGCTTGCGTAGAGTTGTCAAATATGTCAGGCAGTAGTTCCTTTAGTCGCTTTGCATTCAAAGTTGGATATCCCACGTCAACTCCAAAATCAATTGCTTGGTTACATATCATAAGCATTCTGCGTATATTCCCTTCTGCCGCCTTTTGAATCTCGCTAATGGCATCCTCAGTAAAAGGAAATATGTCAGTCGGTAGATCTAGATCTTGTATACGAGAATACTGCAGATAGGAAACTACGAAATTTCGCAGATCCTCTTTGCTTAGAGCGCGAAGCGTGACTTGCCTAAATATTCTTTCAGAGAAGGCATGATATTCTTTGATTATGTCAACCCAGACGTCGGGAGCACATCCAATTATGAGACAAAGTCCTTGAGGATTCAGATCTATAAGATGGCGCACACTATTTAGAATCTTCTGCTTCAAAATTATGTTTATGTATTCGATCGATTCAAACTCGTCAATTAATACACATATCAGCTTATTTCCTAGCAGTGTTAGGATCTTCTTCAAACTCATGAACGCTCTCAAAGCTTTGTCATCGTTATCTATTGCCATGACTACGTCGAGTTCCCTTCGATGTTCAAAAGGAATAGGTTCTCCACATAGGTATTTCCAAGCAATAAACTTGCTCTCTTCTAGTGTCAACTTCAAAAAGGCAGTGGCAAAATCCGTATATTTAACTTCATTTTGCAATCTTCTTTTACCTATTTCAAGGATCTCAGGAAGAAGCACTTCGCCGTCATTTACTTTCTTTCTCAGGTTTTCTTCACCAGTGGCAAATTCCAAGAATCTCCATACCAAGCCTTCCAGATGATCAAAACCAAATTCAAACATTAAACTTGAATATAGCGACAAAAATCGATCGCCAGGTGTAGATAAATAGATCACCTGAGTATTTTGCACCTGTTTCTCCAACTGTTTCTTGATGTATCTCATCGTGTGTGTCTTCCCATTTCCATAACTCCCTACCAAAACAATATGCGAAGAGGCACCATTCAAAGACGCCTTGACAACTTCTTCAATCATCTTCAGTTCTCTTTTTCGGTCAGTGTATAATGACAAATTTTCATCAGGCACACCAACATAAGGAAAAGGGTTGCATTTAAGTCCATATTTTTCATACTTCTTCGTTGTCGATCTAAAGTCTAGAAGAGTGTTTTCAATATTCATCACGTAATTCTCCTCAACAGAGTTACTTCTTTAGAAGTCTAAAGAATAACCTATTTATAAATATTTTTACATCTATAGAATTCCAAAGAGGCAAAGCTATGGCTAGGAAGTTCACTATGTCTATACCTGACTCTATGAATAAAGCTCTCGAAAGAGAAAAAGAAAAAAGAAAACTTGGAACGATCCAAGAAACGATACGCTTCATTCTAGCGGAATATCTGAAAGAATAAGAAAGGCTACCAGCGGGATTTATTAATGGCAAATCAACCCCTCTTG
>JAWBOR010000143.1:0-4890 GCA_038826015.1 Bathyarchaeia archaeon
AGCGCCAAAGGGGCATGTGAATTTAGTCATAAAAATGACATTCTCTCTTTGATTGAAGAAATCTTGCATTGGACAAAAAATGACCAGAATATTTGGTTTAATAATTTTTACTTAACAACGATCGCGTCGACCGTGCTACTGAAGATGGGACATAGCAAATACGGTTTAAACATATCTTGGATTGAAGGGAAGCTAAAGGAGTTGCAGAGTAAGAAGAGATATTTGACCAACGTAGATCTTTTCGCTGGATATTGCTTGGGACTTCTTTGCCTTTATTTCGTGAACCGAAAAAAGGCAAATGATATTATTAGCTCAGTTAAAAAGTTGCAAGCTGAGCTTGAAAATTTGAATTGGATGAACAACCCTAAAACAGCTGCCTTTTTAATCATTCTCTTATACGAAGTTGCTAACAGGGAAAAGAGAATGGTCAGGGATATAACTGATGGATTTGAAAGATATTTAACCAGAGTTATAGAGGGTGAAATAGGACAGGAAAGCCTTGCTTATGCTTTATTTTCTTTGTCCTTTATCGATCCCGAAAAGGTAAGACAATTCTTCGTTAAGAATAAACAGTTGATAGACCAACTAACTTCACACAAGCGAATCGAAATCAGGGCGTTAACCTTAGATTTTTTGGACAAGGCCGAGATACCTTGCGCGGAGGGAACATACCAGGCAATTTGGAACTTCTTTGAGGAGCAACGTTACGGTACTGTGGAACGCTCTCTCCTTGGAGGAATAGTATCCGCAATCTATTGCAGGACTACTGGGCTTCCATATCGAAACAAAGATGTCAAGATTAAAGAATTTGACGATATTGCCAGACTAGAAGTAAACATATCGAAAGCTTCTTTGCAAAGAATGGTGCAAAAGGCCCCACCTATTGACCAATTATCGATGGTAGCACTAAGCATTCTATGGTCTAACTATGATAACTTGTATGTTTTTTCGCGTCGTCGCTATGAGGAGTATAAAACCCTCCAACACTTAGAAACAAAGGATACGCACACTCCAATTCAAAAACAAGCTTTATCTAAGATCTGTTCAAAACTCAGCAAATACGAAATTTCTAAATTATTGCTTAAGTATGGCTTTCTTATTGTCTTAATTCTCGTAATTTTTCCGTACGTGGGGTCGATACTCGGTACCCATCTGCCCTTAGTTCCTGAACCTTGGCGGGTAGCGGTGGGTGGAATTTTAGCAGCAATAACAGGTGTTGTAATCTTCCTTCCATACTTGCTTAGAAGAGCGTCTACTGAATACAAAGAGTTGAGGGGTAAAATAGAAAAATTGAGGAATGCAGGGATATGGGAAGGTTCCTGACTAATATTTTAATTTCGACTGCTCCATGTTTTTCAGAGTTTAAATGCTTAAAAGCCCCGCTTACTGTAGACGAAAAAGAAGCCTGGAGAGAAAGACATTCGTACTTACAACCAATGGCGCCATTTAAGAACGAGTTATTTTTCGTCTCCATGGATGAAAACATACCATTTATTGATGGTAATGCGGTTCAAGACGTAACGTTGACTTGCAACCAAGAGGAAGATTATAAAATTTTACGATTTTTAGTGAAGCAAGCCCTTAAAATTCAACTCGAAAAACATGGTTTCCAGTCATTTAGGAATTTCTATTCGCATAATCGTTACATGACGACCATCATTGGCAGATTTAATGTTCCCTACGATGTCTTCTTAGGAATCACGCCCACGATATCCTTTAAGCAAGGCTACTGCTTAATTTCCCTGAAGCCGGGAGCAAAGATTTTTACCCAAGTTAAATCCGTTAAAGACGTGGCTTATCTTGAACAAAAATTCTTCATCACACTCTGTAATCTATGTCCTGAAAGTAGCGCCTGTGAAAATACTCAGCACAAGGTTTCACGCTATGTTAGAGCAAATAAAAGAATGTATATGGTTGACATTACTGGGAAAGCTTTTGATTGTCCGAGCAGCATGGTGCGAGTCGAATCAAGTCCACGTGATTTGAGAGGTGAGTATGGAAGAATTCTCGAAAGGACAGCTCCTAGGACTTCCAAAGAATATGAATTTTTGTCGCAGCTAATCAACGAGATTTCTGAGAAGGATATTCTCACTCTTAACCTTGGGGTAGATGTTACTTTCTCCAAACTAGTCATTGGAGGAGCCAATGTTGAGTAAAGTCATAGGAAAAATTGGACGTATTGCTGACCCTGTCCTTCAATTTGACAGCATCAACCACATTGCAACAGACCCTATATTCGGTCTCGAAAGTTGGGATCCGCATAAGTTACCGGATCTAGAATGTATAAATGTCTGTGCGGTCTGCTCTCCACAATACATAAAGCCCCTTAAACAATTCTGGGAACACTTAAAAGAGGGATACAGTGAAGATGTTTGGGTTCCATATCCTGGTTTTCGATCTGCGTTCGGTATTCCAGTCACGGACATCGGAAAGATCTATAATCCAGATCAAAAACCTGGGGACATTCCAACTAGGTATGCAACGGCAGTTAAAGACATAGAAAAGTTTGATCTTGCGTTCGTAGTTTTGCCCTACGAAACGGCGGCAGACGCATTTGAAGTTTATAATGAGATTAAAGCTTCTTCGTTCTCAAAAACTCCACGAATCAAGACACAGTGCGTTCGCCGGAGCACTTTAGAACGTCTTAATAAGCTTAGCGAGGCTAGTAGTGAGAAACAAAAGAAATCAATCAGGTCAGATCATGCTATAGATTTATGGAACATTTCGGTTGGAATATTCACTAAAGTAGGAGGCACGCCTTGGATGCTCAAAAACCCTATGAGCGAGGTGGGCTGTTTTATTGGCATGGTAACTAATGCAAGAGCTGTAGCTGAACGGCGCTATGTTAGGGACAAAGCAGGGATCTGTGAAGTCGTAGATTCTTATGGCTCTCACATAATTTGGGCGAAAGAGGATTTGCCATCTATGATGTGGACAGAAGTAGAAGGTCGGCGTGTATTAGATATAAAGGCCGGCGAGATACAACGATTGGTGGAATCCTGTTTAGATAGATATTGCCGCCAGTTATTAGGGCCTAGTTATGAAGACCGTATTTCCTCTTTGTCTCATAAATCGGTCGTTTTTCATGTGACTGATCGATTTAGCGACAATGTTTTAGATGCTATGGAAGAAGGGATCTCCAGATATGGATTAAAGAGATACCAAATCATCCATTTAGAATACAAATCTCCCCACAGGCTTTACGAAGAAGAAAGCGAGGAGCTGATACCACTTCGGGGCACTTTTTGGGAAATTGACGCTAATAATGCTGTGCTATATACACACGGTAAACGCGAGTATCGCCGAGGCGTAGTGAGCAGGATCTATTCAAGGCACAAAAGAGTTTCTCCTATTGGAGTAGAAATTCTGAGACAGAACAAAGCACCACCAATTGGAAAAGCTTGTGAACACATTATTAATTTAACAGCCTTGTGTTGGTACACTACAGATATTGAACTGCGAATGCCTGTTACGATCAAAATTGCACGAAGATTAAGCGAGTTGTGGAAGCGAAATGTCTTAACAGATTTTGAAGACGTTAGATGGGTTTTATAATTCTCGTTTCGACTTTGCGATCAGAGTTCCGTATCCATATATCAGGTTTTTGAAAGAACGAATTTCTTTATTAAATCATGGCAACTCAGGCATTAATCTTTCAATAGCTTCTTTAATTTGTAACCATTCACCCTTCTTGCGAATGACAAATTTTTGCCTTCTTTTCATTGGTCGTTTTTTTTGCTCCATAAATAAGTTGCAATTTGCTTCCTTCCAAAGGATTCAACAAGGGTCACCGCCGCCCACCATTTCTCCGTTTTATAAATTGTAATTCCTTGAATCACCTTAAGTGATTCTGAAATGGGAAATTTTTCTTCGGTCAATTAGGTCACCAGTTAAATATAAGCACGACAAAATGTAACTTTTTCGGAATTTGGGTTAAGAAATAAGGTGTCACTCGTATGGCCATTGGATGAGCAAGAAACCAATGAAGGAAGTCAAAAGCAATTGGAAGAAGACCAGATGAATGGGGCGTTAACAAGCTTACGGATACTTAGGAACAAAAGAATGAAAATGTTAAGTTTTGCATTTTAGCACGTTATCCCTCTCGTTCTTCTAAGACTGTTGCCCCAATTTGGTTTAGTGTTTCTTTTATTTTTAGGTCTAGGGTGTTTTTGCTTATTCCTTGTTGTGATTGTGCTTCTATTTTTATTTCTAGGTTTATTTGTGCTCCTTCTTGGTTTAGGGGCATGAAGACGCCGCGCATTAAGTCTGAGAGTTTGTCCCATGGTACGTTGGCTTTTAGTGTCAGTTTTGTTATGGTTTCCTTTCCTGGAGCTGTTGTCACCGTTGTGATCTCTGTTGGGGGCTTTGCTTCTATGCCAGGCGTAGGTAGCTTTTCTGTTTCTTCTTTCATTTTTTGGGCGATTTCTTTTCTCACTAGCTGGGTTTCTTGTGTTAATTCTAGGAAGGTGATGGGTTCGCCATAGCAGATTTTGTCGTCGGTTGTTAGTCCGAATGTTCCTGTTTGTACTCCTTGTGCTATGGTGTCTTTGAGTACGTTTTCGTTTTCCAGTATTGGGAGATCTGGATATTTGAGGAAGGATTCGTAGATTTCTGTTATGTTTTTGCGTTCGTCTTCTTTGGAGAAGGTTTTTTCGAGTAGGACTTTTGGTGAGAGTTTGCTTAGTATTACTTCTTGGTCTTTGAGGTATTCTTTTGTTCTTTTTGTTAGGCTTGGTTTTTCGCCTATTGTTGGGATTCCGAGGTCGAAGGTTTGGATTCCGTCTTTCGAGGCTTTGGCTAGGTATCGGTACGCTGAAAGGAGTTTAATGGATAGGGATGTGTCGGCGTCTTTTAGTTTTTGTTCTACTCTTTCTTTGTCTTCTTCTACTA
>JAWBOR010000144.1:0-4754 GCA_038826015.1 Bathyarchaeia archaeon
ATGTGCCGGTTCCGAAACGGTTCCACAACCTCATAAAAGCCTTCCTTGGCAGAGAACTAAAAATCAAGGTTGAACCTGAAGGAGACAGCATCATAGTTAAGATCCAAACTGTCTCCCGCTCCAAGCAAGCTTTAGAAACGCAAAACAGCAGGCCTAGGCGCCTTTAAACCCTAGGAAAAATGTTTCTGCACGCCGAAAACCCACGTTGCAAATCCCCATTATTGTACATGCCTAATTGACGAATTTTACATGAGCGTGTGTAAAAAGCTTAAGTTAGCTTCTTGAAGGCTTTTTCGCTAATAGGGCGTTTCTGTATGCAGAAAGGTTTCCGTTATTAGGGCTTTGTGTTGCATGAAATTGTGTAAAAGGCAGAAAAACCCCTCTAGCCAAAGAATTCTTGTTTGAGCAGCTTGCTTAGCGTGGGCTCTTCGGTCTATAGGGTTTGAGGGGGACATGAAGCGCAATGGCAAACCGAGGCTTTCAGTGTTCAAGGGCAGAGAGGCAAAACTTAACAGGGCGGTTCTCCTTATCCTTGGTCAAGAAGGCCCCCTAAGCATAAGACAGGTCTACAAGAAGGCAAGAGCCTTCAAAGGACTCGGCCACGTAAGGTACCGGGTGGTAAACAGGCGGATGAAAGCTCTTGAGCGAGAAGGCTACATTGAGCTTGCCGAGGTCAAGAAGGTTCAGCAGGGCTTCACAGCCAAGCACTACCAGCCGACAACCAAGGCTTACCTTGCGCTTGCCCTAGAAACCGCAGACTTTGAAGCAGTCCTAAGATCGGAGAAAGAGCAAGAATTAACCACCCTGCTGGCAACTATCATGGACATTGCGATGCGGGTTAGACAGTCGTAGCGAAACACCCCGCGCTATCGCGATCCTTGCAATCCAATTAATTGGCAACACAATTTTGCAATGGTGAAGAGTTGGAGCGTTGCCTCAAGAGGATGCTTATGACGACGCGGCTCACGTTAGGAGCCCTTTCAGAGGTGCATAAACTACTATCAGTTTCGGAATGCTCAGGAACTTCGTCTATAGGCTAATTCGGGAGTAAGATCAACGAACTCTGTCATCTTTCTTCAATGAATGGATATGTGAATCGAGGCCTAACTCAGCCTCAAACACAGTTCAACAAGACGAAAAGGCTAATTAGCAACCACATTATTTAAATAGGGTAAAAAAAGATCGACAAACTCCGTCTGGGTGAGAAGCATGGAGGATAAGGTGTGATGCGGGTTTCTACTGGTATTAAGGGTTTAGATGAGATGCTTGATGGCGGGTTCCCAGAAGGAAGGGTTATCCTGCTTTGCGGCGGACCTGGAACAGGTAAAACTATTTTTTCACTTCAGTTTCTCGCGGCTGCGGCAGAAAGAGGAGAGCATGGAGTTTACGTGACCTTGGAGGAGCCTAAAAGCCTTGTTCTAGAGAATGTTGAGGTTTTCGGCTGGAAACTAAGGGAAAGAGAGGCCAACAAAACTTTTAGGGTTCTAGATTTCTGTGCAGTGCCCTTTGGAGTCGAGACATATGAAGTGAAAAGTCGAGATACCGGAGATATTGTCTTGTCAATGACGAAGGATCTTGTCAACGCCGTGAAAGAGATTAATGCTAAATGCGTGGTTTTGGACCCGCTTAACAGCATAACCGTTCATGAGCAGAGAGCTGGCTTAAAGAGATACAGAATAGCCTCAATTTTTGATGAGTTAAGGAATCTACGTGTTACGTCAGTCCTTACCTCTGAGGTAACTTCGCATGAAGACTTTTACATGGAGGAATTCTTGGCTGACGGCGTTATTTGGCTTGAAAAAAGTATTCAAAACTTCAACCTCATAAAAACAGTTCGGATTGAAAAGATGCGCGGCGTAAAGCACGATGAACAGCCAAGACGGTACATCATAAATGACAAAGGCATCACAGTTTATAACACAGAACCAGTAAAGTTCTAAGGCTCAAAGGGTTGACCAACAGGGCAAAGCCATGTTTAAGTTGAATAGAACCAAACAGCATTTGCGCCGTTTATTCAATGGTTATTCTTGAGTCTGATAGATCTTGGAACATTGCTGTGACATTTGCTTCATGTAGTTCAGGATGAAACAGACCATAGACAGAGGCCATGCTTTCTCTAAGAACCCCCATCTTTTGAAGAAACAAACGGTAGGTCTGAGCCCCTCCAAACAACTGCACCATTGTTGAAATGCTATCTATGACTATGCTACATTCCTGTTTTCTTGAGGCGGAAAGTTTCAAAACCTCATGAAATGCCGCTCCAATTGCCTGAAGATCAGCATCCAGAACCATAAACTCCTTCTTTATTTCACCTGCGCTGCTCGAGAAAATCAGAACGTGAACTTTTTCAGGCTTCATCCAGACAAGCCGCCTCAACTCACCTAGCGGAGGCAATTTTTCAATCAAGAAGAGATAAGTGTCTGTACCTGTACTAAGCGCATCTCGTATCTGTCTTTGAATCCACTTTATATTTGCGCTGCTTGACGACGCAGGACTTAAGGTAGCTAGAGTCAATTTTCCAGTGTTCTTTGACAATTCAGTGTCAATCGGGAGTGACTTCGAAGATAGAAAAGCATCCAATCTTTTCGGTAGCATTGCAAAATCAGTACTGACAATACCGGAAATTATGGCAATTTTCGAGACAATCGCAAATATATCTGGTATCCATTCTGATTCTAGCAAAAAAATATTCGTTAGGCAAAGGAAAATCCATCCTAGAACTAGGGTTTCCGCAGCCTTCCCAAATAAAAATCTTAAGCGAACAATACCCAATGTAATAATGGCGTAAATTAATAATATTTCTGTTTCGATTGAAAGTAAACTAAACAAGTATCCAAATAGAAGAAAGAATATTAGTACCAATATAACGTATAATTCCCGTTTCCCAGATAATCTCCACACGCCTATGGCAATGAAAAGGTAGGCTAAGCTTCCAACTATATGCATTGCCTCTGTAGAAATTGGCTGTAACATAATTTCAAGAGCATAAAGAATAAACCCTGCCGACCAAGCATAGTAAAACAAACTCTTTTCCAGTCTTCCTTTGTAAATTGCAATAGCTAAGTATAAGCCGCATGAGATCGTTATGCCACTGTTCGCCATTTTAATTAAAAAGTCCAACGGAATCCACCGTAGTCGCTTATTATCTTCAGAAGCCGTTCAAAATCTTCCTTCTTCATTCCTATTCTATGCACTTTGGGAACCGATCCAGCTGGTATGTCCTCTAAGAACCGAGCAAAGACTCCTTTTGGAACAACACGTATTTTTATAGGAAAATACTCAAAAAAGTCAATCAGATTTCTGTAATCAACATCATTTTCATACAAATATGAATGAATGGCCTTAGCAATATCTTCTGGCGGAGTCTTTGAAGAATATTCAAGATATAGAACCAAGTATTCAATATGCCCAATTATCTCAACTCTCGCAACAAAATCTATAAAAGGCACTCTGGCATTCGTTAGAGCTGCGATTATTTCATTTTCACTTATTCTAGTAAAGTTTTGAAGCGCGATTTCCTCGCCTATTCTAGTTTGAAATTTAAAGACAGGATACTCCGAGCCTATTACATCATCACTTTTAGCCACACATCTGATCAAATCGTCAAGAACATACCTTGTGAGATCTCCCTCAAGCGACGTGTAAACTGGTTGGTAAACCTCACCTGGACGTACTTCTTCCAGACCAATCAAGCTGTTAGGACTCATCTCTCCTTTTGCTACAGGATGTAATTCAATTATGCCTCTGCGCCAATCAAAAATGAAACCTAATGGATACTCGACTGATGGAACCGTAGAACAAAGAGTTTCTGTGGATCCATACAGACTTTTTGGAGATATTCCAACAAATTGTTGTATCTCCTCTACATTCGCATCAGCAATAACAGAGTCTAGAGTAAGTAACCCCTTCAGATTTATCGGTTTTCCAATTTTCGGCATGATTTGAGTCAACAATGTTGAAGCGAGCAGAACCCCGCCATCAATACTTTCGTAGTTGTAGACTAAGAATTCAACCTTGTCTCTATAGTGAAGATTTATGTTTGGCACTATCCTTATAACACCCATTTCTTCGATCTGGGGTAACAGGAATCCGCCTGGAAATGGTGGCGGCGCAACATTAACATACACGTTATCTTTGTATTCTAATCTGCATTTTTCACCATCATGAAATAGTATAATCAACGCAGACATTCCAGTCTTCATGTAGGAGTTGGTAAACAAGATACGCGGGTGAAGAAACCATTTTTCTTTGCCGCTGGACCCGCTTGTTCTGGTTTTCACGTATTCGTGAAGAGGATACATGAAAGCATCTTCTGACGGTGCATTAAAGTATGGTTCATAGAACCCGTATCTCGTCAACGGTAAATCAGTTAACTCACACGAACCTTGAAGTCCAAGCTTCTTACCGATCAATGTACCGCTCATTTTCGAAAACTTGGCTTTCAACATAGCCTCCTGTTTCTCCAACACTTTCCCAGGAGGAACCTGAAGAAACTTCAACCCATTGCTCTTCATATATCTTATAGCGATCTTTCCAATAGGAGGAAAAGAAGCTAGACTTGCAAGTTTGGAAATCAAGTTTCTCACTCTCTCAAACCCTTATAAACACACCATTTATTAATAATTTTTTCACACATTATCCCATGTGCACCTCTACGGGGTGTAAATGACTCCTTTTTTCTTTTAAATGAGGCTCCTTTGTTTGTAACAAAATAAAAGACTCCGCATTAGACGCTCTATTCCCATCTCATTCCT
>JAWBOR010000145.1:0-4740 GCA_038826015.1 Bathyarchaeia archaeon
AATGGACTGGCCAAAGCGAATTTAGCAAGTGCACGAACAATCTTCTCTTGGACTACAGGGCTTTCTGTTACAATCTTCTGGTATTCCTCGTCAAAATCTTCTCTATAAGTTTCAGGATGAAGTCTTGCAGAGATGAGTTTGTCACTGAACAACTTCCATAGTTCCGCTTTGTCGCTTATCAAGGCTTTCACCTCTCGAAAAACTAGTCTTCTCGTAATAAATTCTTTTCTAATACTCCTTTGATCCCATAAGCATGGCTATTCAACCCTTGGCGGGGGAAATCTGATACTTAAACTTAAATATTGACTATAGCGTATTCTATAGTTGAGGTTTGTTGTTTGGCTAAAGATGTAGTTCTCAATAAGACTAGGATTGGTAAGTATTTTAGGACTACTGTGCCTAGTGAGGTTAGGAAGTTTCTTGAAGTAGATGATGGCGACCAGATTGAGTGGGTTTTCAACGATGGCAAGATAATGGTTAGGAAGGTTTCTGGGTGATTTGTTTGGAGAGGCGTTTTATTGAGTCTGTTAGGTTTCCTTTTCGTGAGGTCAGTGAGGCGTCTGCTGTTGAGAAGGGTCCTGGTAGGCCTCCTCATTGGGAGATGGTTTTTTGGTGGACTCGTAAGCCTCTCATCTCTGCAAGAGCTGTTATTGCTGGCTGCTTACTGCCTGAGAATACTAATCCGAGGAATTTTCTTAAAGCTATTGGTATAGGTAGGGAGAAGAAGAGCGCCCATAATGTTCGTCCATGGCTTAGTTTTCCAGGTGTTAAACTTCTCGATCCATTTGCCGGTTTTGGCTCTATTCCCTTAGAGGCTATGCGACTTGGTTTAGATGCTACAGCTGTTGAGCTTCTGCCCGTGGCCTATGTTTTTCTAAAGGCTGTTTTGGAGTATCCAGTCAAGTATGGTAGGAGTCTCGTTAAGGATGTTGAGAAATGGGGCAATTGGGTTACTGAGAAGCTTAAAGAAGACCCCTTGATTATGGAGCTTTACGATGAAGATGTTGCAGTTTACATTGGCTCTTGGGAGGTTAAATGTCCTACTTGCGGTAAGTGGTTTCCTATTGTTGGGAACTGGTGGCTTGCAAGAGTGAAAGGCGCCAAAGGCTACGAAAGGTTAGCATGGATGGAGCCTGAAATCGAAGGTGATGATGTTAAAATTCGCGTTGTAGACTTGAATAAGACTTTAAGCAATGAGTCTGTAAGGGCAGCCAAGGTTGAAGGGGCAAAAGTAACTGTCATTAATAAAGAGTTTAGGGTTCCCGAAAGCAATGTGGAAGCAAGGAGGGAACGGGCTGTATGCTTGTATTGTTCTCAGCCAATTATGCAGATAGACCCTCAAACTGGAAGACATTATACTGAAACTAAGGATCTGCCAAAAGACGTTAAAGACAGACTTGAAGGATACATCAAATTCGCCCTTAAACTATACAACCAAGAAATTGGATTCGGTGAAGCGTCATTTCTGCCTAGTTGGACCAATGGAATGCTTGCAAGACCAAGATTAATGGTAAAGCTTAGAAAGGATTCGGGTTTCGAGTCATGTGATCGACGTGATCAAGAAAAGTTAGAACTTGCGAAAGAGAAGATTCTAACAATGTTAGAACAAAATGAACCAGATGTGCCGATCGAACTCGTAGCTCCCTTTGGCGTGACAATTAGGACAATTGCCTATGGCTTTAACACATGGCATAAACATTTCGATCCAAGACAGCTGTTTACACTAATAACGATTGTGAAGACAATCCGAGAAGCAGGCAAGAACATTGAAATAGAAAAACTAAGTGATGGATGGGACAAAGAAGAAGCCAGAAGATATGCAGAAGCGATAGTGTCTTACCTATCGTTATCTTTGATAAGGTATGCCGATTACAACTCTGTGACTACTAGTTTGCATCCCTCAAATCCGATGGGTGTGGATGTGACATCCACTTTAGCCATAAGGCGACCATGTATACGTTGGAATTTTGTAGAAACAAGTCCCTTCGCTGATGTATCAAGAAGTTGGATTAGAACTCAAGGCTCTTGGATTAAATCTTTAGTAAACTGCAGAAATGCTTTAGACTATCTTTCATCTTCTCTGTCTCGAGATTCCAATAAGGTTAGCTCCAGCTCACTAGTTGACCTCAAGTATGACAAAGAGAAGGAACCGAGTAGAAACAATACAGTTTTGCTTGAAGACGCTACTGTGTTAAATAGGCTCAACATGGACGAAAAGTTTGACTTGATCATAACCGATCCGCCCTATTATGACGACGTTCAGTATTCTGAACTTAGTGATCTTTACTATGTCTGGCTTAAGAGGGCTTTAGGTGACAACACCAGTGCATCTCTAAAACCCAATTTCTTGGTTGAAGCTTTCTTTGAGAAGATCGGTGATGACTGGGTAGAAGTCTCTACCCAGTGGGAGAAATATGCTTTGAGCGAAGTCAGTCTCAACCCGTTGAGACTTGGTTCCAATACCACTACAAACGATGGTATTAAACACTTTCAGAATCTTCTTGACTCCTCCTTTGTCGCGATGACCTCTAGGCTGAGGGAAAATGGTTTACTTGTCACCTACTACGCTCATACCAGCCCTGATGCTTGGAAGGCATTATTAGAAGCCGGCTGGGCTGCTTCAGGTTTGAGGGTCACAAATGCCTTTCCTTTATCTACTGAGTCCACTCAGAGCATTGTGTCCAGAGGTAAACTCTCTATGGACACTAGCATAATTATTGTCTGGAGAAAAGGATCCTATGGGTCTGTTGAAGCGTCAAGTCTTTATAGTGAAATGGTTGAGGAATCCGCTAGAAAAGCCACAGAGCTTATAGATTCGGGTGCCATTGGTAGGGATCTGGTCATAGGAACTCTCGCGGCGGCTTTAGCTGTGGCAACTATGTATAGAGAAGTCAAGGTTATGGGTAAAATTAACGTTAGAACCCTAATTGACGGGTATGTATATCCCGCAACCTATCTGGGTATGACGAAAGCCTATGCTCAAAAAGCGGAGATAAAAGATGGCGTCAAAAGCCCGGACGCTATGTTCTACTTACTAGTTAAGTCAATCCTTCCGGGAGCAAAAGAAAAGATTCTAGAAAGCACAGATGCAAGAATCTTCTCGATAGGAACATCACTGAACCTAAACCAAGCGCTGAAACAGAAGATCCTAAGATACGGAAAGAAGGAAGAGGGCGCCCAGGTAGCAAAAGCTAAGACACTGATGCTAGTCGAGCCGACATCAACAGAAAAATCTAGGTTAGCCGAACTGCTGGAAGCTCGGGAAATTGGCACAAGAGAACCCGTAATCAAATGCGTAGTAGACGGTCTTCATGTCCTGGAATATTTCGCAGTTGCGTATCCAAGAGAAGAATTCAATCGAAGACTTGAAGAGCTAAAGGCTAAATATCCAGCTCACATGGAGGAAGCATTATCCATATCAAGAATATTGGCTAGGATCCTCCCTGAAAAAGATGTTGAGAAGACACTTTGTAATAGGATTTTAGAGCATTTAACCCCAAGACTGTGATTTTTAGAAGGAGAAGGAAAATATGGGAATAAAAAATCACATAAAAAACGGCATCATAGAAGTATGGGAAGACGTATACGACGCCAGACTCGACGATAAAGCCGCACCAGACCTAAGCGACATCATGAAAGGAGAAGAAGAATCATTCTACTCAAACCCAGAAGAATTCTTCAAACGGACTTACATGACGAAGTCCATAGAAGAACTGATAGAAGACGTAGCTGAGACCCTTAAAGGCGGAAAGGGAGGAGGCATATTTCTCCTTACATCCCTATTTGGGGGAGGAAAAACCCACACCCAAATATGCCTATACCATACCTTCAAAAACCCAGAAAAACTCAAAGTGATAAATGAAAACCTCTCAGCAAAGGTTGCAGTAAGCGGAAAGCCAACAATTATAATTATGGACGCAAGTAGAGCGGAACTTGTACCTCATCCACAAGAACCCTACAAGACTGAAGGGTTCACTATCAAGACAATATGGGGCATGCTGGCTTACAGGCTTGGAGCCTACGCAAAAATCAAACATCTAGATAACGAGAAAGCCCCCGCTCCTGATGTCAACCTTATCAAAAGCATCTTCTCAGAGGTTAGGGAACCAGTCTTAATTCTCATGGACGAAATAGTCCATTATGTCTTCAATATGGAGAAATCTCAGTCACTTAGAGACTACTCAGGAAAGGTCCTTCTCTTCTTAGATTACCTTGCGCGAGCTGTGGAAAGCACACCAAAAATTGTTCTAGTTACCTCAGTTCAAGCTGAATACAGGGTTGTTGAAGGACAGAAACTTCTCATGGAAGAAGAAGTCTTCAGAGGATACGCAGGCAAAGTCTTAAGCGTACTAAGCAGAGAATCAACCAGAATAATCGTACCAGTTGCGGCAGATGATGTCGTCCTAGTTCTCCAAAAAAGAATCTTTAAGAAAATAACTGAGAGCGAAGCCTGGAATGCTAGAGATAGGCTATATGGAGCCTTCCGCCAAAGCCCAGAACTATTCGGCGTCGAGTCAGACTGGCAATACTCTCCAAGCGAAGCAGGCAGAGTGGTTACGATAAAAGACACATACCCTTTCCACATAAAATATGTCGAAGTCCTTCAAGAGTTCGTTACTAGAAATAGGGACCTCCAAAAGACCAGAGACGCAATAAGAATAACCAGAAAGGTTGTCAGGAGATTCTTAAGGGGAAAAGAAGACACGGACTTCATAATGCCCTGGCACATAGACTTCAGAG
>JAWBOR010000146.1:0-4723 GCA_038826015.1 Bathyarchaeia archaeon
CAGCGCGCCCTCAGAAGAAACGAGCTTAGCCTCAGCCTGCGCAAGCCGCTCACGAACCGCTTTAAGCTCAGAATCAACCGCCCCCAAACCTTCAACCGCACTCTTTCCCGAAGCATTCGCGCCGTCATCCTGCTTCTCTTGCCCAGCAGGAAACCGCTCAAAACAGTCTTTGCAAGAAGAAACCAGATAATTCGCAGGCTTACCACAGAAAACGCATGACCCAGCCTTCACAACCTTACGCTCATCACCGTGCCCCAGCGCTTCCAGGACGCTGATGCTGGTTTCAGGAATCCCAGGCACAGCCACAAGGCTTAACTCCGCATTATGCAGCCCACGCGGAACCCTACCGTCTACGACGTCGATGGCTTCATAGTCCGCGCCGACGCTAACATGCTGGATCAAGCCTTTGCGGATTTTGTCGGCAACTTCAGACTCGTAAATCTCCGCCTCATACCAAAGCGCACGCCCATCCCACTCCGCCTTCGTCACCTTACCAACCGCATTAGGCACAGCCACATGCTCCACGTAAACTGGCGCGTTAACCAGCTTACCAGCGAAGCTCTGCAACTCCTCAGCAGTATAAATGTTAAAGTTACGGCTCATGCCAGCTGTCATGGCGACGCCGCGAATCCGCAACGGCTGATCCGCCAACTTCTCAAGAACAGAAAAGGGCAAAACAGCAGAAAAACGCTCAACAACCCGCCTACACGCCGAACACCCAGCTTGGCCAGAATGATCCTGAACCGTTTTATCCTGAGACATAAACTTCAACGAATAAGCTGACGTAGCAATTAGAGAAATAGGTTGTTAACCTAAAAACGTTGACAACCTATTTATGCACACAAAACCTCAAAAGAGAAACAGAATGAAGCTTACTGAGAGAGAACGGCTTATTCTACAACTGTCAAAGCAGGGCTTAAGCAATTACAGGATAGCCCGGAAAACAGGTATGTATCCGCAAAGCGTAACCCGCTCAAAAAATAACGCGTTAAAGAAGCTATTAAACGCTGCAATGGACCTCGAGTGGGCAATAAAAACAGGTATTGGCATATCCGAATTTAACCAGCACGTACGTAATGCTCCAATCAATATATATAGGCTTTTTCTCTAAAACTCGAAATGGGAATCAAATAAAGGAGTAAGTATATCGGCTTCATTCCGCAATGATTGCAATTAAATCATTTACTATAAGTATTAGACTTGCCACTAGAAAAACAACAATGCCTAGGCCAAATGAAAAGAATTCAAATTCACTAAATAACCCTTGAAAATAAAAGAACAAAGCAATAACACATAGAATTCCATAAATGCCTGGGAAAAAGAACCAACTTATTTCGGTAAGTTTTTTCTCACCACCAATAACTGCACCGGCAAGTGCTCCAAGAAGAGCAGCAGTGAAGAAAATAGAACCTATGAACCCTAGAATTAGCGCCCTCTCGGTTGGAGACAAAGCATCATAACCTCCTTGAGTGACAAACTTCCAAATAGCTCCAGGTCCATTTGGAATGGCCGAAGATAAAATATCCCACATCGAAACTGGCACTGTTAATACAACACCCCAAGGAAGAACAATTGTTGAAAACATTAAAAGAAAACTGAATAAATACGCTATTCTATTAAGGGTCCTTATTCCTCTTTTGACCAGTTTTATTGTCCTCATACTTTTCTGTTCTTTTACGATTGCTTGTTCAACAAAGGCAAAGTCGCAATTAGTGCATTTTTCTGCAGCATCATCTAGGAAAAAACCGCATTTTGGACATTTTTTCATTTGGATTGCCAAGTTTCTTTTTTCCCTCTCTCTATTTAAGCATTTCGAACGCTATTTTTCGAAACATTATTAGTTCAAGATGTTGATTAAGCAAGGCTACCAAAAAACAATTATATTGAAATAGGAGTAAATTGAAGCAGGTGTATCTTTATGTCAATGGATAGATTCGATGATTTGTGTTTTCCTGATTTAATAAAAACAGCCCTAATAAATGGGTATCTTGCTGATTTTACACAATTGGGTATGAATATCGGGGATTGTTTCGGCGAACAAATAGCAAAATTCGATAATTTTCTATCAAGAGTAAAAGATATTGAAACAAGAGCGATTTTTCTTGAGATCGGGCGCCCATTATTTTCGGAGAGCGGCTCTGGGTGGTTGATTAATCTTGGACCAGATATGGGTTTCTTTATCAAGTTTTTGACTGAAATTAAAATTGAAAGGGATGGCGCCCATTATGCTCTATTCTTAGATGAAGAAGTATTGGCACGCTTCAAAGAGGAGCTAGGAAAAATAAATGACTTTAACAAAGTGAAAAAGAGGCTATTGGCTGCTTTTCCCCATCAGCAGCAAAAGATTGATCTTTTGAAAAAGATGAGCCATAATGGCAATTTCGAAGGGGTAGGCTTAGTATCAAGAGAATGGAGCCTTGTCTTGTTTGATGCAGGCGTTAGGTATCGTGTAGGTGGAACCTTAAAGATAAGAAGAGCAGACTGCAATGTTATGGCAATTCTTGTCTCATTCAATGATAATGGATATGTTAGCGCTGCAGAATACATTTACAATAATTATGCACAAGATATCAATGATGCGTTGCAGCGTGAGGTTGATTTGCCATGGGGTAAATGTGCGCGGCCATTTGATTTATCGAAAGCCAAGGCCATCAAAGATGACGCTGTTGAGATTAATCTTCCTCGACGCCGTGAACAAAGAATGCGAATAGCAGAGCTCCTGTTTATGTTGAAAAGAACAGAGGAAGCACGGTCTGAATTGAGAAAGATGGTGGCAGAAAATCCGGGTTTGGGTAGCGAAAATATCCTCAAAGATGAGATACTTGCTAGCCTAGGATTACCCGAACATGCTGAAGTACTCGAGACCAGCCTAAATAGGAGTTTACCTCTACCTCAAGATCTTCTCTTGTCCGATTCAAAACAAAAAGAGAGTTCTCCGTTAATAGTTGTAAGCAGTCCAACTGCTAACAGCGTGTATCTAGTCAACTCAGGTCGCCACTTTGAGTTTAGAGCTACCGATTATGATGGTTCAGAACTTCCTGTGAAAGCGGAGATTACTGATTGGCTAGGCGCCTCCGTTTCAATTTATCCTATGTTACCGTTTCCGCCTAGGAGTGGCTTTTACAATTTGCTAATATCTGCAACAAATCGGTTAAACAAAAATACAACATTGTCAATTCCCTTTATTATCATAGATCCTAAGTTCGGA
Source organism: Bathyarchaeia archaeon (assembly GCA_038826015.1). Classification (GTDB taxonomy): domain Archaea; phylum Thermoproteota; class Bathyarchaeia; order Bathyarchaeales; family DTEX01; genus JAWBOR01. Next base: position 3,209 of record JAWBOR010000146.1, read on the forward strand.
AACGTTAGTGGATGGGGCCAAGTGAAGTTTTCACAAGAAAAACCATCTCATGCTGCAGAAGGAGCGAACTTTGGTTTCTTGGTAAAATACGACAAAGGCTCTATTTCGCCTAATTCATACCTTGATTTTTCCCCGTTTAACTTAACGTATCCTAGTCTAATCAAACAGGAACTCAAAAGTACAAAAATAGATTGGCTTATTATTTCTGAAAACAAAGCCATGTTTCAAGGAACTGGAACTATTAATAAGCAGGGGAGACATAATTTCAGAGTACTAATTGAGTGCGGGAATCGGGTAGCAAACCAATCGAGTGCATTCGAGATAACCATTTGGAATACCCCCAGTATAGAAATAAATCCGACTCATTACAGAGGAATACTTACAAAAGGAAAAATCGAAGTAAATAGAAACTAACCTCTTGTGCTATCTCGTTAGATTGAAAATCAGTAACTGCCTTTGCTCTATTGCGAAGAAACAAGTAACAACAAAGGTAAACCTTGTTGTTCCAATAGTTTATGAATCACAAAAAAAGTTTTGGGATACAAGTTATTTTTTGAATCGGATATTTTCCTCTTTTGCTTACATTTTCTGGACACGCTGACAGCAATTACGAAAATAATAATGACAATAGTGATAACGCCAACGATTGTCCACGCTAACCAAGGTATTCCAAAAATTCCTTGATCTTGCCTACATTCAACGAATTTGTACTCTACTTCCTGACCGCGAGATATATTTCCTGTTAGTGAATCGGACATTACGACTAGCCCATCCTCCAATCTAATTCTCGTCAGGTTATAACTTCCTTCGTTTGTACCTACTAGCTTAACCGTGTACGTACCTGATGGATTGGGAATGACTACTAACTCGCTATCATTGATAGATTGGAAATATGCTTGAAAGCCTGTTTCTAGCTGTCCTGATTTATCTATTCCAACATGTTTGCCAGCTGAATCGTAAACATGAAGACGAACAGGGCATTTAACCAAAAAAATTGTAGTAGGAACAGACTGATGCTGTGTCTTGATGACATCCCCAAGTATGTACTCTGCGCTATTATCTGCAGATGTAAGAAACCCATCATAAATCTTAGGAGACTGATTTAAGCGCCTTAGACCAAAAAATTCAACCCTAGGAAATTGTCTCTGTGCATAATCGAAAGCCTCCTCGATGGATGTCTTTCCATCGTTATTTTTGTCGTAACTGAAACCCTTGATAAGAAAATGTGTAAAAGCCATTTCGATTAGTCCATAGTTCCCTATTAATGAATAAGTGTCATCACTCAAATCGGGAGATTTGACTTCACCACAGGATGCCAACACTATTCTGTTGTCCGCTGGCTTTCCCCTGGCGTCCCAAGCTACATCACACCACCATACATTGTTCATGTCTCTTATGAACCCTCCAGCATAACTCATATCCAAAATGACAATTAGGGTCTTGCAATTTATTGCATTCAACATTATCGCGAGTTGATAATCGGGAATCTTGGATCCAGAGTCATGAGCTACGAGG
>JAWBOR010000147.1:0-4665 GCA_038826015.1 Bathyarchaeia archaeon
AGAAGCAAGGAAGCTACTTGAATACATATATGAAGGAAAGAAGATAGACTTCTGACAAAATGAGATTATACATGGCGGATGACTTGCTTTCTCCCTAGATAAGCCCTCTTAATTTTTCCATTTAGATGTTTCATCAAATTCTATTTCTATTGAAACTTTATGACGTTATAGCCCTTTAACAAACTTTTTCATTTGCGAGCTTAGTTATAAATGACGAATGCTTCGATTATTAAAGAACAGCCAAAAATACCTCATGGCTGTATGGTCTCAGCTGCAAGCTCCACAATATCTTTGACTTGAATTTTACCGTCATTATTTGTTGTCTTAATTGCATCTTCAATTGCGATGAGGCAAAAAGGACAAGCAACAGCTATGATGTTGGCGCCGGCTTCGACGGCTTCTCTCACCCGCATCTCAGCTAATTTAGGCCCAGGGATATCAATCCACATACGACCTCCGCCACCTTCGCAACAAAGGCTCTGTGCTCTTGAACGATTAAACTCTAATAATTTAACGCCTGGAATACTTTCAAGAATCTTCCTCGGTTCTTCAAAAACACCATTTTGTTTCCCCAGAAAACATGGATCATGATATATTACTTGAAAATCCAGTTTTTTCTCAAGTTTTAGCGTGTTATCATCTATCAGTTGAGCAAGTATTTGCGTGTGATGCAAGGTTTCGAAAGATGCGTGACTATAACGATTTTTGAAGACATTAAAGCCGTGTGGACAGTTTGTTACTATTTTTCTGATCGAGTGCCTATTGAAGGCTTGCATATTGTTCTCAACTAAGAATTCAAATAATCCCTTCTCACCCATGCTGTAAACCTCATTTCCACAGCAGGATTCCTCTTCGCCTAAAATTCCGAAATTTACTCCAGCTTTTTGGAGACATAGGGCAAGGGTTCGAGCGACATTTTGAACTCGCGGGTCATAAGATGAAGTGCAACCTACAAAATATAATATTTCGCTGCCTTGGGAAAAATGTTTAACATTAAGCCCTTGTGCCCATTCACCTCTTCTCACACGACTTTTAGCCCAAGGAGTCCCATACTTGAATATGTTTTCTAAAGCTTCTCGAATTGTTGGTCTTATTCTACCTTCCTCAACGCACATGCTTCGAAGATCTATCAAGAATTCATGAGGATTCAAATCTTTAGGACAACGAATACTACAGGTGGAACACGTCGTACAACTCCAAAGCTCATTTTGCCTGTCGAGCATGATTCTGCGGGATATCGAAACCTCTCGCATATAACGTCTAACATTGAGTCCCGATCTTATGGCTACAGGACAACCGCCTGTACATATGCCGCATTGGAGGCATTCTGAAAGCTTATGTTTCTGAATAAGACTCTCAGCACTCAACCTTTTTGCCTCAGCAACCTATTTTAAGTAATTGCTCAGGTGGTAAAGAGAAACCCTGTTCTTTAAAACTTTTATTGAAACCTCCCATTATACCTTAAAGGAGTAATGGTAGGCTGCCTTTGCATGGAAAGTGACTCTAGGAAAATCGGCGTTTTTATTTGTAAATGCGGCGGAAACATAAGTGACGTGGTGAACATCGAGAAGGTAATCAATAATGTTAAGGGATGGAAAAATGTAATCGTGGAAGAAAATCAGTTTTTATGTTCAAATCAAGCTCAGGAAAGGATTATTGAAGTAATTAGAAATAATAATGTAGACAGAGTTCTGATCGCGGCTTGTAGTCCTCGAATGCATTTAACAACATTTCAGAGCGTTTTAGAAAAAGCCGGTTTAAATAAATATATGCTTGAAATGGTGAATATACGTGAACAATGTTCATGGGTTCATGGTCCTCACTTTTCTGAGGCCGCTACAAGGAAAAGCATAGGACTTGTCAGAGGCGGTTATGAAAGAAGTCTGGAGCTAGAACCCATAGAGCCGATGATTGCAAAATGCTCTAGGGAAATTCTAATAATCGGTGGTGGAATAGCCGGGATCACCGCGGCGCTTGAGCTTGGAAAATTAGGTTATAAAGTGCATATTGTAGAGAGAAGCCTTACGTTAGGAGGCAATATGTCAAAACTTACGAAGGTATTTCCTACGTTAGATTGCGCGCAATGTATTTTAACCCCGAAAATGGCTGAAGTGTCCAGAAATCCGAATGTCCATATACTGACGAACTCAGAGGTTAAAGAGGTTTCGGGACATGTTGGAAACTTCAAGGTTAAGATTATCGTTAAACCTAGGTTTGTGAAAGATTCTTGTAATGGCTGTGGTGATTGTGTAGAAGTCTGCCCAATAGAGGCGCCTAATGAAGTTGACGAGTATTTAGGGACCAGGAAGGCCATATACATACCATTTCCTCAAGCAATTCCATCGATCTACGCAATAGATATCGACAAATGTATTCAATGTTATAGGTGCATTGATGTGTGTGCACCAAGAGCCATAGATTTTTCACAGAAACCCTGCGAAATAGAACTCAAGGTCGGCGCCATAATTCTGGCTATGGGATATCAGCTTTATGACGCTGGTAAACTGGAGTTTTATGGGTATGGCGTATGTTCTGACGTATTAACGATGATGGAGCTTGAAAGGTTAACGTCTGGCACAGGACCTACAGGCGGTTTTGTAAAAAAGGCAGATGGGCGTGACGTGCAGAGAATAGCCATCGTCCTATGTGCTGGTTCACGAGACAGAAATTATGTTACATATTGCAGTCGGGTATGTTGTATGTACTCGCTTAAACAGGCTTTCGTGCTTAAAAAGATGCTCGGTATAGATGTTACCGTGTATTACATTGACATAAGAGCTGCGGGTAAGGGTTATGAGGAATTATATTGGCGATGCCAAGAGGCGGGGGTCACATTCATTAGGGGCAAGGTGGCGGAAATTTATAGAAGTAGCAAAAACGAAAAACTTGTTGTTTTAGCTGAAGATACACTGACTGGGCAAACACGTGAAGATGAATATGATATGGTTGCTTTAGCCACGCCCATGGTTCCACCTTCAGGGATGAATAAGTTAGCTGAGGAGTTGAAGATAGCCATAGGGGAAGATGGGTTTATAGTCGAGAAGCATCCAAAGTTGGATCCTGTTAACTCGCTAGGCGCGGGAATTTTTGCCTGTGGATGTGTCTTAAGTCCTAAGGACATAAGAGACACTGTTTCAGATGCCTTAGGCGCAGTTGCAAAAGTTGCTGATCTTCTTAAAAGCGAATATATCGTTACAAGTCCGGAGAAAGCGTATGTCACTAGAGAACTTTGCAACAGCTGTCAAATATGCGTTTCAACATGTCCCACTAATGCCATAGCCATTATGGAAGGTAAGGCTTCAGTAAACCCGTTTCAATGCGCTGGATGTGGCGCGTGCATACCAGTATGTCCACAAGGCGCCATAGAATTCAGGAACTCAACGACAAAACAGCTCTTCGCCAGTTTAAGAGGTATCTTAGCAGATAAACAAGCTGGTGAAGTTAGGATAATAATGTTTGTTGAAAGGAATATCGCCTATGCAGGAGTGGACTTTCTCGGTGTTGATCGCATTAACTACCCTGAAAGCGTTTTCGTAATCCCGGTGCCAACGACGGCAATTATAGGATTAAGGCATCTGCTATATGCTTTTGCAAATGGTGCTGACGGCATATTGATTATTGAGGGACTGGACGAAGTAGATGCGAAATTCCTTAGAAGTAGAATTGTGGAAATGGGAAAGGAAATATCCAAGTATAACATCGAACCCGTGAGAATTCGGTATAGCTATATTCCATTACCCGCATATAGAAAAGCTGCAGAGTTATTCACAATTTTTACTGAAAGAATAAAAAGGCTGGGCCCAGTTGCAGATGATGTGAGAAACAAGATAAAAAGCTGCTTTAATGCGCCCGTTTATTGACTCTTTTCATTTTTATATGCGGTTATTTTGTTCGTTAAAGCAGGAACAATTTTGAATAGATCTTCGATTACGGCGTAGTCTGAGTAATTGAATATCGGGGCTTTTGGATCCTTGTTTATGGAGATTATTAATTCGGAATTTTTCATTCCCATAACGTGCTGAAAGGCCCCGCTTATACCGATAGCTAGGTAAAGTTTAGGTTTCACTGTTTTTCCAGAATTTCCTACTTGTCGCTCGCTTGGAAGCCAGCCCTTGTCCACTATTGGACGTGAACAAGCTATTGTAGCCCCCAGCACTTTTGCTAGCTCTTCGATGATCGGCATATTCGAGGAATCTTTTATTCCTCTGCCTATGCTGACAAGCTTTTCGGCAGTAGATATATCGACAGCGGTTGGAGGAGGAATTACATATTTAATGAATCTTTTAGTTTTGATCTCTTCAATCAATGGAGATGGTTCTTTAATCAGCGTCCCTTTGGTAGGCATCTGCGGCTTGGTTATCGTGAACGTTGCTGGGCGAACAGTTACAATGTAATTTTCCGCACTGCGCAGTGCTGCTTTCACGTTAACCTTTCCACCGTACATTTGGCGGATTACATAAAGCAGGTTATTATCAAAATAAAAGTCAATACAGTCTGTCGCTAATGGGATGCTGAGAGATACAGCTAAAGACGGGGCTAATTCGATACCATATGAGGTGTGGCCAATTAACGTTAATGTCGGGCGGTATTTCTTAATCAGCACCTCAAGAACTTTCTGATATGCGTCGGAATTAAAATTTTCAAGTTTTGAATCTTCAACAATCA
>JAWBOR010000148.1:0-4652 GCA_038826015.1 Bathyarchaeia archaeon
AACCCTACGACGAACTCGTATAGGAGGCTTGTCCCAGGTTATGAGGCTCCTGTCTTCATAGCTTGGAGCAAGGCTAATAGGTCTGCAAACGTCAGGATACCGGTCTATGAGAAGGGTGCTGAAAACGCTGCTAGGAAGAGGGCAGAATTTAGAACTCCAGACCCATCATGCAACCCTTACCTATGCTTCGCTGCAATAATGAGTGCGGGGCTTGACGGGATAAGGAGGAAGATTGATCCGGGTGATCCTGTAGACGAGAATATTTACCATCTTACTCCTGAAAGGAGAAAACAACTAGGGGTAAAGGAGCTGCCTGGAAGCCTTAAAGAGGCGGTTGAATGTCTTAAGAGCGATAAGGAGTTTCTGAAACCGATTTTCTCGGATGAGCTGATAGAAACGATAATCGAAAACGATTTACGTGACCATGTTCAAGTATCTGCAAGAACCCACCCATATGAATTTTACCTTTACTTCGACATATAAACTTGCGACTTATGCTTGAATACTAATGACTGAACCGGTAAGGATTACTTGTGCACTTGACGAAGAAACCGCAAAGCTGTTAGATATAATGAAGGATGAGCTTAAACTTTCTAGAAGCGAACTTATTAGGAGGGCAATCAAGTTTCTTAACGAAAATAAGGGCTTTATGCAAAACGATATGAAACATAGGCTTGAAATCATGTTAGACATGCTTTTTAGTGAGGAACATGTTATTCTAGATATTGACCATTGGCTTCTTTTCCTTAAACTGATTGATTCTCTTCCTGATAAAGAAGTCTTCTGGAAAGAACATGAGGGAATTGCAAAATCTCATGCAGACCAGTTTTTAAACAAAATGTACTCGGCTGAAAATGTTTTTAAGCGTCTAGAAGCATGTAACCTTCTGAAAGTGACTAAACTTTCTAATACAGATTTCACTCTTATCCTTCGATCAGAAGCCTCTAAAGAGTTTATTAAAAGATTTATCCAAAGCCTATTGAGCCATATGGAATATAATGTGAGCATTCAAGAAGACCTGACGAAACTGCGTGTGAACATAATAAAGCTCAGCAAACTATGATCAAGAAATATAATTCGCTTTTAATATTTTTTCACAATTTTTATTAAAGTATCTCAAATAGATTTAAAAATATATTATATTGGGGGCTATCGGTGAAATGAAAGATGCCGAAACTGAAAAAAACTAGGTCACAAGAATTAGAACAAACCGAATTAATAAGTAAAATAAAATGGATTGATCTCGGTATCGAAGGTCTGACTAACTTTATACCAGGTCTGCCTAGTGGTGACGCTATATTGGTGAGAGGAGAACCCGGTACTGGAAAGACAATCCTCTGTCTTCAATTCTTACATAAAGGCGCCGAGAAAGGCGAGAAATGCATATACATAACCACGGAAGAAACTCCAGAAACAATTTTGAGAACAGGTAACGAACTCTTCCCGGACTTCCAAGCTTTAGTAGAAGAAAAACAAATCGTTGTAGTGAACTTATCTATTAGTGCAAGCTATGCAAGCGAATACTCCCTAATTAGTAAAGAAGAGGCTGTAGAGATACTTATTAGGGGGCTTAATACCCAACCAAATGCAAGCAGGATTGTAGTGGACTCTCTCTCATCACTTGAGCGAAGACTAGCAGACCCTACTGAATTCAGAGAGATTTTCATGAAGCTCCTTTTAGAAGTTAAGAAAAGAGGAGCCACAACAATATTAACAGCTGAAGGCATACCAGCAAATCCGGATATTACAGAATATCTTGTTGACCATTTAATATATCTTGATTATCATAAACATGATGTCGTTTGGACAAGAGTGTTCGTTTTAAGAAAATCTAGAAGTGTGCCGTTAAAGCCACAAATATTAAAATTGAACATAGAGAAAGGAGGCTTGTCTGTAGAAGAAATTCCGATTTCGTTAAAACCGGTGTGGTTCGCAAGTAAGCTGTAGGTGATGTAGAATGTCGGAAAATCCTGAGGAAATTTTTGCAGCAATACAGCAGGTTTTCATCGTAGGATGGGCACCAGTTGCCATACTTATTATGGCTACTGCGGGCTTTGCTCTCTTATATGCGGGAATGGTACGTAAGAAAAATGTCGCCCATACTGTAATAATGTTAAATGTTGGCTGGACTCTTGCATTCATAATGTATTACTTAATTGGATTTCCTATTTCATACTACACTGATTCGCCATTTTTATCATTCCCAAAGTACCTGCCTACAATAGCAAACCCATTGCCTGCAGCATTATCTGACAGCGGAGCCTACGGAATACCGCCAAGCCCATCAGGATATGGAGATTTAGCTTTATGGTTTAAAATGGCAATGTTTACAATAACCACTATAGCGATAGTACCGGGAGCCATAGCTGAGCGGGATAAGCTGTGGGGGTGGATAATTGCAGCGGGAGCCATAGCCACGTTTCTGTATCCTGTTGTTGAGCATTGGGTATGGGGAGGAGGATGGTTAGCTCAGATGGGTTTCATCGATTACGCAGGTTCAACGGTTGTACATCTAACAGGAGGCATGTTTGCATTGGCAGGGGCTCTTGTAATAGGTCCAAGAATAGGAAAGTTTGTCGGTAAAAGTAAAGAAGCAAGGTCCTTCTTTGGACATAGTTTACCATTATCTGTAATTGGCGCATGGCTACTTGTCTTCGGATGGTTTGGCTTTAACGTAGGATCGAGCATAGCGAATACGGCTCAAACAATAAATGTCGAGTTAGCATGGGTTGGAGTTACAACGGCTATGGCTATGGCTGGAGGTCTTTTTGGCGCAGCACTGACTTCGAGAGGACACGCATTAACATCGATGGCTGGTCTACTCGCAGGCGCTGTTGCTATATGTTCAGGCACAGTGGTAATGAATCCAATATTCGCATTCATAACAGGCACCATCGCCGGAATACTCACGACATTTGTTCAAGGGTTGCTCGAACACAAATTACATGTAGATGATGCTTGTGTATGTGTTTCGGTGCATGCAGCCTGTGGATTTTGGGGAGCAATTGCAACAGGCCTATTCAGCCTTAATATTCTCGGTGCGCATCCTTTGTATGGTGTGAATACTTTAGGCGAATGGTTAAACACCATAAGTGTGCAGTTTATTGGCGCATCGGTGATAGCAGTATGGTCAGGATTAACGGGATACTTACTCTTCTACCTTATAAATAGGGCGGGGTTACTACGTGCAAAAAGAGATGCAGAACTATTTGGCTTAGACATTGCAGACCATAAAGCATACGCCTATCCGGAAGACGAGTTAGAAAAAGAGTTCCCGTAGGTGATAAGTATGAACCAAACTCAAGAAATAGGCAATATAAATGAAGCATGTACAGAAAAAGAGGAACTTAAGGCGAAAATAGAGAGGCTTGAAAAAAGAGTGGAGAGGCTTGAAAAAGAACTTCAAATGATAAAATCAAGAATTGTAGGAAGAAAATGGGTGTAAACCTGGAGGAGAGAAGAATTGAAGAAAATAGAGGCAATAATTAGGCCCGATAAGTTCTTTTACGTGAAGGAGGCACTTTCTAAAGCAGGATATACGAGTCTAACTGTTTACGATGTTAAGGGTCGTGGAAGACAAAGTGGCATAATACAAACAATTAGTGGGAAAACGATCAGGGCTGATCTTCTGCCAAAGGTTAAGATTGAAATAATTGTTGGTGATGAAGAGGTTGAGAGAGTGGTCGAAATCATTTTAAATACTACAAAAACAGGAGCTATTGGTGATGGTAAAATCTTTGTGTCTAGCATCGATGATGCAATCAGAATAAGAACAGGTGAAAGAGGAAATCAGGGCTTATAACTACTTCTTTTTTAGCGCGTGCTAATAGAATGGAACTAATCTTTATAAGATGTTTCAACTTCAATAAATGATTAAACTTGTGCAAAATCAAGATTGCTATGGCTCAGGTAAATTGTACAGTTGGAGATATTGAAGGAAATATTGGGAAAATAAGAGAATATATGAAAATGGTCAAAGGATGTGGGGCAGACCTTGTAGCGTTTCCAGAGCTAACTGTAACCGGGTATCCTCCTCAAGACTTGCTGCTTGAAAAAGCCTTCGTAAAAAGCCAAAGGAAAATGCTGTTTAAAACTATTAGAGAAAACAGCGTTTCAATAGCTGGGGTGGTTGGGTTTGTCGATTATAAGAGGGGGAGCTTGTATAATGCTGCTGCTGTTTTCAATGGGAGTAGGATTGTTAAAATAGTTTACAAAACACTCTTACCAACATATGATGTGTTTGATGAAGCAAGGTATTTCAAGCCAGCACTGGTGAACGAGATAAAACCAGTGTTAATAGACTTGAACACGGTTAAATTTAAACTCGGCGTTGAGATATGTGAAGACCTATGGGATAAAAAGTATGATGTGAAAGTAACTGATTTACTGGCAAATCGGGGAGCACAGTTGATAATTAATATTTCGGCCTCTCCATTCTACGCTGGGAAAAGATTCGAGAGATTAAAATTGTTAAGGGAGAAGTCTAGAAAGAACAGGATTCCGATGTTTTACGTTAATCTGGTTGGAGGGCAGGATGAACTGGTTTTCGACGGGCAGAGCATGGCGGTTGACAGTTCAGGTAATCCGATAGCTATTGGTAAACAATTTGAAGAAGATTTGATAATTGCTGACATCGATCTTAAAACCGGAAG
>JAWBOR010000149.1:0-4618 GCA_038826015.1 Bathyarchaeia archaeon
CGCAGTTCAAGGCAGAGTCGTCGTCATAAACGAAGATGATTCAATTGTTTCTAAAATAGTGACCTTAGAAAGAATTGGCGGATACAGAGTAGACCAGGAAGCAAGAGATGAACTTGTGCTTGTCCCACAATATGGGGGAACCGTGGGCGGATTCAGGAGAGAAGCGCTTGATAAAGTTGGCGGATGGGACAAGAATATGCTGACTGAGGATACTGACCTCACCGTAAGGCTTGTGCTAAATGGATATCAAATCAGATACGTAAATGACGCAGAAGCCTATGAAGAGGCTGTGACGTCCTGGCGGGCTTACTGGAACCAGAGGTATAGGTGGGCTAAGGGTCACATGCAATGCGCAATGAAGCATCTTAAGAACGTCATCGTGGCGCCGCACCTAAGCTTGTTCGAAAAGATGGAGCTCACGCTTCTTTTATGCATCTATTTTATGCCTGTACTTGTTTTGGCAGCTTGGGGAGTTGGAGCAATGGCCTATGTAACTTATGAGGGAGCGAGAGATTTGTTTGGAAACACTGGTTTTTACTTCTTCGTATTATCAGTTTTCACTTATAGTACGGTTGGAAACTTTGCTCCCTTCTTTGAAATTGGTTCAGGAATTTATCTTGATAACAGAAAACGTTTATTGTGGCTGCTTCCAGCACTCACATTTGCGTTCTTATTAATGGCGTTCTGTTGCACCAAGGCGTTCATTGATTTGATTTTGACAAGAAATGGGAACCATAAGTGGAATCACACGCAACACCATGGCAACGGCAATGGCAATGGAAAAAACGGGAAAAACGGGCATAATGGCTCTAACGGGTTCTATAAAAATGGAAATGGGAGGTTAATCCTGTGAATCCGTTAGCTGTATTACCGTTCATCCTTCTTGGAGCTCCTTTTACGCCAGTGGCCGTCGAATTCTTCAGACGTAAAGATAAGGGACCTAAAGAGATTCCTGAACAAACCACTTATGAAGAAAAGCCTGATGTAGACACGCCATTGCTTGAGAAGGCAAGGGAAGAAGCAAGAGTTAAAGTTGCAGGTGAAGTAATCAGGATAACTGGAGATGCAAGCATACCAGATGGAACCGAGATCAACAATCATCTGGTTGTACAAGGAAACTTAAAAATAGGCAAAAAGTGCCATATTTACGGTAGCGTTAAAGCCTTTGGCAGTGTCGAGATAGGACAGTCTACGATTGTTGAAGGCCACGTTCTTTCCGAAGGAATAATCACCATAGGAAGAGACTGCATAATAAAAGGCATTGTCGATTCATTAAAGGACATCACATTAGAAGAAAATGCCATAGTGGAGGCTGTCTCCACCGAAAAGACGGTAAAGATTGGCCCAAATGCGAAGATAAACCGAAGAGTCTTGTCAGGCTCACAGATTATTACTTTTCTAAAGGAGCCGCAAGTTGAGGTCATTGAAAAATCAAAAGAACCCGAAATCAGCCCTCAACCTCAAGCAACGATTCAACCTCCTATTGTTGAAACTTCATCAACAACAATTTCAAAGCCTAAAGCTGAAGTAGAGGTTGAGGTTCCTTTTGAGATTCTTGATCCGAATGTCGGTCATTTGTATTTTTTTGCTCCGACAAAGTATGGCAAAACCTACACGATCGGAAACTATGTTATTCCACAGATTCAAGGCAGAAAAAGAATCGTTGTTATTGATCCTCATGGGGAATACATGTTCAACACCTACGAGGTTAGTTATGATAAAACTATCCCTGAAGTCGACAGCGACATGTTCAAAACCTTTGTCACATTCAACGTTTGGGCAGATGTCGACCGAACAGTCAAGGAAATGTTGAATGTAATAAGGCAAACCACTGGCAACCTATCGATTCGTTTTAATATAGTAGACAGTAATGTAGAGAAGATCATAGTAAGCGAGTTCCTAAAACGCATCACGCAAATTGTGTGGGAGACTCCGCTTCTTCTTATAGTCGAGGAGGCTGACAAGTATGAGGTCGTCAGCGCAGTTGCTAGGGGAAGGCATGCAAACATCCAAGTTATTCTAACGAGCACTCGGAAGCTTATGCCTGAAATATTCACTAACGTTCACTTAGTCTTAGGAAACGTTAACCCAGCCTTAATCGAGGATTACGATCATAACGCAGCTAGAGAAGTCGCTAAGCTTGGAAAGTATGAGTTCATTTGGGAAAAAGATTTTCATGAGTGGCGAAAGTTCCGACTTGGCCAGACAAGAGGTAAAGAAGTGCCTTTACCAGAAGAGAAGCTGCCGCCTGTTCCACAAGTCGTTGAACCAGTCTTCGGCGTTCTTGCTCCTGAAAAACCAATAGAACCCACAAGAGTGACTGAAAACATATTTTCGTACCTTGAAGATCGCATAAAGAAATTTGACAAGGTCAAGCCCAGCGTTGAAGTTGAGTATAAACCAGAGGATTTGTCTCCTGTTGAAACTAAAGTGTTCAAGGCCGCCTTAAGGTGCAGCGCAATTGAGGAAATTTGCCTTAGACTTCTCATGGATACTACTGAAGTTGAAAGCGTATTGGACAGCTTAATAAAGAAAGGCTATTTAGACAAGAACTTAAAACCAATAAAACCGTCCTCGAATGAAATAGTTGTACCAGAAACTTCCGAACAATCTCAAACCCAAACGGCAGCAATGGAAAAACCCTTAAAAGATGAGCGATCCAAACAAGAAAAGATTTCAGAGAAAGAGTACATCGAAAAGTTGATTGCGTCCAAATTGAGAGACGAACTGAAAAGTAAAATCCAAGTTCAAGAAGACAAGCCTCTAGAGCAGGATAGACCCGGAGACATTTTGGATGAATGGAACAAGTTTTCCTCATTGGTTTGGCCGAGTGAAAAAAAGGAGGAGCCAAAGTATAAGAAAACTTCTGTAGAGCCTCAAAAAAGTGAGCCAGCGAGTGCAAGTGAAAAGGAAACTCAAGATTCCAAAAAAACTAAGAAAGAACCTTTCACTGCTGAAGATGCAATAAACGAACTTAAGGAGCTGTAGACTATGGCTGACTGGCGTGCAGTGTATGAAAACTGGGAACAAATTCCAGAAGAAAACAAGAGGCTTATTGAGAGTCTGATGAAAGAAAAGCCTAAAGAAAAGCTGGCCGGCCTCTTCAGTCGTGAACCTTATGCTAAAATGGTTTATGAGAAGGTTATCGGCAAATGGCAGCCTCCAACACAGCCTCGGCCTCAGAGTAACTCTGCACTAGACGAGTTTTCGCATCAGGAGAGAAGAGAGAACCTAATAGAAGATGCAAGGATCACCGAAAAAGTAGCGGTTGAAAGTATAAAGCATGTTCCGACTAGAAACATAGCTTTCTCTTTGTTGCCAATTGCATCGATCCTGTCCTTATTATTAGCTGAGGTCTTCTATTACAACTCCAGTTTAACTATGTCTTTGGACAGGGTTCTGCCATTCAATCTCAGAACTTGGGTTCTCATGTTGTCTTCAGCCTTAGCTTTAGGCTTGGTTACTGTGTCGTACATCCTTAAACATGCTAAAAGGGACATGGCTCAGGATAGAGGCTTTACGTTCAATATTCTGCGTAAGTCGAGCATTACAGCATCAGCATTTGTTCCCATGTTTCGGAAAATTGAAATAAAAAGTGATGAGGAACTTGCTGAAAAAAGGAGGAAGACGCAGAGTTGAGCAGCAAGTCTCTAAAGAAAATACTTCTTATCGCAACTTTTCTTTTGCTGGTATCCTTCTCGACTAGTACTGTCTGCGCTTTTATAACCCCTATACTAATTGGAACAGATCCCTCGAAAGATGCTTCGCCAGCATCAGTTGACATTCTCAAAGTTTACCTAACAAACAATGGTACTCACTTTAGGTTTATTATCGAATGTAGTACTACTCCTCAACCATCGAACATACGTTCCTACTGCGTTTTCCTAGATACAAAAGCAGGTGGAGCAACTAGTGGAACCTACAAGGGCGCAGATTTTTGTCTTGTGGGTGGAGGACCACAACCAGGTCTTTATGAATGGGGCGCGAGCGGATGGAGTTATAAGTCGTCTATCGATGTAAACATTGTCGGTAATTCTATCTATTTAACTGCAAGGCTTTCAGAAATAGGCTATCCTGACGACTGCCAAGAAACGATAGGTATTGTTGCAGCTACATTTCAGCCGTTAGGTTTTTTAAGAGACAGAGCCCCAGACACAGGCAATTACTCTGTAAGCCACGAGGTTATTTTTGAACTGCCTTGGCCAACCCCGTTGATTTTTGTTCCAGCAGTGGCGGCGACGGTCTATTACATTTCAAAAAGGAGGTTTAAAAAGATTGACTGATGAGCTGCAGAGACCTGTTGTTTCTGTGATTATGCCAGCCTACAACGAAGAGAAGCGCATAGAAGCGTGCTTCAACAAGGTTCTTGAGGTCATGGAAGGCTATGGGAAGCCCTTTGAAATCATCTTGGAACAAGACGGTAGCACCGATAAGACGGCTGAGATCATGGATCGGCTTGCTGGAAGTTACGGCAATGTTAAGGCACTGCATTTTCCAAAAAGGATGGGGAAGGGATTCGGCATCAGAAAATGTTTCGAGGCGGCAAGAGGCGAATACATAGTTCTCATAGACTCAGACCTGGAGTATCCGCCTGAAAAGATTCCTGAGCTGCTGGACA
>JAWBOR010000150.1:0-4607 GCA_038826015.1 Bathyarchaeia archaeon
GTCTCGATGTTGGAATAATATACTATTTGATTGCTCAAGTATAATCTAGGAAGTGTTTTTTCCACAATGAATAAATGCGAATCTTTCAATAGTTCTTCAGTGCTTCCTTCTCTTAAGTTCTCCATAAGCTGCGAATAGTTTTGGACTTTAATTATTGGAAACGGACCTCCCCAAGGGGAGTCTTTCTGAGACTCTGGCGGTATAACATAAACATATTTCGTGCTGAGTAAACGTAGAAGATTGTTGAGATCCGAGTTTTCCATAAGTTTTGAAGTCAGTGCATTCGTGGTTTCAGTGTGAATGCCAAGTCTACTTGGATATAAAAGCGGATTCGCGAATTGAGTGTGCAACTCGGTGATATGACTGAAGGGTAATATTATGCCTCGGTATTCTCCTTTGCCAAATCTTAATAAAGAGTCGTTTACAATAACATTGATAACTTCGTCTGGAACAAGTTTTTCCATACTATATGCAGTTGTCAACCCCATACATCCTTCGAAAGCGAACGAATTATAAAGGTAAATATGAGAAATCGATAAGAAGATTAGTGAAAGAAATATGATGGATGTCTTCAGTCTTCTTTTCTTTATCGTTTGAAGGCACTCGTGCGAAAGATTCTCTACTGAATAAGCAAAGATTGGTATTAAACTGAAAATTAGCATAATCTGCAGTTTGAAGGGGTTCCGTAGTGTCCACAACAGAGATATACTATTGATTATCCAACTCAAAGAGGAATTGGCCATGAACTTCAACGAAAGAGAAAACAGTATTATTAACAATAATAGAAGGAACAGAGAGATTATTCGCCATTTCAAGCGTTCGTCTCTTTCTCTGAAAATCCCAATGATGCTAAGAAATGTTATAGCAGGGATAATGTAACCG
Source organism: Bathyarchaeia archaeon (assembly GCA_038826015.1). Lineage (GTDB taxonomy): Archaea > Thermoproteota > Bathyarchaeia > Bathyarchaeales > DTEX01 > JAWBOR01. The sequence goes on from JAWBOR010000150.1 coordinate 883, forward strand.
AATTCGTTCCGAATTTCTTCCATGTCCTCATAACCTAACGGAACTTGAGGTGAACCGCGGTTTCCAGCAAATCGCAGAAGAGAAGCGACTGAGATATCTTGATAGGTGTATCTGAAATCGGCTAGTACAGAGGTGGGTCTGTAGCCAAACTGGGATGATTGAGAATACACATTCATTGCATAAATATATGGCGCATTGCAGACAACAATTATCAGACCAAACACACAAAGTAATGGCAACGCCTTTTTTGTAAAGTCAAGTCCTTTAAAGAGAACGTATATGAGGAAAAGTACGGCTAATATCATATAGGCGATTGTTGAAAGCGTCGGAAAAGTCCACATGACTAAAGCTGAGAACACTCCTGATTTGACAACATCCCTGAGATTAAGATCCTCAAGGAAACTTATGAAATAATTCAACGACATTGGTAAGAACACCAAAGGCCACATAAATCCACCTGAGACAAAGTAAGCCAGAACAACTGGATTGATTATGTAGAAAGTTGCGCCAAGTAGTCTCACCCAAGATCTCTGGCAGAATTTCTTCAAAAATACGTAAAACGCCATTATGCTCAAGGGCAAACTGATGTTCATGAATAGGTTGAATAGAACACCAAAAAAATCTGTAAACATTGCACTTATTTGCGAAAATGCATACAACAGAAGGTAGCCAAGCGGCCAAGGAGCATTTTCACCATATGCAGCTGGGTGCCAACTGCTAAACACATATTGGATGATTATTGGCCCAGACTTTATTGTAACCAGCGGATTATCGCCAAAGACGAGCGTCTTAAAAAATATGTTTCTAGATACAAGGAACGTTACGATAATCGCACAAAATGTTACAAATAAGATTTCCACTCGTCGCGATTTTCCATATTTAAGCACAGAATTTAGTTGCATCAATCAAAAATCGCCTTCTGACATATTTCTTTTAGTTATGATTTACTTATTAAGTTTGGATGCATAAAAAAACTTGTGGTAGCTCGCCATCGAAAGTATTTTTTGCTAAAATCGTACAAGATGTCTTAATGTAGGAATTGTTTCACATCTATTCATCCTTTGATAAACGAACGATTAGAAACGAAGTAGACTTCAATTTTCAATACTTGATAAACGGTCCCATTATCACAAAATAAATAAAAAAGGGTTCGATTCGTAAACGCGAGTATTTTCGATCCGAATCATAAGTTTGCTATGCTTATTCTATAGACTTCACCCGTGAATGTTCCAAAATATATGTATTTATCGAATCCAGCGAGTCCAACAAAACCGTTACATCCTTGCATCTCGACGATCTTTTCAAGAGTTTCCCCATCATACCGGAATAGCAATCCTACATTTCCATGCATATGCTCTCCAAGTATTCTAGGACCCGTGTACCCAGCTAACCATAAGCAGTCATTGTGCTCAATGATGTCAATTATACTGTTTGCTGGAACATATGTTTGTGTCGTCGCTCCGGTCGCAGGGTCATAACTCATTAGCCAAGTACGGTTTTCATTTAGCGAAGAACTGAAGCCGCTGAACCATAACTTGTCACGCCAAACACAGAGTGATTTTAGAGTGTTGGTTTCAATATTATAATGCAATTCCACCAATCTTCCTTCATTGAAATCATAACGGTACAAAAAGTTAGAAATGCAATACAATGTGTCATTGTAAAACTCAATGTCCCAAATCACATTTTCCATTATCTGCAGTCTACGACTGGTTCCTGGGAGCTTAACCCATGTTTGGAGGTCCGATGAGACATAGATATCAAAGCTAGTCCCAGCGTATATCATACCTTTATGCTCAGCTAGGCTCCAGATCTCGTAAGTCCAGTCAGGCAATAACTTAACTTGTCTCTGATGAATGTTCACGAGCACAGCGTTGATGTCGTTGATTGCGTAACCACCCCACAACACATTATCTCCTACGGAGACATGCCCCCAACATCCACCAATTGACGCACCAGGAAACTCTGCCCACCATGCCCCAGCAGCCGAGTAGGGAAATTCCAGTTGGATGTCCAGAGTTTCTGGATCGATGCTGTAAATTCCTCCCATACCACCATAACCCGCTCTGAATCCTTGCTGTAAACTGAAGTAGATTTTACCATGATTTTCTTCCATTGCAAATACAGATGCCCACGGCATCAAAGGATCTTTTAAGCTGGCAACTTTTTCTATCGGTATTACTGTAGCTTGATAATATCCGTAAGGTTGAAAAGTTATCATTATAACAATCCATGTCGATAAGAAAACTGTCACAAAAGTTCTCAAATATGATTTTGCCTCCTTTTTTAAATAGAATTCGAGTTTATAGATTTATTTCCTTTTTGCTATTATTTGAAAAATCCTCAGGTCTACGTAGGAAAGATTGTTCAATAGATATTTTTGCGTTGCAACAAAGAATAAGACTGTAAGATCACACGGATAAGAAGAAAACAATAAGCGAACACAGAAACCGAGTTAACCGATTCATAATACTGCGATCGATTATTTTGGTATGATTTCTAACCACGACTATAATAGCTGTCAGCAACAAAAAGATCATATAGGTCAAGATGAAGAACACGCTTAAATTCTTCAAATATGCGTTAGATCTTGATCTTTGAAAAGATTTTTTTACTCCCACTTGAGTTCTTGATCTGTTATAATACGATTTGCGCTATAGGGTATGGTAATATTTTATGATTTTGCCAAATCTGTCTGCCACATCGTCCCAGCTAAATTTGCTGGACTGCAAAAGAGCTTTCTTTGAAAGTTCAATTCTCAAAGCGTCGTTATTAAGGATATTTAACACGCAGTCTGCCAAGGCTTTTGGATTACCTGGTTCTACGATAAACCCCGTTTCTCCGTTTATGATTGCGTCTCTTAATCCAGGGACATCGTATGCGATGCACGGTACGCCAAGGGCGTTGGCTTCAATTATGTTTAATCCGAATCCTTCTCGGACGCTAGGATTTACCAATACCCATGATCTAGCGATTAGTCTTCTTCTTTCTTCGTTGGACAAAGAGGGGAAGAACTTCACGCCTTCACAAGCCATTTTAGCCAGTTTTTTCCGCAGGTAGCCGTCCCCAATCATCCACAATTCCGCGTCAGGAATTGTTTCTTTGATTATTCGGAAAGCTTTAATCGCGTGTTCAGGCCTCTTAGCTTTCTTAAGTCTCCCCGCGTAAACTAGAGATGGATGTTTCTCCTTTTCGCTGAGCTGGGAAAGAGGCGCAAAATTCAATCCTTCTCCAACAACAAAAGTTTTTTCGAATCCCAATTCAGTCAGATCTCTTCGAGTGCTATCTGAAACTGTCACGGTTGGGAATCTTTGGTATGGCTTTAGCCATTCGCTTTCAAGAAAGTAATAACCTAGAAAGCTTATGGGAAAAGGAGTTTCGTAGAACCAGTATTCTTTTGCTAATTGATGAATCAGCGCCACTATCTTTTCTCCATTTTTTGCGAAACTGGGCGTGTGGAAAGGTCTAGTATTGATTTCATCAATAATGACGTCGTATTTTTCTTTTGCAAAACGATTTTTGTAGAATTTTTTTGCTTGTCTATAGACCATGTAAGAGCCGCCCGCTCGGATTATTTTGACGCCGTCGATGTTTTCTTCTCTTTTGCTACCTTTAAATTGAGAAGTGAACAAAACAATTTGATGGCCTTGATCAGCCCATCGCTTCAAAACTTCCCGGGTAAAAACTTCGGCTCCGCCCATTGCCGGGTTTAGCCAGCAACGCCA
>JAWBOR010000151.1:0-4599 GCA_038826015.1 Bathyarchaeia archaeon
ACTGTAGGCAAATAAAGTTTCAGTAATTCTTTAAACTCCTGGCTTATGAAAGTCTCGTATATCGTTCCTTCCTTTGTTGCTCTGAGCTTAAGTTCTATTGGAGCCTCTTGTTCAAGCTTGTCCAAATCACTAACCTTTAATGCTATTGCATCACCTATCCTCAAACCCAATAACAAGACTTCAAGCATAACCTGTTCTTTCAAGTCTGCTACTGATGCCATGCGTTGAACTTCTTCAATTGTTAACCTATGGTCATCTGTTGAAACTTCAGTTCTGTAGACTCCCAAAGCCTTACGTGGTTTCGCATCAGTGCCAAAGTATTTCAAGAATTGGATAACTGCATTGGTCACGTTTCTACAAGTATTCTGTGGATGCTTCTGCTTTAAAGCTACATAAAACTTCTCAACAGTTTTCTTTGCTTCTGGATTTCCAATAAGCTTGACGACGCTGTCTCCAAACCATGCTTCAAACTTCTTAATACCATTAACATAATTCTTCCTTGTATGTTTGCTTGGAATGGTCTCTAACCAATCCTCTACCTTGCCCATCGAAATCGCACTAAGTTCCATTTCAGGCTTCACTCTCCTTTTACATTTGTGAAGCCACCCTCAGAACGAGCAATCCATATTCAGGATAAGTCCCCATTGAAGGGGATACTACTCCCGCAAAATCCCCATTTTTTCTATTTTTGGGTTAGGTTCATATGGTTGTTAGGATAATGCAATTTCTATTATTCCTAAGCCTATGAGTGTGCTGAATATTATGCTTGCTTTGGTCCATGAAAGTTTATGCAGCACTAATGGGCCTATGAAAAGCTGGATAACTGCAGCCCACAGCGCGGCTATTGTGGCAAAATAGGGTATCCAGCCGAACAACAATCCGGGTGCATCACCATATGCTATCATCATTAGTGTATCCTTTATGGAGCCTTTTCCGCCAACCGCTTTCAAAACTGCATGAAGATAGGCCGTGGTAAAGAGGAGAATAAAGACATAGAACATTTCAATCAAAAAGGGACGCCATTCAAGGCCAAGCCCGTAAATCGTGGAAACATCTTTCGCCAGAAACTCGGCTTGGCCTCCTGCATGAAGCCCATTAATATCCTCAAAACCTAAGTAGACCTGCAATGGCGTAAGGAAAGATGTAACAGCGCCAATTATCAATAAGAAGGCAAAAGCATTGTGGGTTTTTGCTGATTGAATCTTCTGCAAGGTTTCAGATGGATCCTTAAGCATTGAAAATGCCTTTAGAAAAACATCTTTAACAAGATTCATTTTTGCACAACCTGTCAAACTTCGCGCACTATCTCTACGATTTTTAGAGCTTTAACATAGAGGTTTTTGACGCCGTTATTCTTTTCTTTTTCTGCGATTTCCTTAAATCTTGGCACAAGTTCCTTTCGTAGTTTTAAGTTATTCTTCGCAATTTCTGTTAATGCAAAAGCCGCACTCCACCTAACAACTGTTCCGGTATCCTCCGTATTCAACAAAAGTTTCGGAACTGCCTTTACAACTTCACTTGGATATTTTTGAGAAAGATTTCCAATTACTCTGGCAGTTTCCCATTTTACTTTTGGAGCTTGATCGTTGATATGATCAATAATAAAATCAATGTGCGACAAGACAATTTCCGGTTTGTCACGAGCGATACGTTCTATTGCTTCAATACAGCTTCCTTTTTCAGAAACAGAACCAATTTCAAAATAATCGATCAACTGCTTAATGGAGATTCTGTTATCTTCGACTTCCTTTGCCAGAGCATCAACTTTTTCTTTTGGCTTACTTCTTGATTTTAAAATTTGTTCTATAGTTGGCATGTTAATCTTCTCACACTTTCTTAATAGTAGTGGAATGCTGAAGCCATATTTCTTTTTGGATGTCTGTCAGTCTCTACTTTCTTGGTTGGAACGATTTTGCTGGACACCTTTCTGCAGGCATTTTTGCCATAACTTCATGCCCAAAACAGTCTCCCTTGTTTTCATCTATGGGCTTGTAGAATTTGCAATCTTTACATGTCGGCGTTTTCTCACCTCCTTCAACCCAGCTTTTCAAAGAACTTTTCATCACTTCTTATCTTGTCCATAAGCTTGTCCATAAGATCTAGCTTAATGAACGTGAAACCGGCGTTATCGCTTCGCTTTATTATTAGCAATTTGTCGCCTTTTTTCAGATCCAACTCTCTCCTAATGACTACGGGAATCGCGATCTGACCCTTGTCGCTCACTGTGGACAAGCCATACACCATAGCGTTTTTCATACACTTTCCTTTCTTCATTACAAGCAACATCTTTCTTCCAATTATAAGTGAATTTGCCAAATATTTCTTACTTTTCTTACGATGTCAACACTCAACAACTTATCATTAGAACTTTCAATGATTTTTATGAGCCGACATACTTGAATTACATCGCGTACTACGGCTAAAACGGCTTTGCCCTATAAAAATTCGTTGAAAAGACTACAAAAATAGGCGTTTAATCGCAGTGCGGGGGTTAGGTTTAAACATCAGTTTAAATTCTCGGGATTTCATAGAGCGAGCAACCTCGGTTGAACCGTAAGCAGAGTTTAAAACTCTCCTGAGCCATCATAAGAAAATTCACGCCATTTTAGTCTGCAGTATTTTGTCACACTTTTAGGTGGAAAAGTCTAATGGCGTTCTCGCTGAAAATCCTGTCTTTGATCGGCCTTTCTATTTCCAGCGAGTTTACAAGCTTTATATGTTTACTTATGCTGCACATAGCGTAATCTGTTCCAAATACAAGGTTGCTCGGACGCCAGTCTGCTGTCAACTTCAAAACACGTTTTATCTTATCTAGACCAGTATCTGCGATGACTTCCTCGTCCGCTAATCCTGAAGTGTCGAAGTATATGTTCTCATAAGGCTTTGTTAATGCGTAACAGTATTTAACTCTGGGAAAGAAATAATGGGCGATAACTATCTTAAGCGTAGGAAATTTCTCTGCGATCTTGATAATGAATTTTGGGTCATTGTATTTGGCTTGCTTTGGATGTTTTGAACTCGCCCCTGTGTGAATCATTATTGGCGCATCATGTTTGACGCATAATTTGTAGACAGGCAAAAGTCTCTTGTCAGTTGGGTATATGGTGTCGTGTCCTGGGAAAATCTTTAAACCGACTATGAGCCCAGCTTGAAATAATTCATCAAGCTTCTGTGTTTGAAACAAGTAGTCTCTTTTCTGAATGTCTATGGTTCCCATAACAAACAATTGACTACAATTTTTGACGACTTGCAGAACCTCCTCCATACTACCTATATCTGACTTCGAAGTGTTGTCAGGTATCAGTATAGCGTAGTCTACCTTATTTCGACGAAGCTCCTCAAGCAACTTTTCTCTAGACTTTTCAAGAGTCCTTGTTTCCTTCAAAGAAGGTAGATGTTGGTGACAATCAATTATCATCGTCTCAATGTTAAATATGCCTTGGATGATATTAAATATTTGTTGATTTCAAACCAACAGCGATGAAACAAGAGCACAACATTCCGGGAATTTCCTATGTTTAAACCTAAACGGCGCACCGATTTTCTTAGTTTTATCGTTAATTATGAGCAGGGCAGATCCTAAATTTAGAGCAGAATCTCTTTATTGTGGTTTTTGGGCTTAGTTCGTCAAAAAGGAATTTCAGAAATTCTAAATTTGCGTACACTCTATCAGTACTCTCTGTAACTTTCTCATACGAGCTTGAAGCAGCATCCATAATCTCCTTCAGACTTTTCCTCGACTTCACCGATAATTCGTTCACAGCCAAAGTCGCTGTAGAGTAATCCCACAGATCTATCAGCTTTTTGTATTTGGCTCCAGCCTTAGAGTATTTTTTCTTATGGTCATAAAATTCATATAACCAATGTTCTCTCTTTGATAGCGGTTGCTTCAATGCTTCAAAAACAATTTGGTCAGTTTTCAAGGCAAGTTCGCTCATTTTCCTTTTTCTCTTTTTGATTAACTCGTAGGAAATGTAGAAGCATAAACCCTCTTCGATCCAGCGTGGCGCTATACTATAGTATTTGTCATCTTCTGGGAAAAGGGTGAGGTAATGACAAGCCTCATGCCCGCACAATAGGTATACTAGAAATTCGAGGTTCCATCCGGAGTAATATTCTTCAAAGATGGTCATTGCGCTTTGTATCTTTGCAATTGGTTTTTCTTTAAGAAGCCTTAAGGATTCTTTTTTCCACCAGTCAACATCAGCTAGCACGTGGATAACGTTTTCGCTTTTCCAAGCAGGAAGATGTGGCAGGGGAGAACAAAGTTGCCCGGAAATTCGATCGTGAAGGCACACGCCTAAACCTGGTAATTCTCTCCCTGTTAAATTCTCAATTTCGCTGAATAGCCTCTTAATAAGTAGCAAGACCTTTCCACGAATCTTCAACAAACGCTTAGCTTCAGAAAGTTCGGAGAATGAAACCACTATTCCCTTTAATTTAGCCATGTTAAGCATACCTCTATCTAATACGATGCGAAATCCTTTAATGATTTTCCTTTTTAAGAAAATCTAACCGGAAAACCGAGAATTTAAACCGATGTTTAAACCTAACCCCCGCACTGCGATTAAACGCCTATTTTTGTAGTCTTTTCAACGA
>JAWBOR010000152.1:0-4596 GCA_038826015.1 Bathyarchaeia archaeon
GCCAGATAGCAGAGGTAGGGTTTTTCGGCACGGATTTTCTCTACCGAACGTTTTTGGAACAGAAAAAGAGGATGATGAGTATATTTCTTGCATTGCGTTAAATTCACCACCGCATTATGTTGGTATTTGGGACAAAAAAAGCATAGTAAAGGTTTTATTGAGATATGGGCTATCACTAGTAAAAATACTGTATGAACTGCTATCAGACAGCTGGGTAAGACGACACTTTCAAATAATAAGATATGAAATGAGAGAAAACAAAGTAGCATAAGATTTTTTAGCAAACAGCCTGATTGCTGTCTGTTCTAAATTTTCAGAGAAATGTCTTGAGATTTGCTAAGAGGCAAGTGAGAAACATGTTGACAAATATGCTTGGCAGCTGTTTAACAGAAATGACACCCGGTCATTCAATAGGCATAATTATGAGAAAGATGGGAGGTAAGTCGAGAAGTGAATAAGTATGACCAATATCTAAACCCGAGCTGTATTCCCAGCAGGTTAGACTTGCATACTGCAAGAACGGCAATTTTGCATGCAATAAGAGACTATGTCCCTCACTTCAGAGGAGAGTTGCTAGATGTTGGTTGCGGACAAATGCCTTACAAACCGCTCATTCTGTCTAATCAGAGGGTCTTGCGCTACATTGGGCTTGATATCGGGGAATACTGTGGTGCGAAACCTGACATGCTCTGGGATGGAAAAACGATCCCGATGAATAATGACTCGGTAGATTGTGCGATAGCAACAGAGCTGTTAGAGCATTGTTCAAATCCTGCACAAGTGTTAAAAGAAATCTATCGAGTGTTACGTCCAGACGGATTCCTATTCTTTACTGTACCCTTTATCTGGCCGCTACATCTAGTTCCAAATGATGAATTTAGGTATACACCGTTTTCGCTAAGACGCCTACTGGAAAGTGCAGGATTTAAAGAAATTTCAATTAAAGCGCTCGGCGGGTGGGATGTAAGTCTTGCACAAATGCTAAGTATCTGGGTGCGATACCGTCCGATGCGATATAGGTATAGGTTAGTTTTATCATATTTGATAACGCCAATCGTAAAACTCTTATCACGAATTGATAAAAAGCCTGAAGAGTTTGTGGATAATACAATGATAAGTGGGCTATATGGAACAGCGAAGAAATAAGCCGCTTAGAATTCTGGTTGTAATCTCCGTGTACCCGCCGCATTATGTTGGGGGATATGAGTTGGGTTGCCAAGAAGTTGTGGAAAGATTAAAGGCGAGAGGACATAGAGTGCTCGTCTTGACAAGTACGTTTGGAATTGGAAAGAAAAAAATTGAATCTGATGTATGGCGTGTGCTGATAGCATTCATCAACGAAAGATTTGATAATAAGGCTAAATATCTTTGGTATCTTATTAGGCGAGAAATTCATAATCGTTTCTATTTTTCTAAAGCTGTTAAGGAATTTGCGCCAGATGTTATCTATATTTGGGCTGTATTGCATCTCTCTTCTTCGGTGATGTTTTGGGCAGAAAAGACAGGGCGCAGGGTAGTATATTTCATTTCAGATAAATGGCTCGCTAGCTGGAGAAATGAGATTTGGTACAGACTGTGGAATGGAGACGGACAATCGATCCAGCGCTATTTCAAGAAAAGCGTAGCAAAAGCTCTGGATATGATAGGCTTGGTAAATACATCTGTTCCAAGTTTTCGGGATGTAGGCTTCTGTAGCGAATATATTGAACAGACTACGATAGAAAGCGGCGTGGCAGTAGAGAGACCGAGCGTAATTCACTGGGGAGTAGATTTGAGCAAATACAAATCAAATAATTATGGCAATAGGAAAATACTATACGCCGGTCAATGTATGCCTCATAAGGGCATTGAAACCGCTATCCGAAGCATATACTTGCTCAAAACAAAGTTTTGCATAAACGAAGTAAGCATGACTGTGGTAGGCGGTAGTTTGGATAGTCAGTATTATGAGAAAATAATCTGGTTATCAAAAGAATTAGGCTTGCAGAATAGCATCAGTTTTCTCGGCATGGTCTCGCGGGAAGAGGTAAGAGAAATGATGCAACAGCATGGAATTTTTCTTTTTCCCGTGATTTGGGATGAACCATTCAGCATTGCGTTGTTGGAAGCAATGGCTTCGGGTATGGTCGTAGTAGGGACTAGCACAGGGGGAACAAAGGAAATTCTTAAACACAATATAAATGCCTTAATTTTTGAGAGAGGCAATGATGAAGAATGTGCAAGATGTATCAAACTGTTAATTGAGGATAATGCATTGTATGAGAGGATTCGCAAGAAAAGCTTGGAAGATGTAAAGGCGTTTCACATTGAGAAAATGGTTGATAAAATAGAAGAACAACTATACGGAGAGGTATGACGGAAGAAAAAAAGACAGAGTTACTCTTTTCGGGGAAAAAGTGGAAGATTAGTCCAAACGGACGAGAGTTCGGATATGTAAGAGATGGTGAGATTATTCGCGCAGAGCCAATACCAACAGATGAGGAAATTAGCGAAGTGTATACAAGTTACTATAACTACAAGTGGTTTGAGGAAAGAAAGCTGCTTAAGAAAATACAAGGATGGCATCGGTGGAAGAGAGTAAAAAAAGATGTTGAAAGATTCTGTGAAGGAAAAACGATCTTGGACATCGGTTGCGGGCATGGCTTTTTTCTGAGCGCTGCAAAAAGAGATGGATGGGAAGCGATTGGCATCGATATACCAAACTCTGACTTTGAAAAATCGTGGAAAAAGTTAGGGCTGATGGTATATGATGCAAGAATAAGTGGCGAACTGCAAGAACTAAGAGGAAAATTTGATGTGGTTACCATATGGCATAGCTTAGAACATCACAGGAATCCGGAGGAAACAATAAGTAATGCTAAAAAATGGCTGAAACCAAAAGGCGTGCTAATCATTGCAGTGCCAAATGTAAATTGCATAGGACTTGAGAAAGTGGGCGTAAACTGGGTCTGGTTACAAGAGCCATTTGTACATATATGGCACTTTTCAGAAAATTATTTGCGGAGATTAGTCGAAAAATACATAGGAAAAACGATAAAGGTTACGACGCAAGACACGTGGGATGCACAGTTGCTATATGATGGGGTATTGAGAAAGTATGTCGAAGGTAACATTGGAAAAATTATCTGCAAGGCAATTGCTTTGCCTGCTCTGATACTTGGTCTGAACGTAGCAAGAAAAGTATATGGAAAATTAATGTTTTTATTGTCTGAAGCAATACGTCTAATTGCATACACGTTATATTTAGTCTTTCTGAGAAGAGTAAGGCAGTTAAATCGTGAAAGTGAAATTCTTATCTTTGCAAGAAATGAGTAATTTGAGACAAAAAATTAGACTGATTCTGACTAACTTATTGCATATTGCGCTCAATTGGATTTGGGGTAAAAAAAACAAGGATTATGTTCCGAGAACTTTGTTGATTATTCGGCTGGATGAAATAGGAGATTACATTCTATTTAGAAACTTTCTAAAGGTAATAAGAAATAGCGATAGATTTAGGGGATACAAGATGGTTCTCTGCGGAAATGAAGCATGGAAAGATTTAGCTGAAGAGTATGATAGAGATTATGTAGACGAATTCGTATGGCTTTCAAAAAATGTGAAGAGGGCAATAGAATTTGAGATTAGGCTTCTAAAGCTTGCATATAAGCTAAGAAAGATGAAGTTTGAAGTGCTTATAAATCCTGTACATTCAAGAACGCTATGGATGGACAGACTTGCAAGATATACAGGAGCAAATTGGAAAATTGCTAGCGTCGGAGATTGCCTTAACATAGATGAAAGAACAAAGAGATTGACAGATAAGTTTTATGATGAGTTAATTCCAACATTATCACAGACGGAGTTTGAGTTTTACAGAAATAGAAAATTCATAGCGGGACTGATAGGAAAGGAGGACCTGCCAAAACTTACAGAACTTGAAGTAAGATCCTGCGACAGAAGAGAGAAGCGTATAGTTATTGCGCCAGGAGCAAATGGAAATCGAAAAAGGTGGGGAGGAAAAAATTATGGAAGCATATGCCGAAGAATAATGCAATATTTCCCAAGCTTTGAGATTGCAGTTGTGGGCTCCTCGAAAGAAGTAGATATTGCTGAGGAGGTGATAAACCATGCAGGGAAAGGACGAGTTACGAACCTAGTAGGTAAACTGTCGCTTCCAGAATTGGTGAAGGTGATAAGCTCATCAGCTCTGTTGATTTCTAATGAAAGTAGCCCGGCTCACATTGCCGCAGCTGTAGGAACTCCTTTTATATGTATATCAAATGGAAACAACTTTGGACGATTTCACCCCTATCCGAACAATATGGTTGACTATGGCGCATATATTTATCCTGATAGCATTGAAGCTGTAATGAAACAACCAAATGGATACGGGATTCTATCGGAAAGATATAAGGGACAGAAGATGGAGAACATAAACAGCATTAGCATAGATAAAGTGTATTGTATAGTTGAAAATAAGGTTAAAGACTTCTTACTGAAGAATCTCTGTTATACAAGTTGAAAAGAAAATGAAAAAACTGCTTGTTACCGGATCCTCTGGTCTTATTGGATCAGAAGTTTGTGAGTACTTCGCAAAGGAAGGGTTCGAGGTTC
>JAWBOR010000153.1:0-4584 GCA_038826015.1 Bathyarchaeia archaeon
TCAAAATGAACTTGCTAAATTATGCGAAGAGCTCGGACAAGCAGAACTAGTAAAGAAATACAAAGATAAGCGTAAACTTCTAAGGCAGCTCTTCGAAAATGTCCCGATAGATAATATTCTGCAGAGTAAAGTTGTCCACAAACAACTTGGCGCAAAAACGATCTTTAAACCTGATGTTAGAAAAATAGAAACAAAGATCAACGAGTTGAGTAGAGATATTGAGAAGTTAAAAGGCGAAAGCTCGGACACTCTATCTATGATACAGAGCATATCTAGACAACTCGAACAAATGTTCAGTATGCAGAAAGTGATCACACACTCTCTAAGTATGAAAGCAACTCCCAATGAAATAGAGCTTCTGAAGATGTTACGCGAAGAAGCAATTTCAATTGATAAATCACTATCTCCAGAAAAATTCGGCCAAATTATAAATAAAGCTCTTAATCAATTTCAAACAGACGATTTATCCCTTACCTTGAAAGGCTTGGAATTATTGTTTCTTCACTATTTTCTGACTAAAATAAAAGATATGCGATGGAAACCAGATTTTGAAGAGTTTCTCAAAACAATAAGAGAGGAAATTCCAAAGATTCAAATTCTACCAAATCAAGCTGAAATTCCAATGTTGAGGGAAAAAGTTTCACAGCGATTAGGTATAAGCGAATTGACTTTTGATGAACAGTTAATAGAGGCTTGGAAAAGAGGATATGTGAAACTCGATGTCGGGGCACCTATAGGTAGAGAAAATGTGAAGTATTTAAAATATGGACAGAGTTCATTTTTCTACGTTAAGCTCTTGTGAGGGTAGATTCACATGACAAATGAAGAATTTAATAAAAAACTACTAGAAGGTGAAAATCCTTTTCAATATCCCGAGCCGCCACGCCGACCTTCCTTAATTATTGGAGGAGATACCTACCTAAAATGGTTTAAAGATCTTTACAATAATAGAACAAAACAAGATGGAACAGAATGCGTATTCATAGTAGGAATGCCTGGAGCCGGCAAGACTCATTTGCTTCGGCATCTCGAATACCTATTCTATGAAAAAGAGGTATACCAGGGAATCTATGCGATTTCGCGTTTAAGCGACTTAGAAATCGATGAGAAAGAGATATGGAAGGAATTATTCTTAAATCCGGATTCAATCAAGCGATTGTCCTCTTTGATACCTAAAGACAAGATTTCAAACGCGGAAATAAGATCAGATATAAAGATAAATTTGCTCAAACTAATCGACCAGAGTTTGGATATAGATTCACTTAACATTGAAGCTATCCGTAAGATAGCAGAGTACGCTACAAATCTGTTGCCAGACCAATCGGTAATATGTATTGCCCTTGATAATATAGAGGAATATCTTAGCACACGAGAAACAGAGTATCTGGTCAGAGCCAAGACAACACCAGAAGAAATTTCCACAAAGCAAAAAGCTAGTGCTGAAGCTGTCAAGATGCTTGTAGAAAAAATCCGAAATATGACTAGCGATTTGAAAAGAGCCATAGTATTGCTTGCACTTACTACACCTGCATGGGCAGAAGTCAAAAAGACAGAACCTGCTAGAACAAAAGGCAGGAGATTTAAGTTTGCTGAAGAAGAGCAAGTTATTACTGAACTAACTCTATCTCAATGCTTTAAGCTCGTTCATGAATACTTGAGGCAATGGTGTGTGAAATATGGTGTTGAGTTGCCAATAGACAATGATTGTATGTGTATTGCTGGTTCTGAAAATCTATCAATTTTTCCCTTTACACCATTAGCTATTGAAATGGCCTATAGAGTCACAGACCAACTTGCAGGGGACATAGTATGTTTTTGTGGTGAATGCATCAACAGAATGCGGAACAAGGGACGAGTTGAAGTGATTAAAGATGAACTTACTATTGAGAATTTGTTAAGAATCACAAAAGAATATCCATGGCTTGGATGGGCAGACCGCGCGAGGGCGCTGCTTGAAGAAATGGGCCCAACAATATTAGAGAAAACACTTGCTCGAAGATTAGCAGATATTGAAAGAATGAAAATAGAGAAATATAGACCTGGCATCTCTGTTCAGACAATAGTTAGTAGTATCGAACGATTTGCGGACATGATCGGTATTGTTGTGTCACCCATACCTCCAGTGGAAAACTCGTATAATCCAAGCGCCAAGCCTATTCAGCCCAATGATACATTGAAGATATGGTCTTTTGGAGAAACAAAAATTGCAGTACGTTACATAATCGGGGAAGAACGAGAACATATTCCAAGTGCACGCATGTATGGTGGCAAAACTAAATTCCAAGATTATGTAGATCTAATATCACTTATTGATGCAGAGAAAGCCTCTCATGCCTTATTGCTTCTCATATGGGCAGTTGAAGATTATTCTCAATTGGGTTTTGGACTACAACGAAGAATAAGGGAATTGGGACATACCCTAGATACAATTAGTCTCGATTCAGATTTATTGTACAAAATAATAGCAGTTGCTGAGGCCACAGAGTATCAGAAAGATTTAGCAATATTCGCTGATAGAATCTATGTCCATCTTTCGGAAAAACTTGCGTTGCTTACACAACAGCAAAAACCTACTCCATCATATGATCGCGAGAAATATACTAGATATTATTAGCTGTCTGAGTACACATACAACATAAATCAAAACCACGAAATACTGTATGGATGACTTTTTCTTCTCCAGAACGTGGGCATGACGAACAAGAACGTGAGAAGGAGAACGTTCTATTCTGATTAATACGCTAATTGGTTCTATTCTATCATAGACTGTTGCGTATATTCGATAGTATTTCGGCCTTTCTAGAGGGCCATCTACTATCAACCCTGACTATCTACGTTCTCTAAAAACAACCGTAAAAGTTTGCAACATGTTGCTTGAGGCGTCAAAATTCGTAGTTACAAAGTAACTTAGATTTTTGTTGCATGCTCACATGGATCATTGTTCACACTTGCAGTATATAGACGAAACAATTCCTATCTACGTAGGAGAATGCACTCTAAGAATTATCGAATCATTCGAGCCTACAAAAGAACGGGAGACTCTTGGCGTTCACAATTATAAAACTTTCAGAACTGGAAAGAAGATCAAAATTGGCATTGATGTTGAGCCAATTCATGTGGATCATTCTGTCCTGGAGCCTATGGTTTTCTTATTCACACATCTGCTGGGGCAATAGTTTACACAGGCGACTTAAGAAGACATGGTCCAGCTAGTTTTATGACTGATGAATTTGTTGAAAAAGCTAGCGAATGCAATCCTATTGCGTTAATAATCGAAGGCACAAGATTAGGAAGAAAAGAGAAAGGAGAAAATCTTAGCGAAGAAGGTGTTAGAAAACTTTCAAATAAGATAGTATCAAAAACCAACAAGCTTGTGATAACAACTTTCTATGGTCGTGACGTAGATAGAATAAGAACCTTTTACAATGTAGCAAAAGATAATGGAAGGAAATTTGTCATTTCGATGAAGACTGCTCATTTGCTGTATAAGCTAAAAGATGATCCTATATTAAAGTTGCCGAATCCATTGAAGGATGAAAACATCGTTATCTATGCAAGAAGAAAGAAAACAGGCGAATATGTAGAAAAGGACTACTATATTTGGGAAAGACCTTACCTTGAGAACTCTGTTGGCTTCAAGCACATACAAGAGAATTGTAGTAACTGCTTGTTGAATCTGGATCTGTACAATTTTGCTGAGCTTGTGGACATAAAACCACAAGGCGGGGAGTTTATTCATTCAATGTCTGAGCCGTTCTCAGAAGGTGGTATGGACCAGATAGAATTAGAAGTTATGCTAAGATGGTTGAAGCATTTCAAACTCAAGTTTCATCAAGCTCATGCATTTGGTCACTGTTCTCTAGCTGATTTGCAGTGGTTAATTGAAAAGATCAGACCTAAAATTGTGATACCTGTTCACACAGAACACAGTGAGATATTCAAGAAGTTTGTTAAAACGAAAATCATGCAACCGAAGTATGAAAAAACAATGGAGATTAAGTAAAACTACGCTCTAGCTTTTTAGTATTATTTGTTTGGGCTGGTTGTTGGCTTCGGTTGTTCAGTTCATGTTGGTCCGAACATAATAGGGGGCATGAGTATTTGGCACGCATATTTTAGGTTTCTCATAAGTTTTTCCTTTCTTTCATACTACAGCGTCTGTAACATTAGAAAACGAGGTTGTATAGCGTGGACAGGTTAGCTCTATGGATGGGACCTAAGCTGGTTCAAACTTGATAATGTGTGTTCATGCAACACTTTTGCTAAGCGTATTTAGATTTTGCTTGATATACTTAGATTTAAATAGTTGTTCTACTTAATTATATGTTATGAACAAAACATTAGGACCCTATTTAAAGCAAGTTAGAAAAGAGAAAGGCTTTACATTAAGAGTTGTAGAAGAGAAGACTGGAATTTCAAATGCCTATTTGAGTCAATTGGAAAATCAGAAGATAAGCAACCCGTCTCCACGAATTCTACATAAACTCGCAGATTTTTACGAAATATCTTACGGAAATTTGATGGAGCTTGCTGGATATCCGTCGCCATTAAGCTCGACGACTGAAGTAAAGAAATTACAGCCTT
>JAWBOR010000154.1:0-4563 GCA_038826015.1 Bathyarchaeia archaeon
GAAATCGACTCCCATATCAACAATCTTACGAATCATGCTGACTAGCTGTGTCGAGTCCAAATCAAAGACAGGTTTAGCTTGAGGGGTGTCCCCTAAAGTTGTGTAATCACCTGTTAAAGCCAGAACGTTTTTGATTCCCAAAGCACCAGCACCAAGAAGATCCGAAATCAATGCGATTCTGTTTCGGTCTCTACAAGTTATTTGATAGATAACTTCCATCCCTGTTTCTTTCTGAACCAGATAGGATGCGACGAGGCTGCTTATGTAAGCGAAGGATTGAGGATTATCTGTTACATTGCAAGCGACAACGTAGCCTTTCAGTTTATTAGCAGCCTCAAAAACATGAGCTAAGTTAGTTGTTTTCTCAGGTTCTAACTCTCCCGTAAACGTAAACTTTTTAGTTTTCAACTGATACATGAGATTACTTAATGTTGCTAGAGACATATCGAGTTCACCGTTAAGCTTTTACCCATAGTATCTCTCTTGGTTGAACATTCAGTTTGGAGTTGTCCCTTGGAGGTTTATAAGATTTGTATAGTTCCAGCATCCCAAGTTCCTTGAGCCTGTTGTAAATTAGAACCCATGCGCAATCGCGTTGGTATTTTTCAACCTCACATTTGCTGTCGAACATCCCTCCGCAAGGACCATTTTGCATTCCCTTTGGACACCTCACAATGGGGCAAATTCCACCTGTCTCGTATAATATGCACTCTCCGCATGCTCGACACCGCTCATAGAATTCACCTATTCTCTCTATCATGCCCAAAAATTTCGTGTTTAAGGCTGGAACCGAGATTTTCCCAAGGTGTTCAACTATGTCTTGAACACCAGCTCCGCATGTCATACATAATATGGCATCTGATTTTTCAAGTTCGTTTTTCACTTTACGTGTATCTCTTTTGAGAATTCTAGCATCGCAAGGCGATTCAACAACGACCATTCCGGGTATTTCTTTTCCTTCTTGTTTCAGTTTTTCAGCCATATGTTTAACCTGTTCTTCGCCGCCCGTTTGACAAACCGTGGAACATGTTCCGCAACCTATGATGAAGATCTTTTGAAACGAATTAAGCATCCTTAAAATTTCTTCCATAGGTTTCTGTTCCGTGATTATCAATTCTTTCCTTTCTTCCTCATTATTTTGATTTATATAAATCAAACACAATGTTTTTCGGTATAAAACCGTTATGATTAGAAGCCGAAAGTTCTTTAAATAAAAAACATTTTCTTCTAAAATATAGTTAAAAAAGAAGGGGAACGTAATGCCAAACCTCGTAAAAATCGGAGTTTTGAAAGCCGGTTGCATAGGAACTTTGCCTCTTTTAGAGTTTTTCTTAGATGAAAGAGCAGAAAGAACCGACATAGATGTAAGGGTTATAGGTTCAGGAGCCAAGGTTGGACTAGAACAATGCAAAGAAACAGTAGAACTTATGATAAAACAGAAGCCGGATCTCGTAGTATTCATTGGTCCCGCTCAGACAACTAGCGGCCCAACAGAAGCGAGAATGATGCTTAAAGCTTCTGAGATACCTACGATTGTGGTTTCTGACGGCCCTGCTAAGAAGGTGATTAAGGACATAGAAGAAGCAGGTCAAGGATACATAATAGTCGAAGCCGACTCCATGATAGGTGCAAGAAGAGAGTTTCTTGATCCAACAGAGATGGCGATCTACAACACGGATGTAATTAGAGTTCTAGCTATAACCGGGGCATTACACCTGATCATTGAAGCAATAGATGGAGTCATCGGGCATCTCAAAGCCGGCGAGAAACCTGAGCTGCCAAGGCTGACCATTGACGGACAGAAGGCTGTAGAAGCCGCTGTTTTCTCGAACCCTTATGCAAAGGCAAAAGCCCGAGCTGCTTACGAGATAGCCAAACAAGTCTCTGTCCTCAATACCGAGGCCTGCTTTATGATCCATGACTGGGAGGTTTATGTACCTCTGGTTGCAGCTGCCCATGAGATGATGAGAACCGCCGCTAAACTAGCAGAGGAAGCTAGAGAAATTGAGAAAGCTCGCAACTCAGTTTGTAGAAAACCACATTTCAATGAAGGAAACATGGGTATAAAGAAGCTTCTGATGGAAAAGCCAAAAAAGACCATGTAACACTTTTATAGGCATTTGAAAAAATGAATCGGCCTTCTGAAGAATTCTTCAGAAGTCAATATAAATACTAGTAAATGATTATATTTTCAAAGCATGTGACGGAGGTTCTGTTATGCCTGCGATTGAGGTTGGAAGAATCTGCATAAAAGTCGTGGGCAGGGAATCTGGCAAACGATGTGTTGTTTTGGATGTGATCGATAAAAACTTTGCTTTGATAACCGGCCCTAAGTCGGTTACTGGAGTGAAACGGCGACGTGTAAATATAAATCATATTAAACCAACTGAAGAGAAGATCAAAATAAAGAAAGGCGCGACCGATGAAGAAGTGTCTAGGGCCTTAGCGGAAATCGGAAAGGCTGAAGAAACGAAACAGAAAAAAATCAGATAAAGATACTTAACCTTTTTAATCTCTTAACATTTTTTTCTTTTGAGGAATATGTATGCAGAGGATTATTGCGCCTTGGGAGATAAAACGGGAGCTTCTAATAAAATCTGAAGGTGAAACTGATCCGAGCTTTGGACATAAACCTGACGAAAGGCCTTATCCGGACATTCTTAGATTTGGCATAATAAACTTGGATAAGCCTTCAGGGCCGTCTAGTCACGAGATTTCTGCTTGGGTAAAACGCATCCTAAACGTCAAACGTGCTGGTCACGGCGGGACCCTAGGGCCTGAAACAAAAGTAAAGGTCGGGGATATCCCAAAGTAACCGGCGTTCTACCTGTAGCCTTAGAAGATGCAACCAAAGTGATTCAGTCTCTTCTGAAAGCTGGAAAAGAATATGTCTGCGTTATGAAGCTGCATGCGAACATGGCTGAAGACCGTGTTAGAAGTGTTCTTGAAGATTTCCAAGGAAAGATTTTTCAGAAACCGCCGATTCGTGCCTCAGTAAAAAGGGTAGTACGGATCAGAAATATTTACTACTTGGATGTTTTGGAAATTGATGGGCGGAATGTTCTTTTCAAAGTCGGCTGCGAAGCGGGAACTTACATACGTAAACTGGTTCATGACATCGGGGAAGCCCTCGGATGCGGCGCCCACATGCATGAACTTCGGAGAACCAGAGCGGGGCCGTTTATCGAAGATAAAAATAGTGTTACGTTGCATGATGTCTCTTATCGTTTCAGCACATGGCAAGAAAACAAGGATGAAAACTTGCTTAGAAGTTTTATCTTGCCAATGGAGAGAGCGCTTGACTTATTACCTAAGATATTTATAAGAGATTCAGCTGTAGACGCTATTTGCCACGGAGCTCATCTAACAGCTCCTGGAGTGATCTCTTTAGAAACAGGCATAAAGCCTGATGACCCTGTGGCTATATTCACTTTAAAAGAAGAAGCCGTAGCTTTGGGAACAGCCGCTGCGAATACTGAAGAAATTTTGAAGATGAATCATGGAATCGTAGCTAGAAACAACAGAGTCTTAATGCCAAGAGGAATCTATCCCAAACTTTGGCACACTAAACAATGAGATGAACCACATAAAACATTAAAAGGATCAGAACGGTTTAAATATCCTCAATATAACAGAGAAGACTGAGCCGGGGTCTCCTAGAGCTACATAAAAGGCGGGAAACCAGGTAGGGAGCAGATCTCAACAAAAAAGAGCTCAAGTCTGGAGCCGAACAAGTCGCCGAACAACCTGTGGCCATTTTTGGCCGCATGGGTTCGAATCCCATCCCCGGCGCCATAATTCTTCAAGAATCCATCTGTTTTTGCAACGGTAGCCTTTGGATTAAAACAATGCCATTGTTCAGAAAAATGATGCTTATTCTAGGTAGACTTGGCGCATACGTCCAACAGAATATTATTGGAATGAAGGTTGTCCGAATTTTCAGAAGAGAAGGCGAGATGGAAAACGGGTTTAAACAGATTGAACAAGTCTTCGTAGACACCGCAATCAATTGGGAAAGATTCAGTCCAAGTATATGCCTTACTCACAAGCAATCTTAACTCTTGGAATCGTATTTGTCTATCTCCACGGAGGTAACCTAATAGCTTCACCAACCTCATTTGTAGTTAAATTGTTTTTGTGTTTTTAAAATCGTTTTCATTTTGCGATTGGTTAAAATATATATTTTGGGAAGCGAAAAAAATAACGAACGGGCCCGTGGCGTAGACCATTTAAACCCGAAAATAACACAAAAATGGGCGAAGCCAGGATAACGCGTCGGCCCTCTAAAGTCAAAAATATCTGAAGAAAGCCGGAGATCCTGGGTTCAACTCCCAGCGGGCCCGCCACATCCTATGCGTAAAAATTGGACATATGCTTC
Organism: Bathyarchaeia archaeon; assembly: GCA_038826015.1. Taxonomy (GTDB): domain Archaea; phylum Thermoproteota; class Bathyarchaeia; order Bathyarchaeales; family DTEX01; genus JAWBOR01. The sequence goes on from JAWBOR010000154.1 coordinate 4,379, forward strand.
ATTATATGGAATGTATATTTTTGTACTCGTAAGTTTTAAATATTACATATAAGTCAAAATTTTGAAGATACGTAGGGTTTTGGAGCCGCACTAGATGACGCATCGTTTAATCGAAGATCTACAACCAAAGGAAGATGGAAATCAAAATGTTTCTTTAAAAATTAGAAAGCTTCAGATCAGATGTT
>JAWBOR010000155.1:0-4476 GCA_038826015.1 Bathyarchaeia archaeon
GGGAGTCCCACCTGCAAAGTATTATGGAATGAATAAATGTACCGCTGAGTATTATAAGGGACTTGAAGCGCCGCTGCCGATACATAAAGCAGGGTCAAAGAAGATTTATGGGCAAGAAGTAGAAGTCTCTAAGGAAATCGTTGACGTCTGCGCAACAATAGGGTATCAGTTAGGCATTATTGACGGGCTCACCGTGCAGCATTACAAGGTTCCCGCCAGAGACTATTATTCTCCGCAAATAGCTGAGAGAAAAGACATGATTCTCGCTAGTTTAGACATGGTTGCGGTAGACGTAGTTGGAACAAGAGTTTTAGGGTTTGACCCAGAAAAAATCATTCACATACAGTGGGCTGGTGAAAAAGGGCTCGGAGTTGCCAAACTATCTGACATTGAGATTAAAGGAAGAAAGATCGAAGAAGTGGAAATGAGATGTAACGCAATGAAATCGCAGAAAGAACTGATGCTGCCTCCTATCAAATAAATTTAGAGAATCCGAAACAAAACATGTAAAGCACATACAGCTGCCTTCAGTGTATTTTTCAGCTCTGAAGAAACATTTATTATTTTGTGCGTGAATTCTTCTTTCAGCCGGATGAAGAGAAGGCATTTGATTGATCCTTATGATATCTCAGAGTTAATCTGACGGCTTAATTTTTATGCATTTCCATTGCTTAACACGCGTGTTTTTCAAAACAATTAGGATGATTACCGTTGAAAACTCTCCACCAGTTTTCTCTTTGCCTTACTCTGCCGTAAACACATCTAATATTGTCTATTAAACATAAACGGTTTAGCAGACGCAAAAATGATTCGTTTTTTGAAAAGACAAAAACCATAAAAAACGTGTTTCAGAAGGGTTTTGGAATTAATATCTCGTCTGCTGAGTAGGTATAACGGTTCCCTCCAATCTCGAGGATCGGCTTAGCTTTGGCTATGTCATACCTGTTGTTTTTCCAAGCTTGTGCTTCCACTCGTGCAGCCACTATTCTGGCAAGGAAGAGAGTGTGGTCGCCTGTGACGAAGGAGTTTTGAACTTCGCATTCAAGATGAGCTACGCATTCTTTTATCGATGGTGTCTTAACCCTCTCAGACTCAATCAGCGTGAAACCACACGTTTTGATCTTGTCAGTGGCTCTGCCTGAAACCGTGCCACAGAAGTCGACCTTATCAACGATTTCCTTATCTGGAATGTTAACGACAAACTCTTTAGCCTCCTCTATCATGCGATGGGAATATCTCGTGGGCGATATGCCGAGAACCAGAAGTGGAGGCTCATGAGATGCCAGCATGATCATCCCAGCGGTCATCACATTAACTCTTCCCTTACTGTCGCGAACAGATATCAAACCAACAGTCTTCGGGTGAAGAAGCCTATAACTAATGCCTAAGGAAACATTGACCTTAGCCAATTTAAGACACCAATTCTACCTAAGCTCAGCTGGCGTTATTATCTTTTTTCATACTTTTACTTCAAGGGAACGAGGAAGACGACTTCTTGAGATGGGTTAATACTTAAAGCGCGCACGTTTTAGGTGGGGTTTGAAATCGTTTCAATCAATATTAAGTGGTACTATACCGTTTCCTACGGATGAAAACTGCTATGGCCTAAGACGAGTTTCAGAATTAGCTCTATTTCATAATTCAAGCTTATTTCAGCATAGTGGACCGGGGGGGATTTGAACCCCCGACCTCCTGAGTGCAAGTCAGGCGTTCGTGCCAAACTGAACTACCGGCCCTCAACATTAATTTAGATTTTATTTCTCTTAAATTAAGTTGTCTATGTTTATGTAGTCTTTGTCTGAAATAAGATATTTTAGAACATGTTTCTCACATTTCCACACATCAAAATGGAAAATTGCACATGTTGGTAATCGGTTTGTTGAGATTAATCTTTTTTTCGGATCGTCTTAACATCTGTTTCTGTGCCTATGTAGGCTATGTGAGCTACTCCTATGAAGAGCCCGGTTTCTATAACGCCAGGTATGAGTTTGAGTTTACTTTCAAGGTCAGCGGGGTCATCGATTGCTCCGAAGTCCACATCTATTATGAAGTTACCGTTATCAGTTATGTAAGGTCCAGAATAGTCCTTTTTTTCCCGCAAGACTGGTTTTCCACCGATATCCTTTATCTTGGAAGAGACAAGAGGCACAGCGAAGGGTAAAACCTCAACAGGTAGCATTTGACCTTTACCAATCTTATCTGTAAGTTTTGTTTCATCTGCGACAACGATAAATCTTTCAGCGGCTGCTGAGACTATTTTCTCTTTCGTTAGAGCCCCGCCTAAACCCTTTATCAAGTTAAGTTCTCCATCAATCTGGTCTGCTCCATCAATATCCAGATCAACATCAGGATGCTCATTAAGCGTCGTTGTGGGGATACCGTGCTGAACCGCCAAAAGAAAACTCTGATAAGACGTTGGAATGCCCAAAACCTGCAAGTTTTCTTCCTTAATTTTTCTACCAATTTCCTTAATAGCAAAAGCAACAGTTGAACCGCTGCCGATGCCCAAAACAAAACCGTCTTCAACATGCTTTACGGCTTCTGCTGCGGCTCGCTTCTTGGCGGCATCCCTCCAACTCATCTATTCCTCAACCTCCATCTGTCCGAGCTTTTCAAGAACCTTCTCCACCTCGGCCAAAATTTGTTCAGCCTTCTTTTCAGCTTCGCTCTTTTCGGTTTTAGCCTCCTCAGAAGGGGTCTTAGGTTTAGCCGCCTCTTTCTTTCTTTTTACAGGAACCGCCTTTTCAGCTGGTTGCGGTGGAGCAGCAGCTTTCTCCTCTCCTTCTATCGATTCAACGGTTTCTAAGGGTTCGATTTTAGGCGGCTGGAAGCCTGATATCGCTCTGAGTTCTTCGATTCTTCTGCTTAACGCTTCAAAACGTTCAGAGAACAAGTCAACGAACTCTTGCTGCATTCTCTCCAACTCATTCAACGCTATGATTGATTCGCCTCGTGAAATCTCCTCTTTGATCCTGTTCAAATCGTCTTTGTATTTCAGCGAGAGACTATCCCGTTCCTCTTCAGTGATCTTTCCTTCAGCTTGTGCTTCATAAAGCCGACGAATCGCATAGCTGAGAATCTCACGCTCCAAATCCAATATCCTTAGTTTATCCTTTGCATTTTTGACCACATCTTCGGAGATTGTTCTAGTCGTAGCCAGAGGCCACATCTCTCTCAGCTTACTCCGAGACGGTTTCAATGGTTCTTCCCTCAAAAGCTTTTTTTCACGTTGCATAATTAAAAGTATGAGTAAGGCTATTACAACAGTGCTTAACATGAGAGTTATGTAAAACCAAACTTCATCTGCCACAGGAAGTCCCTCAACGACACAATGGTTATCGCACTTCCAAAATATAACTTTCTATTTTCACCCGAACAACGATGTTTGTTTTCATCACCAAGGGATTTTGTGACCGTATTTCCCAACAAGCGGAACAAAGGCGACGCTTCCTAAATCTTCCTCAGTGAATCTGTTATCATTTTTCTTCAGACGCACAAGTTTCTGATAGAAATTGAATCTCCCAACAGGGATAACCATGATGCCGCCAGTTTTCAGTTGTTCTTTAAGCGGTGGAGGAACCAAAGGCGCAGCGGCTGTTACCAGTATCCGGTCATAAGGGGCTTCTGGCTTATAGCCTTCTGATCCGTCGCCGAGGACAACCGTGACCCGTTCTCCATAACCAGCTTTCTCGATATTTCTTCTGGCACATTCAGCTAACTGAGGTATCACCTCTACAGTATATACGTGCCCCCATCTTTTTCTAGGCACATCGCTAGGTGCAACTATCTCAGCAACAGTCGAAGCATGCCACCCAGACCCTGTACCAATCTCTAAAACTTTATGTCCAACAGCCAATTCCAAGGCTTCATTCATTATGGAAACCATGTCTCGCCTAGTTGACCGAAAAGATCAACCATGAGGCGCAGAAACCGTTTGTCCGCCTCCTATTGGAAGAGGCGCATCGATAGATGCACAGTCTTTTTCGCTTTCAGGGAGAAAAAGTTCCCTGGGAACAAGCTTCATCGCCCTAATGATGCGTGGAGACTTAAGTATACCGCTTCTAACAAAACTTTGAATAAGGTTCTCCCACGAGTCTCTCAAATCCATCTCCCTAGCCCATTTTTCATTACCCTAAAATAGTAAAAAGGGCTTAATACAGTTTTGCAAGAAACCGAAAAATCTAAGAAACTCAAGTGGGCATTGGGTAATATTGGGCATGCGGCCGTAGTCTAGTCTGGTCTAGGACGCCGGCCCCCCGCGCCGATGACCCGGGTTCAAATCCCGGCGGCCGCACCATTGTTTGGACAAAACATCAGCACTTTTACTTTCACTTCCTGAACAGCTTTGCGACTTCAATTTTGGTCGCGTATTCAAAACTGGCTTCTATAAGATTGGCAGCCTGCTCAATGGTTTTGGCGACTTTGCAGACATAAACATCTTCAGCATCTCCGTTATCAGCTGAGTGAAAACAAGCG
>JAWBOR010000156.1:0-4438 GCA_038826015.1 Bathyarchaeia archaeon
ATGCTGGCTGAGTCTAAAGGCTTAGTATTACGCGATTATAGGCAGTTTTGGATGGGACATAAGGGCGACATAGAAAACCGCTACACAACAAATAAGTGCAAGCTTCCAGAAAACGTCATAGAAGACATGAGAGAAGCCTACAAAAGAAGTCAAGAATACCTACAAACAACAAAAACTGAAGAGTTGAGCGAGGAAAAGCTTGGGCAAATTTTCAAAAGACAAGCTCTACTACTAGTAGGCTTTAAACCAGAAGAAGTTGACAAGATGGACTTATCCTCAATAAGTTTTGAGGAAATTCAAGAAATTATGAGAAAAAGATTGCTAAAAATGAATACAAATGACTGTGTAAAGCAAAAGGCAGTACCAATAAATGAAGTAAACAAGTATTTAGAGCAAGGATGGGAGTATGTCGCAACACTACCCAACAAAAGAGTAATAATCAAAATGAACACATTAGTCACGCAATGAAACTTTCTGTTGGTCTATGGCATAGAAAAGCCTTTTTTATTACTCTAGAAAACTAGCAAATATGAATGAGGATTATGCAATTTTATTTATTACATTAAATGGGGAGAACAAGATAATCCAACGTACGCGGTATCTTAAATGTGAACTTGCTATACCTAATTCGATGCAAGTACTTAGGCTTCTTCCTCTAAACCGGGCGCATAAACAAAGTCTTAAACTCACGCGTGATATTGAAATGAAAATTCGTCGCCCCTACGTTAAAATACTCAAGATAATGCGAAATAGGGAAGAAGAAGTAAACATCAAGAAATTTAAACGTGAGTTAATCAAATTAGGCAAGGCAATTAGTAAGAATTTATTAAAGGCAATAATTAGTGGATTTGACATCGATTTAGACTCTGAGAGAAACATGGCTATTGCTTTAGATAGTGACACAGCTAAGATCCCTTGGGAATTAGGATTCATTAGCGAAACTCATTTTCGTTTATGCGATAAATTTGATGTAGGTAGATTAAGAATTGTCGAAGACTACAGCTGGCATAGAACAAATGAAACTAGACGCAGTGCTCATGCATTAGTCGTAGGTATAAACTACAAAAATTCACCGATAAATACCGAAGAGCTAGAATATGCAGAAGATGAAGCAGCTAAAGTGGAAGAAATCCTAACTGAAAATGGTCTTAAAGTAATTTCACTTCTAGGAAAAAAAGCCACGAGGGACAGAATACTTAAAGAACTCCGACGAGGAGTCAAAATATTTCATTTTACTGGACACGGCAACATGGCTAAAGAAGTAAGTAGCATATTTGCATATGATGGAGAACTCACGACAATAGACTTCATTAATAGCCTTGAGGAAACTCCTGCTCCAAGCCTCTCGTTTATGAATGCTTGTGAAACTTCAACAGAATTTTCCACGGTCATCAAACAAGCTAATTCTGAGTGGGAGTCATACAATTGGGCTTTTGCGATGGCTGATGCTGGCGGGAGAGCTTTTATAGGTACATTTTGGCCAATTTCCGACAGCAAAGAAACACAATTATTCTCTTACAGATTTTACAGAGAATTTTTAGATAAGGATAATTCAATAGCAAAGTCTTTACGTAAAGCTAGAGAATTGATCAATAAGAAAGATGAAACTATTGGTTATGCGTATGTTTTATATGGTCCACCAACGCTTATGAAAAAGGATCTTACACCTCTTGCTTGATTCTTTCAAGAGGCAAAACCCGCATCTAACAACTCTGCGAAAGCTAAATTGAAGTTTCACGCTAAATGTCTCATAATGGAAAAATTATTATTTACCATTCCTATTGGTTTCTAAATGAGGTTATGGAAGTTATGAGATTTACAGGTGAAGATTTCTATAAGCATTTCTTTTGCGGTTTCCAAGAATATGTAAAGAAAAATGAAGCTAAGTATAATAGGACCAAGAGTAATGCTGCTTGGACAGAATTCGTGAAAGATGGGTTTTTAGGCGAATTAGCTAAAAAGCTCGGTTTTAAAGAAGCAAAAGAAGGCATATACGGAGTTGACATTACATGGGAAAAACCTTCTGAGGGAATTTTAATCACCATCGAACATGAAAATGATATAAAGTCAGTCTGGAAACGTGAAATTCCCAATCTTTTAAAAACTGCAGCACCGTTAAAAGTGCTGATAACATACGTTGATGACGCTGAGTTTCCAGGAGAATCCATAGCTAACAAACTGCTGGCATACTTAAAAGAAGCTAATTTTAATCAAGAATTTCTATTGATTCTGGGCAGCACATCTATGAATGAACCAACAGATTGGGTTGGGCATTATTATAGGCCAGAATTAACTTGCCGCAGTCTCATTCTCTGTTCAAACAAACTTCAAGCTGAAAGTAGTCCTGCAAGGAAGGCTTGGAAGACGAGAAAACAAACCCAAAGCTAATAATTCTAGATTATCTGAGACGCGTATGTCATCTGCGGATTTTCAAGCTTATATTTCTGGAGCTTTAATAAATTTCAATGGACTAGGGTTGAATATGTTTTCTATTAAGGAATGTCGTATTCTTTGGGATAAGAGGAAAAGGATACCAAAGAAGGCTAAGCGTGCAATAAAGAAGGATATTTTAGGCATGTCTGATTTAATTCATGAAGCAATGGAGTATACACGAGATAAGGCGTTGAAAGGGCGAGAAACCGAGATTGTTTATTGGCTTAACACGGGCGTAGGCGAGGACTGCTATACTATTAAAATCTGGTACGAACACGGCACAAAAGCGTGGGGAATAACCATAGAGGACCATGGAGAGCTCATTGGCGAAATTGTAAGTGACAAATGGCGACTTCTCCAGTTACTTTTAGACGAGGACATAGAACCAGAAACAATGTAGTGTTAGGTTTAGAAAAGCCATACATGCTGCTGCCATATTCACTTATTCATTACTTTTTGATGAGGAGAAGAATTGCCTTTTCAATCTCCTTTGAAATTACTCCGCCGTGCGTTTTGCCATACCTTTCAACTAAGTATTTCATGAACTTACTCCATATGTCTTCATCTATGTAGATTGTTGTTCTTCTTTTTGTCATGTAAGGTATCCCTTAGACCGCCTCTTTAACGTCGTAACCCTAAATGTTTTATACGACATGACATCATAACATCAAAGCGTCAACATCTCTCCGCTTAGTAGGAGGAAAAAGTTTGAGTAGGAAAATGTCCCGAACTATAGAATGCCCTAAGTGTAAGGGCTTCGCATCAGTTGTTGAAAGAACTCCAGATTTCAAGTATGTTGTCAATTGCAAAAACTGTGGAAAGTTTGAAATAACCGCTCTGGAAGAACGCACTGCCCGTTTGCACTATACAAAAAGGATGAAAGAGTGGGCAAAAACGCTAAGATAAATGAACCATAAGGTGAGTCAAGAACACCTACCTTCTACGGCTCTGAGTCGTCTAAAAAGATTATGTTAGTATCTTCAGGAAACATTGATGGGTCAACTATCATTGACGCTGTTATTATTGTTTGTATCTGGAGGTTTTTCATTTCTTTGCAAATTTCTGGGACCATGCGTTTGGGTATTCTGTCAAAAAAGTTGTCTCCGATAAGGCATCTATAACTTTTTGCGGCATCTAATGGGTTTTCCTTATTTACCATGATGTTAATAAAATGTTGGTCTGGAAATAGTTTGAGTGTTATTTTTCCGTTTACTGTTTTGGAAAAAGAGTATTTGTGGCGAATGCCAAACGCCAACAGAATAGCTCTTACAATGGTTGATTTTCCAGAACCGCACGGTCCATAAATGACGTTTAATGCGCCTTTTTTGAATTTTGCCTCAAACTCTTTAAACGGACCAACATCCTCAAGCCTTAACGACTCAATCTGGAATGGCAGAAGATGAACTTCGCAGTAACGCGCATCTTCACGTCCAGCCTCTGCAAGGATTATTTGCAGATAGTCACGGGCTGTCTTGGGAATAGTTACTTTTAGGGTTTCTTTGATGGCTTCTTCGGTAAGCTTTGAAATGTCCAGGTTCTCTTTCTTTGCCTTCTCAACCAAATCGCTGTCAAGATATAACAAAGTTTTCTTCTTCATGAAAATTAAATGCATAAGACCATATAGAAAAATCTTGCCTACAACCACATATAGCCTACTTTATGCTATTTAAATAATGCCTTAGTCTTTTAATTGCAAGAAGGACTAGGCTCTTAAAGCATTACAGCCGCATCCAAAGCCTCTTGGGCTAACCGTTTGACACTTAACAATTCTTTTTCCAGTTTAGCAACTTGCTTTTTAATAGTTTCAATTTCAGCCTTCAACTCCCTATACTCATCAGATCTCACACTACCCACCTCAACATACTTGACTATCATCCGTTTAAAAACATGAATTATCCTTCTTAGGTTTCTTAAGCTGTCCTCGTAGTTTAAAAAATCTTTCTCTTCTTGTTTTTCCATAAAAAGATAAACTCAAGAAAACATTTGGCTGATCTGTTTAACCAAG
>JAWBOR010000157.1:0-4434 GCA_038826015.1 Bathyarchaeia archaeon
AAAAAACAAATAATTGAGACTATCCCAGGTGAAGTTCCTAGCCTCATCAATCTCCCTTCAGGATGCCCTTTCCACCCTAGGTGCAAATATGCTACTGAAAAATGTTCGGAAATCACGCCGAGGAGAAGAAAAGTTAAATCTAATCGCGAAGTTTCATGCCTATTATATGAGGTCGAATGTTATGACTCAAAGTAGCGAAATTCTCCTAGAAGTAGTGGATCTCGTCAAATATTTTCCGGTGCAAAGGAGATCACTTAAACAATCACTACTTTTTTGGAAAGAACCAAGTTTAGTGCACGCTGTTGATGGAGTGAGCTTCAATCTTAAGAAAAACCAAACCATTGGAATTGTCGGCGAAAGCGGCTGCGGGAAATCCACACTGGGCAGGACAATACTTCTACTAACTAAACCTACTTCCGGTAAAATATTTTTCGAAGGAATTAACATGGTTAAACTTAAGAAAGCGGAGAGAAATAAAATACTAGGCCGCATGCAGATCGTTTTTCAGGATCCGTTCTCTTCTTTAGATCCCAGAATGAGAGCTAAAAATATAGTGGCTGAGCCCTTAAGAGCTATCGGAATCAAGGAAAAAGCTGAGATTAATAAGAGGACTGTTGAAATATTTGAAAAGGTCGGTCTTAATCCTGAGCACCTAAATAGATTTCCACATGAATTTAGCGGAGGTCAACGTCAAAGAATAAGTATAGCTCGGGCATTAGTATCTGATCCCAGCCTCGTAGTTCTTGATGAACCTACAAGTTCGCTAGACGTTTCGATTCAGGGGCAAATTCTTAATTTACTCAAAGATCTGCAGTATAAATGTGGGTTAAGCTATATATTTATCTCACACAACGTGAGTGCTGTTTACCAGATGAGTGATGAAATAGCAGTGATGTATGTAGGTAAGTTTGTCGAGTTGGCTGATTCCACAACAATCGTTAGAAAACCGCTACATCCGTATACTGTAGCGTTGATATCGGCGATCCCAAGATTTGATCCTAACATGCGGATACAAACTGCGAAAATCAAAGGAGAAATACCCAGCCCCATAAACCCTCCATCTGGATGCAGATACCATCCCAGATGCCCTTATGCCGATAAAAAATGTTCAACCGAGATGCCGTTGCTAACAGAAGTAAAAAACGGACACTTTGTCGCTTGCCATCATTTATGATCGATCTAAAGGTTGATTCTTGGACTCGGATTAATTAAAACGAGTATTTGCAAATCACTTAAGGGTGTTAGTTTACATGATGGTTGGCTACCTCAGTAACAAATTAGGAATTATTTGATCGTTTTAACTTCTCGACTTTTTCTTCAACATCGTTAATTGTAAGAAGTTTTCACATCCTTTTATACAGTTTAATCAATTTGTCGAAATCTTCCACTCTTGAAAATATTGACTTTCTGAATAATCTGCTTGCATTCACTTCGTATTCACTAATCGGATGCTTAAGAGCTAATTCCCTTTCTTTTTTCAACTTTATGAGGCCAACTTTCTCTTCCAGCATCATATCTCGTACAAATGTTCCATCCTTAATGTTATCCAAAATTTCTCGCATCCTAGCCTTAAGTTCTTCCCTTTTTTCTTTGGGAAACATTTTAGGCTTGGCCCAAGAAAATCCGTATAATGCAGCTCTAGATGCAAGCAAATAAGCTGTCTTCATTAACCCATATTCAGCTAATTTTTTTATATACTCTCCCGTATCTGAAGAGCCCCAAAGCTCTACGACTGCTGCTTCTGGTGGATAACCTGCTTCCACTAGAACTTCTGCTCCTAGGGAGAGACCCTCATCAATTACTGTCAAAACTGCTTGTTCCATGAAAAGATCGAGCTCGACTTCTTCAGCAAATGTAGCCTCATAAGCTCCTCCGCCAGGGACTTTAGTACAACCAGTGCCTTTAGCTATGGCTTTGACTATATCCCAGGCTTTTCCTGAGTAATCTTGTTTAACATCTATATATGTAATGTTACCCAGACCTTTCATAAATCGTTCTCTCACCATTTCACCGGGCATTCGGGGGGCATTCATAACGACATCTACATTGGGCGGTGGAATAATTAACCCAAAATTTATAGTGTATCCACTGGCGAAATCCAAGACTTTGCCATTGGTTAGGTGGGGAGCGATGTGTTTATCATAAACTTCCGGCATTACCTCATCAGGTACTAGAAATAATATTATATCAGCTTTATCCGCAGCTTCAGAAACAGTATAAGTGGTAAAGCCATCGTCTTCTGCCAGTTTTCGGGCTTCAGGTAAATCGCCTACAATTACCTGTAGCCCGTTATCTCTGAGGTTTAATGATTGAGCACGTCCTTGATGCCCATATCCGATTGTTCCAATTATTTTCCCTTTTAGAGGTTCTAAACTTATGTCTTCGTCGAAATAGACCGTTCTTTTTTTCAAATCATCTCACCAACTACACTTCTACTATTGTATTTATATATAAATTCATTTATAGAGAAAATATATATAAATTCATTTATAGAGAAAATTTTAAATGCAGGTTAAAAAAAATACATCTAGCTATGTCTGGAAGGGCTGAATATCTTGAAGAAGTGGCCGTTGCTATTGAAAGCTTAGATGAAGAAAAGATACGGGATGCTGTTAGGAGATGTTTAGATAAGGGCATAGATGCATCAGACATAATTGAGAAAGGTATAGGTAAAGGATTAAGAATTGTCGGAGAGAAGTTTGAACGAGGAGAATATTTCATAACAGAGCTTGTTGGAGCTGCTGAGCCTACCCAGAGAGTTGTCAAAGAACTGCTTGAACCTGAAGTTAGAAAAGCTAAGAAGGCTAAGGGTATGGGAAAAATTGTCTTGGGCACCGTTGAGGGAGACATTCATAGCATCGGTAAAAATATTGTGGCGGCCATGTTTTTCGCTGCAGGCTTTGATGTTATTGACTTGGGTGAAGATGTTCCAGCAGAAAAGTTTGCGAAGACTGCTAAAGAAGTCAATGCTGATCTTGTGGGAGCAAGCGCCCTGTTAACAACAACTCTTCCAGGTCAAAAAAAAGTTATAGAGGCTTTAAGGGCTGAAGGAATCCGTGACAAAGTCAAGGTCATATTTGGCGGGGCCCCATGCACCCCTGAATGGGTTAGAGAGATAGGCGGAGATGGTTATGCAGAAAATGCCATGCAAGGAGTTATAGTCGCAAAAAAGCTATTGAAGATTAAGGATCAATAAAAGGTGCGAGATTTTGTACGATATATTAAGCCATGATGACCTATATAATATCCATTTGGCAACCATGGAAGTTCTCGAGAGAGTTGGAGTTCTCATAGAGAATGAGGAGACACTTGGGCTCTTAGAAAAAGCCGGTGCAAATGTAGACAAAAAAGCAAAAAAAGTAAAGATTCCTGAATACCTTATGAAAGACGGACTGAAAAAAGTACCTAGCAGTTTTGTCTTGTACTCACGCAAAGGAGAGAAAGTCAGGATTGGTGGAGATAAAACAATATTTTCATCAGGTGCTGGTGCCTCTTGGATATTAGATCTAGAAACTAGAGAACCTAGACCTGTAACTAAAAGAGACTGTGAACACTATGCGATAGTTACAGATGCTTGCGAGGAGTTTAGCCTTTGCATGTCTCCAATTATTCAGGACGTTACGCCAGCTTTAGCGGATGTTCATTCAGCCGAAGCAATGATGTGTAATACGTACAAGACGCCGTGGGTTTGTCCTAGTGACGGCACACAAGCAAGGTATATCATTGAAATGGCAGCCATTGCTTCAGGCGGAATGAATGAGCTTCAGAAGAGACCTACGATTATGGGTTTAGCTTCGCCCAATAGTCCCTTGCGTCTGGCTCCAAATGATATCGCAGTTGCCTGCAACTTCATTAAGAATAAACTGCCTATCTCTTTCATCGATTGCCCAAATAGCGGTGCAACTACGCCAGTTTCCACAGCAGGAACACTGGTTGTAATGACCGCAGAATGCTTGTCTTTCGTTCTTATTGCCGAACTAATGGCACCAGGCAATCCAGTGGTGGCAGGACCTTCACCTGTCATTACTGACATGAGGACTGCGACACCCGCGGTCGGAGCACCTGAGGTTGCATTAGTGAACGCAGCAGCTGCTCAAATAATGCGCTATTACGGAGTTCCGTCATTTGGGAATATCACCAGTTCGGACTCTATGGGAATTGATGTGCAGACTGGATACGAAATTGCATGGACATCTGAGTTGCCTTTGCTAGCTGGAATCGACGTAGTCGTTGGCATTGGTCTTATTGGTAACTGCAACGGATGTAGCCTTGAGAAACTCGTAATCGATAATGAAGTTTTAGGCGGGCTACGGAGAATCCTGAAAGGAATTGATGTTTCAGAGACATCTTTGGCAGTAGATGTCATTGAGGCTGTCGGTCCTGGAGGGCACTATCTGGGTCAAAAACACACAAGAGAAAATCTATTAAAGGAAA
>JAWBOR010000158.1:0-4418 GCA_038826015.1 Bathyarchaeia archaeon
GGGGCTGAAATTTCAACACAAAATTACCAGTAAAAGATGCAATATAAAATCTGTTAGAGGTACTTCTGTTTAAGCTTTTGAACACTAGTTGAAAGAAGAGGAAGAGGAGCATATTTTAAAAGCTAGGTGGCAATTACTCACTTACGTGAATGAGATTGGTTGAACGAGTTTATTTAGATACAAACGTGTATTGCAGACCTTTTGACAATCAAAGTGACAAGCGAATTCGAATGGAATCAAATGCTTTTATCAAGATTGCTGATGTGGCTTTGCGTGGTAAAATAGTTATCGTAAGTTCTGATTATGTAAAATTTGAGATTGAGAAAATTCTAGATCCATTAAAGAGAAAAGATGTAAGGGGTTTTGAAAGAACTCTAGCTTCGGTAAATGTAACTAGCGTTAAGCGGGTAATTTCTTTAGCGAGAAGATTTTCCGCCAGATGTAACTTAAATCCTTTGGATGCATTGCATGTTTCTTCTGCTTGCATTGGAAAGGCTGACTGCTTTTTGACGTGTGACGATGAAATTCTGCAGAAGAGCCGCTGTATCGAGGAACTGGCAACTGAGGAGGGATATAAGTTAAAAGTAAGAAATCCCATTAATTATTTAGAAGAAAAGCATAGGGTGAGAAAATGACCGAGTCTCAAATAGCAACTGTAGAAGTGCCCTTTGAGGCGCTCGTAAAAGAGCTCGGAGCAAAAAGGGCTATAAAATTCCTAAGTGAAATTAGACGGAAATACGGCGATTCTGTAGTAGAACTTAGAAAAGCTACAGAAAAACTGACAATAGAGCAGATTGAAAAAGAGATTAGTCAATTGAAAAAGGAAGGCAAAGTATAAACATACACAACATAACACGGACCTTTAACCATCAAAAACACTTTTCGTGAACTTGAATAACAAAACATTTTACTAGTAAATTTGTGCGTAAATCCCATCCCCCGCACACATGCACACGCAACATCCTGAATTGAGTTTCTTTCGTTGAAATAAGCTCGAAACATGCCTTAAATTCAGATGCGGGGGGTGGGACCCCCACCCAAATTTACCGGTAAAAATGCATACCAAGTGTGCTTCGGACAGTTCAAACTCCACCAAGTTGCCAAAACCACTACGATCTGACTAATAACTTGTAGCCGAATTCACTGTGCTTTAATCATTAACTTAATGCTCCTTTATTTGAGCTGCTGAGTCTTGGCTATTGCTTGAATTGTTCAGCGCTGAGCTTAGGTCTTCTGCCCAAAAAGATATTTTCTTTGAAACTCGTCGATTTTCTCTCTTGTCCATTCAGTCTCAATTGAATCTATCAAGCCTTTTTCGTGCAATAGTCTTCTTAATCGTTCATTTTCTGAAACCAAAAACTGAAGCTTAACCGTCAAGGCTTTGTTATCCATAAGGTTTTCGTATGCTTTGAACCTTGTTATTGCATAGTTTGTGTGAACTTCTGAGGATGGTTGACATCTTTCTCTCTCTAATCTTTCAAGCTCTTTATCTGATTCTTGAACAAGACCATATTCCAGTATTTTTCGAACATC
Organism: Bathyarchaeia archaeon; assembly: GCA_038826015.1. GTDB lineage: Archaea > Thermoproteota > Bathyarchaeia > Bathyarchaeales > DTEX01 > JAWBOR01. The sequence goes on from JAWBOR010000158.1 coordinate 1,534, forward strand.
GAATTTAGGATCAAGACCATGATCTTTCACAAACTTCCTTAATGTGTCCGCAAAGCCTCTTGGAACAGAAAGTTTGAGATGAATAGGTATACCTAGCAATTCAGGTATAATATCTTCTAGACTCTGACTCCTACGTGGTTTTTTGTTTTCAGCTTTCATCTTCTATTTCCTTATTTTGAGTTGAACATGCATCCAAAATTTGTCTGAATCTCTCGTTTTCATCAACAAGCTGCCTAAGCAACTTGTTGTCTCTTTCGTATTCTTCTGCCTGTTCTTTGACTAGCAAATAGTCTTGCTTCATCTCTCTATAGTAGACTGCTCTGAAAAACTTCATACCTCTCTCAGCCGCTTTGACGAAACCAGTCGCAAGATCGAATTTGTTTTTCTTGCAATATTCTATAAGCAATTTGCGTGTCTGCCTATCCAAGAAAATATCTAAGATAATCTGATCTCTTTCTTTAGCATCCCTACTTAGGCCCAATTTCATGGAAAACTCGCCTGTTTTGTTCTCAATATTTTTGCGAGAGTTTTTTCTATTCCTCGGTTTCCAACAAGTCGCTTCACACCTTTTCCGACAGATTCCTCGGTTTTTGCCTTTTCTCTGCTTGAAAATCGATAATCTTGCTTTTCGATGTATTCGGAAAGATCTTTTTGAAGCCTTTCTAATGTTTGAATCTGCTTTTCGATTAATTTCTTGATTACTGGCTCAAACTCTCCATTGGATATGCTAGTTGCGATGCACAAAGTCATGACATAGTGAGGCATACATATGCCCTTAGACATATCATAGAGCTTCCACATCTCTTCGTCTTGAGTGATTTCACTCAGAAATCCTTCAATGCAAAGCCTCATCATTTTTGAAACATGATCACAAGCTGGGCACTCAATTTCATTAGAAACTGGCTTTGACAATCTTATGTCATGAACCGAACCAACAGAACGCTTCAAGTTCACTTTCCACAGTTTTGTTGCTACAAACTTGATGTTCTGCTGATCTTTGACATCCTCTAGAAGCTGCTCCGTGATACTTTTCAGAATCAAAGCCATTCCAAGACAGTCTTCACTTGCTGGATTGGTTGCAGAAACTAACATCTTATAAGAATGATAGTTACAGAAGCCCCTACTTTCAACGATTTTTTCTCTTGCCTTCGGGTCCATAACAAGCTCACTGAGGTATGTTTCAATAAACCGCTGCTCCAATCTTCCTTCCAAATGGCACAAAAAGCAGTTCCCTCCTTTCTCTAATGCCTGAAAGATGCGAACGTGCATTATGCCTTTATCCTCATGGCTCATCTCAGACCATCCCAAGTTTTCTGAGTATGCTGACGGCTTGAAACGTGTTTTCAAAGGTCGAGATACCCATATCAGAACGTGCAAATCCTCCGTTGGCTCTTTGGCATTTCAATATGAAGTCAGTTGTTTGTGATGGGAATCTGCAGTTTTTGCCGAGTAAGTCGAGAGTCATGACTCCATAGTAGGTAGGTTCCATGTATGGTATCAAAGAACGAGGAATCATTGTGAACCCGCCATAAGGCTTCTCGCATTGTCTAACGAACTCTTCTGTGCAACGTAAATCGTTCATGTTATGCTTCAAGAAGCTTAGAGACGCTACAGCATGATAGGTTGAACTAAGATTAGAATGGCGATGAGCGCCAAACCCGCAATCCCTATTCCTGTACTGTAACAACCAGTTCCTCGCCGCGTTGCCGTCAAATTCTATTCTAAAAATGTTGGCAAGTTCCATAATCATCAAAGTCGTTGTAAATTCTGACGAGACTTCAACATAGACATCTGCATTTCCAAAGTAGCTACTAAGACGAATCACTGAAATAACAGGCTTCTGGAAGCGATCATCTAGGTTTTCTCCACACATCAACAGAGCTTTACTAACGTAGTAGTAGGAGTAAATGCTGTCGAGGTCAAGTTCCTGCAACCATTTAACCGTCTTTTCAACGTGAGGAAAGGGTAAGCCCAACAATTCTAGGATCGCCAATCCATAATAGGTGTCCTGTGCATTTGATTCAGCTCCTTGACAGAAAGTGTAGCCTCCATCATCATTCTGACGATTCACAACATAATCTACGATCTCTTTAAGATCTAAAGCAGTTTTTTCTTTGGGAGCGAACCGCCCTGCTTCACGCAACCTAACACCCACTCGTTCATATTGAATGTTGATAGAAGCTATCAGCCCTTGCAGATGATGAAACAAGGGCGGTTAAAGGCGAGCCTCATCGCCTCATAGCTTCAAAAGTTCAGGACAGATAGATAAGCCTTGTTGTGATTTTGCCTGAGACATCCATATAATCTTGGATGAAAGGCCTGAGATCTCGTCTGCATAGCGAAAACGAGTAAAACATAGCACTATCCCGAAACTACGTGGGTTAAGCAATTTTGCCGGTAAATGTGTGTTCAAATTTTAACCCCCACTCACAACATCCCAAAACGGGGTTATTCAGCTGAAATAAGCCCAAATTGTGGCTTAATTTTAGATGCGTGGGGTGGGACCCCCACCCAAATTTACCGGTAAAAATGCATACTTTGTATGCTTGGCGAGAGTTTGAAGCTATTCTGGGCTACCAAAAGCTCAAGCTGTAAAGCTAAAAGAATCACAATTCACTCGAAATTTTTATATCACACGCATCGAATATGAAGCAGAACACATTCGTTACACGCCAGGTGGAAGGCATGAAAGCCGAGCGATTATTGCTATCTTTATTAGTTCTCGCCTTACTATCAATCGTAATATTTAATGCGAAAGCTACAAACTCGTCTGAAAACTCTACTAACGTTAGCGTCGGAGTATGGCTTGTAAATGTTGAAAAGGTGGATTTGGCCGCGAGTAGTTATCGGCTGGATTTCTACATGTGGTTCAGGTTCAATTCTTC
>JAWBOR010000159.1:0-4391 GCA_038826015.1 Bathyarchaeia archaeon
TGCGTATATAGCTTCGTTGTGATCGTTCAATATTCTATAGTTTCTCAGTCCCTCAAGCACGTGGTTGGCTAAAAGTTTAACTCTTTCAGCAGACATGCCCTCAAAGTTTACCTTATTCAATACAGCCTTTTTCCTGTCGCCCATGTTATACTGCTCTATTCCTATTTTTCCTACGAGTACGCCAAGCAGGAACAACGCCCTCTGCCACTCCGTGTAGTTCATCTTTGAGAAGAAATCTTCGATATCTCTGTCACGGATTTTAAAAGAATCTGCCACGTTTCCCAGCTCCATTTCAACAACCCCCGCTTCTTTCAATAGTTTTAGCAATATGTTATACTTTAAAATTCCTTGGCATAGTTGTGCTTCCCTACCCTTTTCGGGCGGTTTCTTAATGTTATACCCCTCATACGTTCCATATTTATGGATCCTCGCGAAGAGAACAGCCTTAGAAATAATGCCGCCTCTCGGGTAAAACGTACCTCTAAGCAAGGATTCGAACAGCCCTACCAAAGGCTTCCAATCCACCACCTTGCCTTTTCTAACACTGAGCGGGAATATTGAGAAGATGTCTTCAAACCCTATCGACCACCTTTCACCACTCTCCATAAAGAGCTTGGCAATCTCGTTTGAGATTTCAGTCATTATGCCCGACAGCTCTATAAGCCTCATCACCGGTACATCTTGAATTAAATGTTGAAAGTGAAAGTGAGACTGCTCTCCATAACCAAACAGTATATTCAAGAAATACATTAATGAAGACCCATACATGGAATCCATAAGCTGCTCAATATCTTCCAAGCTTCTATAGGCGGTAACCGCCCAGTAGGCTTTTCTCATTTTCGAGGTGAAGTCGTCAAGCTCTTCATGCGACAATTTGGCTCCGAGGATCTTCGGTATAAGGAATACGTTCAATTTCCCAAGCTTAGTGGATGCACCAACGGACGCTGTTAATTTTTGTTCAACGAAACCCAACCCCAGCAGTAATTTTCTTTTACAGTCTACGCATACGGCATGTGCCTTCATTGTAGCTTCAGGCATTCTGCTCAAATTGGGCATAAACCCTGCTTTGTCAAGGTTATATATACATAGGATTGTGCCCTCGCGGTAGGAGGGGTTCGTTAAAACATCTTTCTCTTCACCGCAAATGTGGCAAACCCCGCGCATTATCGGGTATTCATCGCTCTCGCTTACATAAGCCACATAATACAAGAGTTTCTTGTAGCCCGCCTCCTTTACCAAGTCTATGATCGCCCCATTCTTTCTCACACAGGCAGTGTAGAGGGCAACACGTTTCTTTTCTTCGCCGAGCAGCCCCTCCAGATCCTCGACATAGCTTTTCTTTTCAGAGAAGAACCTCTCTACTTTCTTGAGGAGTGATAGGAGGTTCACCGCATCTGCGTCACTGAGTTTTCCATCGAAGGTGCGAATTATCTGTCCAATTGCCCATTTTTTAGGCTTGCTTGAATTAAGCAGATATTGTGGGTTGTTAGTTGTGAGCATCATCTGCGGTTTTTGACCTTTCGCATTGCCGACCCAGAGGTATCCCTCCGCCACTTTTTCATCGCATTTAAAGTTAGAGTCGCATTCCAGCTTCCCGTTGTCCAAGTTGAAGATTACCTTTGCAAGCAAGGTTTCATCGCCTTTGCCCTTTATTTTTTCAATTTTGAATTCACATCCGCCGGCAGAGAGGGCGGCCTCGCCAATTTCCTTTAAAGCCCGAAACATTAAATCACCTCAAACATCCCGAAGCCCTGTGAGTTTTTAGCCCCTAGTCCTGTTTCATACCCAGTCATGATCAGCGATTTCGGACCAGTTAAAAGAAATTGGCCCATCCAACCCTTCACAACCGTCCCTTTATACAGCGTGATCACCTCTTTAACCTTTAATGGTTTAATCTTAATGTCCGATTTTATGTTTTTGCCAGAAAGTAAAGAGTGTTTCTTTCTTATATTAGAATTGACAAGAGCTGAAAACTCCTTCTCATAAGGTGAAAAATAATACGTCTTTTTCTTGCCCTCAGGAGTCATAAGCGTGCTATATACTGTTAAAGGAGAAAGCATGCGGATTCTTAACGCACCATTTTTAATACTAGGTTTCGCAGGGAAAGCCAAATCAACTACTCTAAGCACGCGTTCGCCTAAAACGATGAAGCCTTTCTTTACAATCGTGGTTGCGAGGTCTCCAATAAATTTTTCAATGGGAGAGGAAATTTGTAAGGTTAAGTCACCCTCAAAAACAAACTGCTTGTTACCTTTATTTATTCTGCAACAGCCTTCAAGCCTTGAGAACGTAAACATTTTAAATCGTCTCTTGCCGAAAAGGAAACCCTTGTCATGTAGGAAGTCAGCCAATTCTCGCGAAATATTACGATAAATCGAAGCTTGAATTAGGTAATTATAATTTGTAGGCAAAACAACTCGCCCCTGTTTTGGATCTCTGAGGTTTAATCGTACTCTCATAGATCGAAGGCCACCAAGACAATGTCTGAATTATAATTTCGCATTCATCTTGAAAATGTTTACGCAATTAATCGTCGCTAACCAAAATTCATTTTTCTGTTAACAGCGGCTAACTGAAAATTTGGCTTTGTTTTTCAAAAATTTCTAAAGAATGAAAGAATAATATTTTTTCATTTCGTTTAATAATTTATAACCGAAAATTTGCTGATTTGTGGAAAAAGTAATGCAAAGAAGGTATAGTGGACATTACAGCCCAAGGGAATTGAAAGGGATCGATAGTGTAGATTACTGCGCATTAAAAATGAGATAGTGACCTCATGTCGGTTTGCAAAAGAGATGTAGCATTAATTTATTTTTAAAAATAAATTAATGAATATACCACTTTGTAATTTAGGCGTCATGGCACTGAGTTTACAGGGCAAATGAACCCCGGAGCCCTTACAATTTTCGACGACTATAGAATTCATCGAGCAGGCAGCAGACATGTGCGCAGACACAGCAGACTACATTATAACAATATCTAGCAGGGAATAAGACCATAAATCCGTCTCCGACCATACGCGTATAACCCAATTATCCCCTATTATTCATTGCTAGAAGACCCACCGGTAAGTCCATTAAAAATCCATAGGTATAGTATTGAACCTACTCCAAAATTATTTAACCGAAGCTACAAAAATTGTTTATCTCATATCTTGCTTTACTTCTATGATAGCCCATAGCTATCACGGTCAATATATGCCCTTTTGCCTTTGTAATTTCATAGGTCTGCATCCGTTCGGGCTTCCCAAAGTATCGAGTAATGGATCGAGCCTCAGTGGATTCCATTGGAGTTAAGGAAACCTTAAGTTAAGGCTTTCCCTCTCTGTTTATTGGGCGCCGGGATCGCCTAGCGGTATGGCGATGGCCTCGAGATCCCAGGCAGGGGAAATGGGCTAAACGTGGTAGCCATTGGGCCTTCGGCCCACGTGGGTTCGAATCCCACTCCCGGCGCCATCATCTCTGAAGATCAGAATACACCTAAATATAAAGAAATAAAGGATATTTATTAGATCAGTCTTAAAGGGGTCATCTTGACGCCTGTGGAAGAATCTTCTACGTCTCTAGAGAAGCTAGTCCTTAAAGGCATAACCGATGCGGATAGGGATATCGGAAAGAATAGTAGAGCGACGGGGTACGATCTCGAAAAGGAGGGTATGGCTGACAGTACTGACAGAAATAGATGGACACCCCATCCTAATATTCTCCGCTTTCTTCAATAATCTCCTTTGACCGGGGCACCTTAGAGATCCTTAGATGAGTCAGAAAGATTTATTTCAAGAATGTGCAGGCGTAAGAGTACAGGGCTCAGCTCGAGAACTATTTAAAAGCGATAGGGGGGTATATGCGATGAAAGGTCAAGGCGTAGAGAGGCTGGATTTAAGTGAGGTCTCGAGCTGGGCTTTACCGAATACCGAAGAGCTTCTAGGTTTGCCTATAGATGAGCTTCTCGCCCGTTTAAACACTTCCTCGTCGGGGCTGTCCTCTGAAGAAGCAGAAAAACGCTTGATAACATATGGTTACAATGAGCTTGCCAGGAGAAAGAGGAGAACGGCTATTGCTGATTTTCTCTCTCATTTCCGGAGTCCCCTAGTAATTATTCTGTTGATTGCCGGGTTGATCAGCGGCTTCCTCGGGGAGATCGTAAACTTCACCATCATATTTTCTATAGTTTTGATGAGTGTGATCCTCGACTTTTACCAAGAATCCAAGGCGGAGAAGGCTGCGGAGATACTGAAGGAGAAGGTGGCTACAACCGCGACGGTTCTCAGGGACGGCGTTAAACGGGAGGTGAAGATCTCCATGATCGTTCCAGGCGACATCATCTACCTATCGGCTGGGGATATGGTGCCTGCGGATGCACAGGTCATCGCGGCGAAGGATTTGTTTGTG
>JAWBOR010000160.1:0-4363 GCA_038826015.1 Bathyarchaeia archaeon
CGAATGAGTATTACATGCATAGCAGTCTAGGAATTTGGGAGATCTTAATTGCTTCTGCGTCAAGATTCCATGGTCATTCTGGTCCTTTTCTTGCCCTTGGGATAAGAGCGGGAATGAGAGCTATTGAATTTCTCAGTTACAATCCATTTGAAATGAAAGTCTAGATGAAATACCAATCGCGAGAGAGGAGGATTTATTTGAGTTTTTTTAATTGCTGCTTATTTGCGATTATGCGGAAAGAAATTTTCAAAGCGATTTCATAATATTAATTTCATAATATTTAAATGTAAATCAGGTAGTTCACTTTCGACAAACAGTAACCGGGTTGGTTGCATGGTTTCTGAACAAGAGAAGAGGGACTTCATGCGCAAACTAACTATTCAGATAGCAAGAGAACTCCTCCAAGCTCTGCTCCCTTTGTTCAGGAAACATGGCTTCTTAATAATCTCCTCAAGTCCCAAAACAGCGATAGGGATAATAAAGGAGCTCGTATATTTAGCTATAAAGATGACATCGGACTTTTTTCTCTCCTAAATCGATCAACTCCGGTTTTTTTGTTTCGCAAATTTTTAGTCTTCGATCACAGTAGCTAAAAAATTGGCATCCAGATAATTGATCGCTAAAGTTATGGATCTCCGGAATTTCAGAACTCATCAGGAGTTTTGTATACGGATGCAGGGCATTTTCAAGTGAAGTTTCTTCAACAATTTCGCACCTAAACATTATCAGACTCTTATCCGAGATTGCTCTCGCTAAATCAACGTCGTGGGTTATAAACAATATACCCATCTTGAATTTTTTCTGGAGTTCGAGCAAAAGCCGAATTATCAAGGCTTGAATGGATGCATCGAGCATCGAAGTTGGCTCGTCACAAATCAAAAAATGTGGCTGAAGAGATATAGCTCTTGAAATCACAACTCTTTGCAATTCTCCACCGCTTAACTCTTTTGGATATCTTTCAAGGTGCTCTTTCTTTAGTCCAACGAGTTCAACCAATTCGATTGCAAAATCCTCTTCATCTTTATCAATGATGCCATGAATCTTCGCTGGCTCAACAACGCTGTCCAAAATTTTCCATCTCGGATCCAAAGCTTCTTCAGGATGCTGGGGTATCATTTGGACTTTTTTTCTGAAATTCTTTAACTCTTTTCCTCTCAGCTTTGTAACACGAAAACCATCAAGCAAAACATCTCCCTCTGTTGTCTCTAAAAGAAGACATAAAAGCTTTGCCAGCGTCGACTTACCGCTTCCGCTCTCTCCAAGCAAAGTGATAACTTCGCCTTTTTTAATGCTTATATCGACATCTCTTACAGCAAAAAACCTCTTTTTACCAAAGAAACCAGAAGTAAAGACTTTGGTCAAACCCCTTCCTTCAAGCATAAAGCCAGCACCTCACATCGCCATGTTTCGGAATTTCTTTGCTGCAAATTTCCCTAGCGTAGTCGCACCTATCATGAAAAGCGCATCCCTCTGGAGGATTCACCATACTTGGTGGATTTCCCTTTATTGGAACAAGTTTTGGAGGCAATGAATTGAGTAAGGCTTTGGAATAGGGATGCAAAGGTTCTTTAAAAAATTCTTCTGTTTCTCTAACTTCCAAGATTTGCCCACAGTACATTACAGCAACTTTTTCAGCCAAATATTTCGCGAAGCTTGTGTCATGGGTAATCAAAAGCATAGCGGAGATCTCTTTGAGTTTGGAAAAAATTTTTGCAATAGCTTTTCTTTTAACGGCATCCACCCCCTTCGTTGGTTCATCGGCTATTAAAAGCTCGGGTTTGTTAGCGATCCCCATACAAACGACGGCTCTTTGCTTCATTCCTCCGCTTAACTCGTGAGGATATTTTCTTTCTAAGAATTTCGCGGGATGTAAATCCAAAGATTCGAATAACCCGAGAGTCTTTTCAAACGCCGTGTTTTTATCAATTCCATGTGCAATCATAACCTCGCTAACCTGATGACCTATCTTAATTACAGGATTAAGCGAAGATGCAGGATTTTGGGGGACCCAGGCAATCTTAAGTCCTCTCATTTTTCTCATCTCTTCTTCGCCGATTTCCAAAAGATTTTTACCATTAAAAATTATCTTTCCATCTAATTTTGCATTCTTTGGCAAAATCCTCATGATCGACATTCCAAGAACAGACTTTCCACTACCGCTTTCCCCTATAAGAGCGAGACATTCTTTTTTCATTTTAAGCGACGCATCTCTAACTGCTTTCACTACTGACGAATTTAACCAGAAACTTACGTTTAGGTTCTCAATCTCTAATAACATTTCTTTTCACCTCATTTAGACTGTTTCCAAAACCTATGAACAGGAAGGTGAGTAAAACGATAAAGATTCCTGGGAAAAACGTTAACCACCACGCGCTCATGAGATAAAATCTACCCTCGTTTAGCATCGCGCCTAACTCGGGAGTTGGTGGCTGAACTCCGAGACCGAGAAAACCGAGGGCTGAGATGGAGACGATCGAATGTCCGAGATGGTAAGTTATTAGCGGAATCGTTTGGGGAATTACGTTGGGCAATATGTGGAGAAAGATTATTCTCCTATCGGAAGCTCCAATTGATCTTAGCATCGTTACAAAATCCCTCTCTTTGAGAGAGAAAACCAAGCCCCTAACCAATCTCGTATACCTCATCCATCCAAATGCGATCAATGCCATGGCAGTTGTGAGCATTCCCGGACCAAGAGAGCTGACTATGACCAAAGCAAAAACTATTTCGGGGAATGCCAGAAAAGCATCGACAATAGGAGTTATTAGTTTGTCAAAGATTTTGTAATAACCCGAAATTAATCCAAGCAGAATTCCAATTATTGCAGATGTCGAAACGATAAGCAAACTCAAACCTATATCTATGCTCAAAGCCTTTAAAACTCTTGAAAAAACATCTCTTCCAAGATAATCCGTGCCAAATGGATATTCGAAATTTGGAGCTACTAAAGCTTTTTCTAAATCTATTTTTTCGGTTTCTGCTGGTAAAGCTAAGCTTACTAGCAGAAGAAATGTGATTAGAGATGGATAGATTAGATTCACATTCTCACTCTTGGATCTAAGATTTTATAAGAAAGATCCACAAGCAGGTTCGTAATAGCAAAGATCAGAGTTATGAAAGTTACACATCCTTGGATTACCGGTATATCTCTGTAATCCACAGAATCTAATAGTAATTTTCCAATACCAGGCCAGCTAAAGATCGTTTCAACTATCACAACTCCGCTCATTAAGTTTGCAAATTGAAGCCCTGTAAGAGTTACAACGGGGATCATTGAATTCTTTAATACGTGTTTCCTGAAGATTTCATTTTCCTTCAGCCCCTTTGATATGGCAGTTCTCACGTATTCTTTTTCCATTTCCTCAACAAAACTTGCTCTTACAACTTGTGTCAAAACAGCCGAAATTGGTAATGACAAAGTTATAGCAGGCATTAAAAGACTTTCTACCCCAACGAATCCAATTATCGGGAGAATCCTCAGATTGACAGAGAAAAGGATGATTAAAATCAAGGCCAACCAAAAGCTCGGCATGGAGATGAACAAAGATGAATATAATGAAGTCATCCTATCCGCCCAGCCCCCTTTCTGAGCCGAAAGCATTCCCAAAAGTAAAGAGATCACAGATGCTATAGAAATTGAAAGAACAGCAAGCAGGGTAGTGTAGGGTAATCTAATGGAGATCTCGTATAAAACGCTCCTTCCCGTAACATAGGATGTCCCCAGATCCCCCTGAATTGCTCTAAGCAACCATTTCACGTAAGCGATGTAAGCTGAGTCTCTCAACTCAAATACGTCTTTTACATACTCCTTCTCCTCGGTGCTCGGAACGTATTCTATAGTTCCAACAAAAATTTTCTTAATGATAATTTCCGCAGTATCTCCGGGGGTTAGCTCTAGCATCAAGAAGGTCAGGAATGTGGTGGACAAAAAGACAAAAAATACCATTGTCAAACTTTTTGCTAAGTAAGCGATCATCTTTTCTCAATCGTTTGAGTTAACCAGAGATCGTGTGCAGCTGGTTTGAACTTTACATTTGTGACTTTTTCGTTGTAAACAACAGGAACTTTGTAGAATGCAAGGTGTATTATCGGTAGATCGCTGCAGACTATTTCTTGAACCTTCTTGTAGATTTCTTTTCTCTCAGCTTCTTCAAATTTCTTAATCCCTTCTTCCAGCAATCTGTCTACTTCAGGATTTGAATATCCCCATGTGTTGAAGTCTCCGTTGGTCATGTAAGTTCTTCGAAGATAATAGTCCGGATCAGGAACCATAGTTTGATGGAAGGCAGCAATTCTTATGTCATTCTTTGTTATCATTTTGTCTATCGCCTCGTAGTCCATAACTCTAATTTCGGCTTTTATT